>NZ_JAHBDB010000063.1:0-26617 GCF_019956105.1 Pseudomonas sp. BF-RE-25
GCGGTGTATCAGTCACCATTGATTTGACTGACACACCGCCATCGCCAGCAAGCCGGCTCCTACAAGGGATTTGCGGTGTGTTCAGCTTTGGCCGAAGACTTGGGACGGTCGCCGCAACAACGGATCAAACGGATTGATCCGCGGCCCGATCAGCGCCGCTTCGCGCTTGAGCATCTCCACCACTGTCGGCAAGCGATCCGGGCCCAATCGGTCACTCACGGTGGCCACACTCAACGCCGCCACCGCTCGCCCCTCGCGATCCAGAATCGGCACCGCCACGCCGGCCATGCCTTGCAGCACGCCGGTGTTGCGCCCTGCATAACCAAGAGCGCGCACGTTCTCGACTTCCGAACGCAGGAACACCTCGTCATACAGGTGAAAATCCTTCAGCCGCGGCAGGTTGTAATGGATCACCGTGTCACGCTCCTCTTCCGGCAGGAACGCCAGGATCGCCAGACTGCCCTGGCCCACGCCCAGCGCCACCCGCCCGCCGATGTCGCCGGTAAAGGTGCGAATCGGAAACGGCCCTTCACTGCGGTCCAGGCAGATTGCATCAAACCCGCTGCGCGCCAGTAGAAACAAAGAATCCCCCAGCGAAGCCGACAACCGCAACAACGACGGCCGCACCAGTTCGCGCAGGTTTCCGGTATTGCCGGCACGCGCCGCCAGCGCAAAAAAATCCAGGCTCAGGCGATAGCGTTTGCTGCGAACGTCCTGCTCGACCATGCCCTCGTCCATCAGGCTGCGCAGCAAACGGTGCGTGGTCGGTTGCGACAAACCAATGCGCTGGGCCAGTTGCGTCACGCGCTCCCCGCCCTCGACGGTGTCACCCAGACTGCGCAGCACCGCAAACAACCGGGAGACCGCACCGACGCCGACTTCATTTTTGTTTTCATTCCGCTCAATGGAATCAGTCATGCCATTTCTCGACAATTAATTTACTCACCGAATGAAACTGAAAATAGTCATCGCTTCAGTGAAATAGGCCATTGAGCCCATCCTAGTCTTCGTCCTAATCTGCGTCCACAGGGGCGATTCGAACAACAGCGGCAGCCGACCCAAGTCGAGCGCCAACGCACCCCGCAACACCCTTTCGTATCTGCCCATACAAAAAAGCGCGACCTCAGGCCGCGCATAACAATCTCAGGTGGAGCGCAGTTATGGCTTTTGTGCAACTTGAAGGACTCGGCAAACGTTACGGCGACATCGATGCCGTCGTCGCCACTCACCTCTCGGTCGAGAAAGGCGAGTTCGTGTCCCTGCTCGGCCCTTCCGGCTGTGGCAAAACCACCACCCTGCAAATGATCGCCGGCTTCGTCGAAGTCACCAGCGGGCGCATTCTGCTGGACGGTCGCGACATCACCCACGCCAAACCCGCCAGCCGTGGCTTGGGCGTGGTGTTCCAGAGTTATGCGTTGTTTCCGCACATGACCGTCAAAGACAACGTCGCCTTCGGCCTGCGCATGCGCAAAGTGCCCAACGGCGAGTTGCAGCAGCGCGTGGATCGGGTGTTGAAACTGGTGCGTCTGGACCAGCACGCAGAACGTTACCCACGCGAACTGTCCGGTGGTCAGCGCCAGCGTGTGGCGCTGGCCCGCGCCCTGGTGATCGAGCCGCCGGTGCTGTTGCTCGACGAGCCGCTGTCCAACCTCGACGCCAACCTGCGCGAAGAGATGCAATTCGAGATCCGCCGCATCCAGCGCGAAGTCGGAATCACCACGTTGATGGTCACCCACGACCAGTCCGAAGCGCTGTCCATCAGCGACCGCGTGGTAGTGATGCAGGCCGGGCGCATCACCCAGATCGACGCGCCCTACACCCTTTACGAACATCCGCGCACCGAGTTCATTTCCGGCTTCGTCGGCAAGGCCAATCTGCTGCCCGGCGAACGAGACAGTGCGGGTGTGGTTCAGGTGCGCAGCGGTGGTGAACTGACCCTGAGCCTGCGTCCGGAAAAAATCGATCTGCGGGACAAGGATCACGGCCGCCTGCCAGGCAGGATCGTCAGCCGCTTCTTTCTCGGCAGCCAATGGTTGTACGGCGTTTCGACCAGCCTCGGCGAACTCAGCGTGGTGCGCCGCAACGACGGCTCGGCACCACTGAACGAAGGCACACCGGTCGGCCTCGACTGGGACACGGCGCTGCTGCGGGTGCTGAGTGTCGACGAGGTGTCGGCATGAGTACGCTCGTGGCTGTTCGCCAGGGACGTCAGGGCTACTTGTTGTCGGCACCGGCGCTGGCGCTATACGTCTGCCTGCTGGTGATCCCGCTGCTGCTGACGCTGGTGTTGTCGTTCAACGTCTTCGACTACAGCTCGGGCATCAACGGCGACGCCTACACCGTCGACCATTACAGCAGCCTGCTGGGTGATCCGTACTTCTACGAAATCTTTTTGCGCACGTTCTGGATCAGCGCCCTGACCACCCTGCTCTGCGTGGTGATCGGCGTGCCCGAGGCTTACATCCTCAGCCGCATGGGCGCGCCATGGCGTTCGATTTTCTTGATTCTGATCCTCACGCCGTTGCTGATTTCGGTGGTGGTGCGCGCCTTCGGCTGGAGCCTCTTGCTCGGCGCCGACGGTCTGGTCAACCAGACACTGCAAGCCTTCGGCGGCTCACCGATGAAGCTGTTGTACACGCCGTTCGCGGTGGTGATTGCACTGGTTCACGTGATGTTGCCGTTCATGATCATTCCGGTCTGGACCTCTCTGCAAAAACTCGACCCGGCCGCCGAACAAGCAGCGATGTCGCTGGGTGCCAGTCACTTCACGGTGATGCGCCAGGTGGTGCTGCCGCAAATCATGCCCGGCGTGTTGTCCGGAACGTTGATCGTGTTCGGCCTCGCGGCCAGCTCCTTTGCCATTCCCGGCCTGCTCGGCGGGCGCCGGATCAAGATGGTCGCCACGCTGATCTACGACCAGTACCTGTCGGAGCTCAACTGGCCGATGGGCGCCGCCATCGCCGTCGCTCTGCTGTTGCTCAACCTGCTGATCATGCTGTCGTGGAACCGGATGATCGAAGGCCGCTACAAGAAGTCATTGGGATAACTCGTCATGTCCAAGAACGCTCCTTTCGCCCTGCTGTTCCATACCCTGGTGGTGGTGTTCATGCTGGCGCCGCTGGTGGTGGTCTGCCTCGTGGCGTTCACCCCGGAAAACACCCTGAGTCTGCCGACCACGGAGTTTTCCCTGCGTTGGTTCCGCGCGGTGTTCGAGCGCGCCGACTTTGTCGATGCGTTTTACAACAGTCTGATTCTGGCGTTCTGCGCGGCCAGCCTGGCGACGTTGATTGCGGTGCCGGCGGCGCTTGCAATCACCCGTTTCGAGTTTCCCGGACGGGACTTTTTCAATGGCCTGTTTCTGTCGCCGATCATCATTCCGCATCTGGTGTTGGGCGTGGCACTGCTGCGCTTGTTTGCGCTGATGGGCGTCAACGGCAGCTTCGCCTGGCTGATCTTTGCTCACGTGCTGGTGATCACGCCGTATGTGCTGCGACTGGTGCTGGCCTCGGCCATTGGCCTGGATCGCAGCGCCGAACACGCGGCGCAATCGCTGGGTGCCGGGCGCTTCACGCTGTTCCGCCAAATCACCTTGCCGATGATTTTGCCGGGAGTCGCCGGGGGCTGGCTGCTGGCGTTCATCAACAGTTTTGACGAGGTGACGCTGTCGATTTTCGTCACCTCGCCGGCCACGCAAACCTTGCCGGTGCGCATGTACGTGTACGCCACTGAGTCCATCGATCCGATGATGGCGGCGGTGTCGGCCCTGGTGATCGCGCTGACTGCGCTGACGATGATTCTGCTTGATCGGGTCTACGGACTGGATCGGGTTCTGGTGGGTAAACAATGAGGGCGCCATGGCTCTGCTGAAACGACTGGCCGAAGGCGACCGCCCGGCCGTGAACTTTACCCTCGACGGCGCACCGGCCAGCGGGCTGCTCGGCGACACCGTGCTGACCGCCGTGCTGACCTGCAGCGAACACTTGCGCGGCAGCGATTTCAGCGCACAGCCCCGCGCCGGGTTTTGCTTGATGGGCGCGTGCCAGGACTGCTGGGTTCGCTTGGGCGATGGCCGGCGAGTACGCGCGTGCTCGACGCTGTTAGAAGCCGGTGAACACATCAGCCGCGAACCGGGGCGATCGCTATGAACACACATTACATCTCCCCAACCCAGATCCCCTGTAGGAGCGAGCCTGCTCGCGATCGCGGCGTATCAGCCAACATCGATGTTGAATGTGAGGCCCCCATCGCCGGCAAGCCAGCTCCTACAGGGGATCTGTGTCGAGCACAAAATTCGCGACCAACCCCAATCAACTGTAGGAGCCAGCTTGCTGGCGATGGCGGTGGGTCAGCCGACATGGATGTTGAATGTGAGGGCCTCATCGCCGGCAAGCCAGCTCCTACAGGGGATCTGTGTCGAGCACAAAATTCGCGACCAACCCCAATCAACTGTAGGAGCCGGCTTGCTGGCGATGGCGGTGGGTCAGCCGACATGGATGTTGGATGTGAGGGCCTCATCGCTAGCAAGCCAGCTCCTACAGGGGAGCTGTGTCGGGCACAAAATTCGCGACTAACCCCAATCAACTGTAGGAGCCAGCTTGCTGGCGATGGCGGTGTATCAGCCGACATCGATGTTGGATGTGAGGGCCCCATCGCCGGCAAGCCAGCTCCTACAGGGGATCTGTGTCGAGCACAAAATTCGCGATCAACACCAATCAACTGTAGGAGCCAGCTTGCTGGCGATGGCGGTGGGTCAGCCGACGTGGATGTTGAATGTAAGGGCCTCATCGCCGGCAAGCCAGCTCCTACAGGGGGTTGGGTATGAAGTCGGTGGTTGTTGTGGGGGCCGGGCCGGCCGGGATTCGTGCGGCGCAGACGCTGGTGGCGCATGGTGTGCGCCCGGTTTTGCTGGACGAAGCCGCGCGCGGTGGCGGGCAGATTTATCGGCGGCAGCCGGCGAACTTCAAGCGCTCGGCGGTCAAGCTGTATGGCTTTGAAGCGCGCAAGGCGAAGGCGTTGCATCAGACGATTGATGAGTTGCGCGAGCAGCTCGATTACCGTCCTGAAACCCTGGTGTGGAACGCCGAGGCCGGCGCACTCGACACCTTGCACGAGCAGCGCGCCGCACGCTTGGAGTTCTCTCGGGTGATTGTCGCCACGGGCGCCACCGACCGGGTTTTGCCGGTGCAAGGCTGGACGCTGCCGGGCGTCTACAGCCTCGGCGCTGCGCAGATCGCCCTGAAATTCCAGGGCTGCGCCATCGGTGAACGCGTGGTGTTCGCCGGCAGTGGACCGTTGCTGTATCTGGTGGCGTATCAATACGCCAAGGCCGGCGCGAACGTGATCGCGGTGCTCGACAGCTCGCCGTTCAGCGCCCAGGCCCGCGCCCTGCCCGATCTGTTGGCGCAACCGGCCACATTGGCCAAAGGCATTTATTACCGCAGCTGGCTGACCGCTCACGGCATCCCGGTGCATCAGGGTGCAACCTTGAAACGCATCGATGGCGAACACCGCGTGCAGTCGCTGCGTTGGTCCAACTCAAACGGTGAACATCAACTGGACTGCGACGCCGTGGCATTCGCCCATGGCCTGCGCAGTGAAACCCAACTCGCCGACTTGCTCGGCTGCGCATTCGCCTGGAACCCGCTCAACCGCGCCTGGCTGCCGCAGCGTGACAGCGCCGGTCGCAGCAGTGTCGCCGAGGTTTATCTGGCCGGCGACGGCGCCGGCATCATGGGCGCCGACGCGGCGGAAATGGCCGGCGAACGGGCCGCCCTCGCCTTGCTCGAAGACATGGGTCACGTGGTTGCGCCCAAACGTGGCGTGCAACTGGAGCAGGCACTTGAACGAATCGATAGCTTTCGCCAAGGCCTGGAACGCGCTTTCGTGTTTCCACAAAACTGGGCGGCCGATACGCCGGACGACGTGATGGTCTGCCGCTGCGAAGAAGTGCGCGCCGGTGACATCCGCGACGTCGTGCGCGAGGGCCATTGGGAAATCAACCGGGTCAAGGCCCATTGCCGGGTCGGTATGGGCCGCTGTCAGGGGCGCATGTGTGGCGCTGCCGCCGCAGAAATCATTGCCTGCGCCAGTCAGCGAAACGTCTCTGACATCGGCCGCCTGCGGGCGCAGGCACCGATCAAACCGTTGCCGTTTGGTCTGGAGGTCGAGCCATGATCGAGGTCGATGCAGTGATCATTGGCGGCGGCATTGTCGGTGCTTCCGCCGCGCTCTTCCTGAGCAAGGCCGGTCGTCGCGTGGCGCTGCTGGAGCGCGACTTTTGCGGCTCGCACTCCAGCGGCGTGAACTACGGCGGCGTGCGGCGTCAGGGTCGACCGTTGTCGCAACTGCCGCTGTCGCAACAGGCTCACGAAATCTGGGGGCAGTTGCCGCAGTTGATCGGCATTGACGGTGAATACCAGCGCAGCGGTCACTTGAAACTGGCGCGCAGCCTCAACGACCTGCGCGCATTGCAGGACTATGCCGCCAGCAGTCAGGGGTTCGGCCTCGATTTGCAGGTGCTTGATCGCCGTGAATTACGCACGCGTTTTCCGTGGGTCGGAGACGTCGCGGTCGGCGCTTCGTTTTGCCCGGATGACGGTCACGCCAACCCACGACTGGTTTCGCCCGCATTTGCCCGGGCCGCACAGCGCCACGGCGCGCAAGTCCACGAACAATGCGCGGTGAGCGCCGTGGAGCACGACGGTCAGCGCTTTCGGGTCAGCACGCAAAACGGTTTAGAGCTGCACTCCCCTTGGCTGTTGAACTGCGCTGGCGCATGGGCCGGCAGCCTTGCCGCGCAGTTCGACGAAGCGGTGCCGATGCACGCCGGGCACCCGGCGATGTTGGTCACCGAACCCTTGCCATGGGTGATGAACGCCAGCACCGGCGTCGAGGGTGGCGGGATTTATGCGCGTCAGGTCGCGCGCGGCAATTGCGTGTTGGGCGGCGGCCAGGGGTTTGCCCTCGACGGCGCGCGCGCCCGCCCCGGTCAACACGCGGTGATCGAAATCCTGCGCCAAGCCGTAGAGCTTTATCCGTTTCTTGAAGGCGCCCAGGCGATTCGTACCTGGAGCGGCACCGAAGGTTACTTGCCCGATCGCCAACCGGTGATCGGTCACAGTGGCACTCAACCCGGTCTGTTGCACGCGTTCGGCTTTGCCGGCGCAGGTTTCCAGATCGGTCCGGCGGTGGGCCAGGCGCTCACCGAGATCATCTGCAGCGGCGCCTCAACCACGTCGCTGGATGCGTTTTCCATCACCCGGTTTCACTCCATCTCCGTTGCTTGATAGAGGAAGGTCGCGCCAATGAATAACGTCAAACGCACTGCACTGCTCGGACTTTCGTGCCTGAGCGCCCTGCTCACGGTTACCCAGGCCCAGGCCGAACCGACGCTTTACCTCGGCATGAACGGCGGGACCATGGAACGGCTCTACGCCGACAAGGTGCTGCCGGTTTTCGAGAAAGCCAACAACGTCAAAGTGGTGATCGTGCCCGGCACGTCCGCCGATATTCTGGCCAAGGTCCAGGCCAGCAAAGGCAACCCGCAAATGCACGTGATGTTCCTCGACGACGGCATCATGTACCGCGCCATCGCCATGGGCCTGTGCGACAAACTCGAAGACAGCCCGACCCTGGCGCAGATTCCGGCCAAGGGCCGCATCAAGGACCAGGCCGTGGCAGTCAGCCTCGGTGTCACGGGGCTGGCGTACAACACGCGGTTGTTCAAGGAAAAAGGCTGGGCGACGCCGACCTCGTGGATGGACATGGCCGACCCGCGCTTCAAGGACAAACTGGTGTTCCAGTCGATGGCTTCTTCGACCTTCGGCCTGCACGGTTTCCTGATGTTCAACCGGATTCAGGGTGGCAGCGAAACCGACGTCGAGCCGGGCTTCAAGGCATGGCCGAACACCGTCGGGCGCAACGTGCTGGAATACATTCCGAGCTCGGCGAAGATTTCCGAAATGCTCCAGACCGACGAAGCGGCGCTGTTCCCGCTGACGCCAACCCAGGTCACCGCGCTGAAACTCAAAGGCATGCCGGTCGAATATGCACAACCGAAGGAAGGCGCAGTGGTGCTCAACGTTGCCGAATGCGCCATCGCCAACAACACCCAGCCGGAACTGGCGCAGAAACTCGCCGCGTTTCTGCTGACCCCCGAGGCGCAAGCCGCTGCACTTGAAGATGGCGATCAGATCCCGTCCAACCCGAACACCCCGACCACGGACAAAACCCGTGGCCAGGTCGAAGCGATGAAGCAGTATCTGACAACGGCAATTGCCATCGACTGGGACCAGGTCAACGAACAGCGCCCGACGTGGAATGCGCGGTGGAATCGTAGTATCGAGCGGTAGTTCACTATCGAGCCAACACAACAAAACCCTGTAGGAGCGAGCTTGCTCCGGGCGGCGCTCCGACGATGGTGTGTCAGTCGACATCAATGTGACTGATACACCATCGCGAGCAAGCTCGCTCCTACAGGGGCTAAAACCCCACATCCAGAATCACACTGTCCTGATACGTGCCCGCTGGCGGCGTGGTCTGGTCGGTGTAGATTTTCGCGTTGTAATTGAAGATCTGGCTCCCGGAGCCCAAACCGTTACCGGGATTGACCTCGGCATCGGAGCTGGCCCGGCGAGCACTGCCGACACTGCCCCAGCGGGTGGTGCCGGCGCTTTTGAAGATGTCATACGCCAGGTAATTACCACCGAAAGCCATCCGTCGTCGCCCGCCAACACTGGCTGCCTGCAGACCATCGCCCAGACCCACGGTGTAAGCGCTGCCCTTGGTGCAGGCGAGGCTGATGGTCTGGCCGGTAACCGGCGCAAAGGCACTGACGACCGGCGCGCTGCCGAAACTGATGTTAGGCGCGGTGATGGTGCAGTCATTGGCGACCGTCAGGGTGACGGTCATGCTGGTGGTGCCGCTGCTGATATCGCGCCCCAGGCAAACACTGCCGGCGCCAATGCCGGAGCAATAATTCCAGCTCCAGGCAATGCTCAAGGTCTCGGTATAGATACCCGCCGCCACGTTACTGCCCGTGATTGTCCCCAGATAAATCGGTGCGGTTTTCGGCACCACGCTGCCCAGCAGCCCCAGCGCATCAATGATCCCGTTGCGCGCGAAGTCGAAGGGCGTGCCACGTTCGATCGGGTAACTGGTGGTGTTGTTGGCATACAGCGTGTAACCGATGACGTCTCCGGTCGGCCCGAGCAGTCCGGTTTGAGTCGAGGTAATCGTTGCGTAGAAATGGTCATTGTTGGTCAGCAACGAGACCAATGAGCCGGTGCAACTCAAACCGGCGTTGAGGCTTGAACTGTTCTGCACGGCAATACGAACCGCAATCGAGCTCACCGAACCGAATGCCACCGCAGTGGCAGGGACCACCACCGAACACAACGCCCATGCCGAGCCCGGCAACCAGACCGCCAGCAGCACCAGCCATTTCACGGCACTCATTGGCACACCAACGGCCCGATCAGCGGAATCTGATCCTGATTCATGTCCACCGCGAACTGGACGCGGCAGGCTTTCCCGTCGGCCAGTGTCACCTGCAATGTGTTCTGCGCCTGAAGATTTTCCAGGTACACCAGACCGTCCCATCCGACCACCGTTTGCGTGCCGCTCTGCTCATGCACGACACCGCTGCCCAGAGGCAGCTCTCGCTGCTGCGCATCCACCAGGACGATGCTCGCGGCGATCACCCGGCTCAATGGAAACGTCAGCAAATAACCGCTGCCACGGCGCACGGCAATCCGCTGTTCGACGTTCGGGCTGCGCACGTTGGCCGGCAGGTTCAGTGGATCGATCTCGTACTTGCCGCGGTAATAGGCGCTGCTCCACGGCACCAGCAGGTGGCCATTGCGATCAGTCTGGCCGACCTGCTGGTTTTCGTAGCGCACCGGAATATCGGCGTAACCATCGGTGCTGACCACCACAAAGGCATCGTCGATGCGGTTGGCGGCAAACACCTGGCGGTCCATCCACACCAGCGATCCGCTGGCATCGGCCCAACGGGTTTCGGCGTCGCTGTTGCCGTACACACCGGCCTGCAATTGCACCGACTGCAGGCGCCAGGTCAGGTCGGCCTGACGATAGGCCGGGCCGTCGCCGTGGGCATAACCGAGGTTGAACCCCACCCCGCCTTCAGTCGGCACGGCGCGACTGTAATTGACCCGCTGCTGGCTCTGCCCGGTCTTGCTGCGCTCACTGCTGAGTGCCAGGCTGCCGCGCAAGTCGAACGGGATCACCAGTTGCGCCTGCACCGCCCAGTTGCTGTCGCCGATTTCGCGGTTGGCCGACAGGTAGAAACTGCTGTTGTGCCATAGCGGTTTGCTCCAGGTCAGGTTGAGCAAACGGGTGCGTGAATCATCCGCCGCGCGCACGTCGAAATACCCGACGCCGAGGCTGCCCCAGGCATTGAGATTCAGGCTCAGGGTCGCCTGTTCGCTGCGTTTGCTGAGGGTGGTGAAAGGACTGTCGACCACGGTCAGATCGGCGTATTGGTCGCGACGTTGCAGGCGTTGATAAGAGAAGCTGTAGCGCTGGCTGCTGTATTGATAACCCAGGCTCAGTTGTTGACCGCTGTCGCCATCGAACCGGCTTTGGCTGAGTGCGGTATTGAGCACCCCGAAATTGCCCAGGCGCAGGTTGCCGCCGACACCGCCGAGGGTCAGTGAGTCCGATGCTTCGGCGTGGCTTTCCAGGGTGAAGTTGTCGCTCAGGCCGTAGCGCAGACTGCCCGATGAGACACCGGGACCGTAACCGAAATCGCTGATGCCGTAATCGCGGCGCAAGGTACCGGCCGCCACGGAAAAGTCGCTCAGGCCTTTTTGCAGCAAACTGCTGGTGACGTAAAACGGCACGGTGGTCGAGACCTGCCGACCGAGGGCATCGGTGGTGACTACCACGGCTTCGCCGGCGCCATTGATGAACGGAATATTGGTCAGCGTGTAGGGGCCAGGTTGCAGGTCGGCGCTGCTGGATTTGTAGCCGTTGATGAACAGGTCGACCGAGGATGGCACCGCCGCTTCCCCGGCAAACTGCGGCAACGGATAAGTCACCAGGTCCGGGCGCACGCCGAAATCCCGCGACAGCTGAACCCCGCCCAGGCGCACCGAACTGCTCCAGGGCAATGCGCCGCTGACCAGGTCACCGGCCTCGTAGGTCAGCAATCGCTCGTCATCGGAGTAGCGCCAGGTGGTGTCGTAACGCAGGTAGCCATTGTTCAGCGTACTGACCGAATCGCCGGACAACGTGCGCCGGTATTGCCCGGTGTTGGACAGCGTGCCCCAGCTGTCGAACAGTCGCACTTCGTTCCAGGCCGCGAGGTAAGTGCCGGCATCATCGGTGTCGTTGAGGTAAAGGTCGTAGTTGAACAAGGCACCGAAACTGCTCAGGGCCGGAGTGCGCGGGTAGGCGTCGCGATTGCCGACGAATTGCTCCGGCAGCCAGCTGGGCGGTACGTCGAGCAGCAGGCGCTGACCGGCGCTGTCGTACTCACTGTGCAGGCCCGACAGGCTGTCGAGGTCGACTTCGGTGCCGAGGGTGTCCGGCAGTTTCATACCGGTGTCACGCAACGCGTTGGCCGACAGGAAAAGCCGCCCGTTGCGTTGCTCCACCGCCACGACGTGTCCGGTATTCATTTGATTGACCACCAATTCCAGAAACAACTGCGCATCAGCCACGGCCTCCATGCTGCCGGGTGGCGGCGGCAAATCACCGGCCTGGGACGGGTGAGCGAACGCCAGGCAACCCACACAGCTCATGGCGCAGATCAACGGACGCTGGAAACTGCGGGCCCGATGCGGGCTCATTACCGCTTTACGTCCGTCGATGGACCCTGCCTCCCTTTCCCGTCAGTTGCAGATCAGCGCGCGGGCGTAATGCTTTGTACCTGCGGCGAACCATTTACCCGCACCTGCAACGCCGGGTCTTGCGCCATCGGACCGGGCGCCGGCCAGCGCATGATCGCGCCCGGCAGCACATAACCGAGCAGGCCTTCCACCAGAGGTTTTGTCTGGCCTCCCTGCTTCAGCGCAACGTCCGTCAACCGCGCATGCACCGCCCCCTGATTGCGCACTTCCACATAAGGGCGACCGTCCACCGCCACCGTGCGCCAGCTCAAATCCGGCAGCCCCGCGCCTTTGGGATCACGCTTGCGACTGGTGTCTTCCTTGCTCCACAGCCCCGCGCCGTAAGCAAACAACGGCACCGAATAACGCATCTGGAACCGAATGGCCGCCGCCGTCTTGCCACTTTCGCCGGCGGGCGCAGTGGCCGAGGGGATTTCATCGATGATGATGCGATAAGCCAGCTCCTGCCCCGTCGGGATCTCCCGGGTGCGGGTCAGGCGCACCAGTTGTTTCTGGCCCGGTTCGATTTTCGCCACCGGCGGGCTGCCGATCACGTCGCGCTGGTTCTGGTATTGGTCGTTGAAACCGCTTTGGCTCCAGGCGAACACCCGGATCTGCAAATTCGCAGTCTCGTTGCCACGGTTTTCCAGCCACAAGGCACTGGCCTGCTGATCGGCCTCCAGCACGGGATCGATCGGCCAGATCAGCACCGAACTGGCCGCCTGCACCTTGACCGCCCCCAACAGCAGCATCGCCAACACTGCCTGACGCACAACAGAATGCCGCCGCGCGGGTAAATCCATTTGCCTACTCCTTGTGCCTGTCAGGCCCGATCAAAAACGCCGCGTTACCACGACAGCTGCACTTGCAGCACATCGCTGTAAGTCCCCCCAGGCTGATTGCCCGGTAACTGCACCTGACCGTAAATCGGCAGGCGGATGTTGTTTGCGTCCGTATATGCCACCGCGACGCTCTGGCCGATCCCCAGGCTTTGGCTGTAAGCCGCGTCGCGAAACAGCTGGTACGAAACGCGGTTGCTGCCGGTGGTCAGCTGCAGGTGTCGCCCGCTGCTGTTGTACTGGCCGCCATCGACGGTCATGTTCATGGTCACGCCCGGTGTGCATTGCAGCTGTACATCCCCCGTCAGGGCCACTTGCACCGTGCCGGTGGCCAGCGCCGATTGGCTGCCGTAATTCAGGCTGCCGTAGTTCGACACCCCGCCGACCACCAGACAACCCGCAGTGACCGTGGCGCTGACCAGGAAACTCTGGCTGGTCACCGCTGCCAGCGGCAACGGCACACCGGCCGCGCACAACAGCGCCATCGCCACCCATCCATGGCGGTTCATCGCCCTAGAACGTCAGTTCGACGGAAATCGTGTCGCTGTAAGTACCCGCCGGCAGCCCGGCCTTGCCCTTCGCCTGACCGTAGATGTTCACGGTCTGCGCCACGCCGGTGCTGGGGTCAAGGTTGATCACCCCGTCAATGGCTAAAAGCTGCGAGTGCCCGGAATCGGTGTACAAGTCGTACGGCACGTAGTTGGCGACACCGTCGTACAGCGCGCGAGAACCGCCCGCCGACAGTCCGTCGTGGGCACCGGCACGCACCTTGACCGTTGGCGTGGTGCCGCTGGAGCAGAGGATCGACAGCGCCACGCCACCGCCCATGACTTGTGCATCTTTCGTGGTGAACAGGCTGTTGTCGGTGCCGAAGTTCAAGGCACCAAAGTTCAGCCCGCTGGAGCCACCCGCACCATTTACCTGACAGCTGCTGATCAGAATCAGGCTGGCAGAGATCTGGCCGGTGACCGTGGTGGCCGCCTGCGCGCCGGACACCAGCGTCAGGCCAAGCAGTGACAAAGCTATCCTTGATACGAGCATGCGCATGGTGTCCGTCCTCTACGGGTTTACCAATCGAGCGTCACGGTCAGGGTGTCGGTATAGACCCCGGCCGGTATCGCGCGGGTATTCGCCACCACCGAGCCAAACACCGGAATCGGTATCTGGGCCCCGCTGGTGACGGCGAAGTTGTGTTGTTGGCCGATGCTGTAGCTCTGGCTTCCGGATGCATCGAGGAACAATTGATAAGGCAGGGTCTGGCTGCCGTTGCTCAGGCGCCGGGTGGTGCCGTCACCATGGGTGCCGCCATCGATGGTGACGGTGAAGCCGGTGACCGAAGGGGTGCAGGCGACGTTCAATCTGCCGCGACCGTCAGCACCGAGGCGGGCTTTGATCGGGTTGGTCCAGGTCGGGCCTTGCTGGCCGAAATCCAGCGTGCCGAAATCACTGACCGGGCTGCCGCCATTGGTCACTTCACAACCGGCGATGATGGTCAGTCGCGCATGGATCTGCCCGCTGATCGCCGCTTGCGCGCCCCCCGTCAGCAATACCCCTGCACCCACGGCCATCAATATCCAGAGTTTGCTTGTCATAACGCCAATCCCAATTCCATCAGGACTCCAGAACCCAGGCGCACAACGAGGAGCGCCCCCTTCCCTGCGCCAGCCGAATCCATTGGCGGCAGTTACACAGTTGCCGCTACCAGGTGACGGTCACTTTCAACAGGTCGGAATAGCGACTGACCCGGGGAATTTCCGCCAGCGGTTCGATGCGTGCATACAACGGTAAATCGACTGAACCGGTATCCGGCACACGGCCGCTCACCGGGACGTCCACCGCCAGCGGGATCAACCGCGCGGGGTCCTGATAGAGCCGATAGGGAATGGGTTTGCTGCCGGCGGAACCGGCCATGTAGCGCGTGTCACCGACGCCACCGTGCAGGCCGCCGTCGACCCGGAGTTGATAAGGGGTGTCGGGATTGCATTCGAGTCGGGGCAGGCGCTCGTTCATCAGCGCCGCCGCCAAAGGCCCGGCGGGATCGTCCAGGCGCGCGGTATTGCCGAAGTCCAGCACCCCCAGTTGCTCGACGCCCGCGCTGCGTTGCTGGCCGACCAACTGACAGCCGCGCAGCACGTCGACACGCACTTGCACCTGAAGTTCTGCGGCCGATACTTGCGCACTGAGCATCACGCCCAAGACTGCCCATGCATTGATTCCATTCACGGCCGATTCCTTGTGGGGGGGCTTCTAAAAAATCAGATTAGCAACGCCCCGAAGATTTTCCAGTGGCCCGAAAAAATTGGATCCACCGAAGGAATGAGCTTTTATGTCGAATTGCTGGCAAAACCCCACAACCCCTACGCCCAATAAGCTGTACACACCGCACAATTCCGTCCAACTACACCCCACGCCCGTCGACACAACTGGAAGCAAATTTCCCCATTTGGTTACACTAGGCCGCCGCAGCTCGGGGAGCCTGCCTGACGATTACGGGGTGACACAGTGGCCGTTCGACCGCCCAACCGTTCGCGATTCACACCACGCTGGCCCGCGCTGCGCCGTCTCTTCGGCAAGGCATCGACCACCTCCGCCGCTCATTCAGCGATGGGGCGCGTGGTCCACGACTATTTCCGGCACAAGGCCCACGCACAGGGTTACACCCTCAGCCACAGCCAGCAGCGCGTGGTCGACTGCATGGCGCAGCACGCTGCGGCACTGCTCGGCACTTCGGCGAAAACGCTGCCGGGCCTGTATCTGTACGGCGCCGTGGGGCGTGGCAAGAGCTGGTTGCTCGACGGCTTTTTCCAGGCGCTGCCGATCGCGGAAAAACAGCGCCTGCACTTCCACGAGTTTTTCGCTCGACTGCACCAAGGCATGTTCAGTCATCGCGAACACCCGGATGCGCTGGCGACGACGCTCGACGACTTGCTGAACGATTGCCGGGTGCTGTGTTTCGACGAGTTTCACGTCCACGACATTGGCGACGCGATGCTCATCGCGCGGCTGTTCAAGGCTCTGTTTCGCCGAGGCATTCTGCTGCTGGTGACCTCCAACTACCCGCCTGAGGGCTTGCTGCCAAACCCGCTCTACCACGCGCGCTTCAAACCGGTGATCGACCTGATCAATGCGCGCATGCAAGTCATGGAAGTCGGCGGCCCGCACGACTATCGCAGTCAGGCGAGAACCCACGCCCAGCAGTTGTTTACCCAGGGTCACTACGTCTGGCCGGCTACGTCGGCGCAACGTCAGGCACTGAACCTGCCCGAGCCCGATGCGCCGTCCATTCCTTTGCCCGTCGGCAACCGGCATCTTCCAGCCCGTTATTGCGCAGGACGCACCATCGGTTTCACCTTCGGCGATCTGTGCGACCACCCCACGGCGGTCATGGATTACCTGGAGCTGTGCCGACGTTTCGACCACTGGATCATCGATAAACTGCCCAACCTCGCCGACTGCTCGATTGCCGCGCAGCAGCGTTTCATCAATCTGGTGGACGTTCTGTACGACCAGGACAAGCACCTGATCCTGCTCGGCCACCGTTCGTTGCGCGAAAGCCTGGGCGGCGATGCCATTGACCTGGCGCGCACGCGCAGCCGGTTGGGGCAATTGGTGGAGGTCAGGGAGACGGTCTAACAGAGGGATTGTCGGCGCAGTGAACTCCGTCTTCGCGAGCAAGCCCGCTCCCACATTTGACCTGTGTACGAAGGACCAAAATGTGGGAGCGGGCTTGCTCGCGAAGGCGGTATCACTGAAGAAGCAAATTACCCAGCCAGACCGACAAACATGTCCTGCACATCATCGTGGTTGTCGAGGCCTTCCAGGAACGCTTCAACCTCAGCCATCTGCTCGTCGCTCAGGCCGCTGACCGGGTTTTTCGGCTTGTAGCCCAGCTTCGCCGACAACACGGTGAAACCCTGCTCAGGCAAGGCTTTCTGCACCGAATCCAGATCGGTCGCTTCGGTGATGAACAGGGTGGCGCCGTCATCGGCAGGTTCGAAATCCTGTGCGCCGGCTTCGATAGCGGCCATTTCCGGATCGGCATCCGGGCTGTCCGGGGACGCCTCGATCATGCCCACATGGTCAAAGTCCCACGCAACGGAACCGGAGGCGCCGAGCTGACCCTTGCGGAACGCGACGCGGATTTCAGCGACGGTACGGTTGATGTTGTCGGTCACGCATTCAACGATCAGCGGCACCTGGTGCGGCGCGAACCCTTCGTAGGTCACGCGATGGTATTGCACGGTTTCACCGAGCTGGCCGGAACCCTTCTTGATCGCACGTTCCAGGGTTTCGCGGGGCATCGACGCCTTTTTTGCCTGTTCGACCACCAGACGCAGGTGTGCGTTGGTGGCGGTATCGGCACCGTTACGCGCAGCAATGGTGATTTCTTTCACCAGTTTGCCGAAGATCTTGCCCTTGGCGTTGGCTGCCGCTTCTTTGTGTTTAACCTTCCACTGTGCGCCCATTACTCACTCTCTTATCTATGGCGCCGAGACATCTATTGGCCGACGCTTTGCGCAAGTTTATACGGCCTAAAGTTGGCAATCGACCAAAAAATCCATCCTGTCGAATCGACTTCTTCACCGCTGGTTGTAGGGCGATTCTGAAACGTCGATTTGCGGTGACCATAAAGGGCCACGGTTTCGTACCCTCTGTGCCCGTACTCCCTGGCAGAAGCGCGATCGATGCACAACGACAAGGAAAGTCCCTTCACCCTGACACTGCTGGACGCCGATTTGAGTTGGCAGGTGGTTCAGTTCAGTGGCCATGAAGCGCTCAACCAACCCTATCGATTCGATATCGAAGTGATCGGCCTGTCACCGGCGATGAGCCCGGATCGCCTGTTGCAACAACCGGTGTTCCTCAGTCTGACGCAAGGCCTTGGTATTCATGGCGTCGTCCACAGCGTCAGCCACGAACATCGCGGCCCGCACTGGATCGGGTACAGGCTGGTGGTGGTGCCCTGGCTGCAAAACCTCGACCGGCAGCGTTGCCGCCGGGTGTTTCATCAACTCAATGTGCCAGCGATCCTGCGCCAGTTACTCGCAGAAAACTCAGTGCCCGAAGACAGCTATCGTTTTGAGCTGCCGAACGGGCGCTATCCCGTCAGGCCGTTTTGCATTCAGTTTGACGAGAGCGACCTGACGTTCCTGCAACGCCTCTGCGAAGAAGAAGGCATCCACTATCACTTCGAACATCAATGCGACGGCCATGTGCTGGTGCTCGCGGATGACTGCCTGAGTTTCCCCCAGGAACCGCTGCTGACGCCGTTTCATGGCGACACACCCGGGCACGCGAACGGGCCGGTGATCAACGAACTGTTCCAGCGGCACACCTCGCCGCCACTCTGCGCGCACCCCGCCCCGCCACCGCTCGATCGCGAACGGCTCAGCCGCCGGATACTCGAGCGCTTGCGCTGTCTGCATCGGCAGATACAGGGTCAAAGCAATCACAGCGAATTGCGCAGCGGACGCATCGTGCAAGTGTCGGAACATCCGTTGCAGAACTTCAACGATCAATGGCTGCTGACCGAGCTCCGTCATCAGGGACAGCAACCGTCGATTCTCGCCCCGGCCACCTCCGACATGAGCCGGCGTTACAGCAATCAGTTCACCGCCATTGCGTGGTCAACGGTGTTCCGCCCCGCGCTGACACACGCCAGGCCCGGCATTCCGGGCTTCCAGACGGCGCGGGTGCTCGGCCCGGTCGGCCAGCCTGCGGTGCTGGATGAACAAGGCCGGATACAGGTCAGGTTGTGGCCCACCCCGGAGTCCGATGACGATGAATCCCCCGGCCTTTGGCTGCCCCTGGCTCTCGCCACAGCGGACGGTCGGATCGATCCGTCGAAGCTGCCGGTCGCCGGCACCGAGGTGCTCATCAGTTTTCTCGACAGCGATCCGGACCGTCCGGTGTTGTGCGCGACGGCGAGCCATCCGCCAGCGCCTCGAACCACCCGACAACCACGCGGCGATGACCGGCTGCTGCTCGATTGGCTGATCAACCGTCAGGCCTGATCAGCCCTTGTCCGCCTTGCCCGCTGCCGCCGCGAATTTTGCCAGGCGCACGTCCAGATGCCGTGGCCGACGCCCGTGATCTTCGGCACGCTCCTTGCGGCGGATGGCGTTGCGCACCATCAGCGAACCGAGGTAGCGAATCGGCTCCGGCGGAAAGAAGCCCAAGGGACCGTTGACCAGCGGTGAACGGGTCCAGGCATTGTCGAGCCCCTGAACCATTGAAGCGAGAATCTGCCCGCCCATGTGACAGGGCCCGACCCCGCTGCCGGAATAACCGAAGCCGTAGAACACATTCCCGTGGGCGCTCATCTGGCCGAAGAACGGTAAACCGGTGACCGAGCGATCCGACGGACCGTTCCACGTCGCTTCGACTTTGACCTCGGCAAACGCCGGAAAAAACTCGCTGAGGCTGTGCTGCAACAGGCCTGCATAGGGCGACGGCTGATCGAACACCGGCAGCATTCGGCCACCGTAAGCGAACGTGTTGCCGCCCTTGCCGAGCATGATCCGGCCGTCCGGGGTGTTGTGGTAGTAGTGCACGAAAATCCGTGAATCGAGCACCGTGACACCGCTGGTCAATCCGATCTGGTCGAGCAGGTCCGGCCGTGGTTCGGTGATCAGCATGTCGCTGGAGACAATCGCCACACTGCGCTCGAACTGCGGGAACGCGCGGGCCATCCACGCGTTCATCGCCAGCACCACCCGGTCCGCGCGGACAGTGCCGTGCGGGGTCTGGATCCCTGCCGGTTTGCCCTCCTCCAGTCCGGTCATCGCGGTGTTCTCATGAATCCTCACGCCCAACTGCAACGCCACCCGGCGCAAACCGCGCACCAGTTTGCCCGGTTGCACGCTGGCGGCGGCCGGTGAGAACCAGCCTTCCAGGTGTTTTCGGGAACCGGCCATGCGCTGCACATCCGCCACCGGCCGTTGCGTGAACGAGTTGATGCCGTGGCGTTCGAGCGCTGCGATCACCGCGTCGGTCGAGCCGCATTGGGCGCGGTTGGTCGCGGTGTAGAGCGTGCCGTCGAGGCGGTAATCGGCGTCCACGCCGTACTGTTCGCAGAAGATGCCGATCGCATGGATACTGCGCTCGGATTCCTTGACCAGCCGCACCGCCTCTTCGACGCCGAACAACCTTTCCAGGGTGAAATACTTGGCCGACCACGACAGCGCACAACCGCCGTTGCGGCCGCTGGCGCCGGCACCGCAGATGTCGGCTTCGATCAGCAACACATCCAGTTCCGGGTTCTGCTCCTTGAGCATGATCGCGGTCCACAAACCGGTGTAGCCACCGCCGACGATGCAGACATCGGCACGGGTGTCGCCGGGCAAAGGTTCGCACGGCGCGCACGACTCAGCCGCCAGCGCCTGTTCCAGCCAGAAAGGTCTCATCGGTATTTCCTCAGGTACGCAGGGGTTTGACGCTCATCGGCCGGTTCGGCACGAATGCAGTTTCGCCACGCAGGCCAGCCGGGCGGCTATTCCAGTAGGGGATCAGCACCAGCGCTGAAAACAAGGCGCAGCCGGCGAAGATTATGAATACGGTGACCGAGTCGAAGTAGCCCGGCAGCAAACCGCCGAGAATCGCCCCGACCGAGCCGCAACCGTTGACGAAGCCCGCCGACGTGGCGCCGGCCTTGGCGGTGCCGAAATCGATGGCCGCCGCGCCGCTGATCATCGAGTCCGGTCCGTACAGGGTCAGGCCCATCACGAACAGCAGCGCCACCACCAGCATCACACTGCCGGTGTGCAAGGCGCCCATGAACAACGCCAGCGAAATGGTCAATGCAAGCAAACTGATCACGCAGGCCGGCATGCGTCGGGCGCCGAACAGTTTGTCCGAGGCCAGCCCGAGCAGGATCGGCCCAAGCAACCCGGCCAGTTCGAACGCCGTCGGGATGATCGCCGCACCGACCTTGCCCACGGTTGGCATCTGCTCGAAAACGATCACCGGGCCCCACAGCAGAATCGCGTAGCGCGCCGGTTTCAGCAGGAAGTACGCGAGCCCGAGAACCAGCACCGTGCGGTTGCGCAGGATTTCCTTCAACGGCTCCAGCACGCTGATCTTGCTTTGCGCATGCGCCTCTTCGGCGGTCATCTCTGGTTCCGGTTCGATCGCTGGCAAGCCAACGTCTTGCGGTTTGTTGCGTTGCAAAATAAAAAACAGCACGGCGACCAGCCCAACCACCGCCGCACTGGAAAAGAACGCCGCATGCCAGCTACCGATGAGCGTGTACGCCCACCAACCGGCAAACGGCGACGCCACGAGCCCGCCAAAGGCATAGCAGGAACTCCACAAACCCAGCACTCGCCCGCGCTGTTCAGCGGGGAAGAAACTGCCGATGTTCTTGCACAGCCCAGACCATCCGGTGGACTGGGCCAGCCCTTGAATCAGCATGCAGGTGGCGAAAATCGGTAACGTTGCGAAGCTGCCCATCACCAGCGCAGCCGCAGCAGAAATCAGCAAGCCGCCGAGCACCACGACCCGTGGGCCAAAGCGGTCGGCGAGGATGCCCCAGGTGAATTGGCCGATGGCGTAGGCCGCGAGGTAGATGGCGTCGAGGTTGGCCATGGCCATTTTGTCGAGCATGAAGGTGGGGTCTTCGGCGATCCCCAGTTTGGCCACGGAAAAGGCTTTGCGGGTGAAGTAGAAAGCGGCGTAGGCGAGCCAGGTGATCGCGAAGATCTGCACGCGCCAACGCTTGATGGTGCCGATGTGCTTGTTCATTGTGGTTCTGACCTCAGGGTGTGAGTGTGCCGGCAGAATTGGAAGAAAACGCCTGTGTTTTTATTGTTGAGCACTGCGATATCGCTGCGTCCCTTTGGCGATACCGGTCAGATGAGTCCTGCTGTTGCACGCGCAGGCTCATGGTCACGGAGGCTGTTCGACTGACCAGTCACCGCGACTGGAGCCGATAAAAACAATTACTGATTAATAAGTGAAATCGATTTATCGTATTTCCAATATAAGCCCAGCTTGTTACTGGAGGTTTCGATGTCGGTTTCCCACGCCCAGCTCAAAGCCTTCCATGCCGTGGCTGTTCACGGAAGCTTCACCAAAGCCGCCGAGCGGCTTTTTCTCACGCAACCGGCGATTTCCGACCAGGTGCGCAAGCTCGAAGAGCGCTTCGGGGTTTTGCTGTTCCATCGCAACAAACGGTCGGTGCGCCTGACCGATCTGGGTGAGCGCTTGTTGAGCATTACCCAGCGATTGTTCGTCATCGAAGCCGAGGCGCAGGAGTTGCTTCAAGACTCGCAGGCGTTGCAGACCGGCAGCCTGATTCTGGCGGTGGACGCCCCGGTGCATGTGCTGCCGCAGATCGCGCGGTTCTGCGAGCGCTACCCCGGCATCAGCGTGAAGATCGAAACCGGCAACACTGATGAATCGCTGTTTCGGCTGTTCAACTATCAGGCTGACCTGGCGTTGCTCGGGCGCGATGTCAGCGATGAACGATTGATCTCGCTGCCGCTGCGCAATGACCCGATGGTGGCGTTTGTTTCGCGCAATCATCCGTGGGCCGACCGCGAGTCGATCTGCCTCGCGGACCTCGACGATACGCCGCTGGTGCTACGGGAAATCGGCTCGGTGACGCGTCAGACACTGGAAGAGGAAATGGCCGGCGCCGGGTTTCGGATTCGCCCGGCGATTCAGGTCGAAGGCCGGGAGGCGGCGCGTGAGGCTGTGGTCGTGGGGATTGGGGTGGGGGTGGTCTCGGCGGCGGAGTTTGGTGCGGATTCGCGGGTGTGTGCGTTGCCGATCACCGACTGCAAGCGGCGGCTGACGGAAACGCTGGTGTGTTTGCGCGAGCAGAGTTCGCGACGGGTGGTGGCGACGTTTCTGGAGATGGTGCGCGAGAGTCTGGTGTAGACCCTTCTGGCCCCATCGCGAGCAGGCTCACTCCCACAGGGTTTTGTGTTTGCCGCTTGCCTTGTGTACGACACAAAACCTGTGGGAGTGAGCCTGCTCGCGATGGCTGCGCCTCGGTTTATCAGTTGGGCGCCAACTCGAAAAACGCCTGAATCAAGCGCAAATCCCGCCGCCGCTCCATGCACCCGATCATGTGCCGGTTCACCAATCCCTCGCCAATAATCGGCACCGCCGCCACCCGTGGGTCATGGCTGACCTCCACCGACGACACCACGCCAACCCCCAACTGTGCCGCGACGGCCTCGGTCACCGCCTCGCGACTGTCCAGTTCCAGCAACACCCGAGGGCTCACCTTCGCCTGAGCGCAAGCGTCATCGAACGTGCGTCGGGTAATCGAACTCGGTTCGCGCAACACCATGATGACCTGATCCAGTTCCTTCAGCGGCACCCCTTTCGAACGCTGCGCCCAAGCATGCCCCTCAGGCACCAGCGCACAAATCCGCGACTCGCTCAGCGCCTGCAAATGCAAACCCTTGCGCGGCTCAACTTCGGTCAGCACCGCTACATCGGCATGTTCCGACAACAGCGCCGCCAGGGTTTCCTGCGCATTGCCCAGGCGCAGGTTCACGGTGATCCCCGGATACCGCGCGCGCAGGCTCGCGAGCATCGGCATGACCATGTGCGGCCCGTCCGCCGCCACTTCCAGACGCCCGGTGAGCAATTGCCGATTGGCCTCCAGCATCACTTGCGCTTCTTCGGCCAGACCAAACATCGCCCGGGTGATCGCGGCGAGTTTGGTGCCCTCCTCCGTCAGTTCCACCCGCCGCGCGGTGCGCCGCAGCAAGGTGATCTGGTAGTGCTCCTCCAACGCCTTGATGTGCCCGGTGACCGCCGGTTGGCTGATGAACAGCCGTGCGGCGGCCCGGGTGAAGCTGCCCTCGCGGGCCACCGCATCGAAGGCGCGGAGCTGGAACAGGTTCATGAATAACCCTCACTGATGGCTGGCATAACAACAAACAATTTGATTGATAGCACGGCAAATTGCAATTTAAGCCCCGTAGCTTCATCCCATCGATTGCGAGGACACGAGAATGAGTACTGCCGAACCCATCCTGCTCACCCCCGGCCCGTTGACGACGTCGGCCCGCACCCGTCAGGCGATGATGGTCGACTGGGGTTCATGGGATGACCGCTTCAATCAACTGACCGCCAGCCTCTGCGAGCAACTGCTGGCGATCATCAACGGCGGCGACAGTCACCACTGCGTGCCCCTGCAAGGCAGCGGCACCTTCGCCGTCGAAGCGGCAATCGGCACGCTGGTGCCTCGCGACGGCAAAGTCCTGGTGCTGATCAACGGTGCCTACGGCAAACGCCTGGCGAAAATCTGCGAAGTGCTCGGCCGCGCCTTCAGCACCTTTGAAACCGCCGAAGACGAACCGACCACCGCCGCTGACGTAGACCGTCTGCTGCGGGCCGATGCCAGCATCACCCACGTCGCGCTGATCCACTGCGAAACCAGCACCGGCATCCTCAACCCGCTGCCGGAAATCGCCCAGGTCATTGCGCAACACGGCAAACGCCTGATCATCGACGCCATGAGCTCCTTCGGCGCGCTGCCGGTGGATGCGCAACAGGTGCCGTTCGACGCGCTGATCGCCGCCTCGGGCAAATGCCTGGAAGGCGTACCGGGGATGGGGTTTGTCTTCGCTCGCAAAGACGCGCTGGCAAATGCCGCCGGCAACTCGCACTCGCTGGCGATGGACCTGTTCGACCAGCACACCTACATGGCCAAGACCGGCCAATGGCGCTTCACCCCGCCAACCCACGTGGTCGCGGCGCTGCACGAAGCCCTGCTGCAATACAACGAAGAAGGCGGTTTGCCGGCGCGGCATCAGCGCTACGCCGACAACTGCAAAGTGTTGCTCGATGACATGGCCGGACTCGGCTTGCGCAGCTTCCTGCCTGCCGCGATCCAGGCGCCGATCATCGTCACATTCCACGCACCGAAAGACCCGCGTTACCAGTTCAAGGAGTTCTACGAACGCGTCAAGGCCAAGGGTTTCATCCTCTATCCCGGCAAATTGACTCAGGTCGAAACCTTCCGCGTCGGCTGCATCGGCCACGTCAACCAGGCCGAGATGCACGCGGCGGTGGCGGCGATTGCCGAAGTGCTGCGCGAGATGGAAGTGCTCGAAATCTGAACCACAGACACCGCCGTCCCTGTAGGAGCGAGGCTTGCCCGCGAACACAGGCGACGCGGTCTGTCCGACAAACCTCGTCATCGTTCTTCGCGGGCAAGCCTCGCTCCTACAGGATCAAAAAAATGAACTACGCAAACCCAACCAAACTGCAAGCCGCCATCCTCGACTGGGCCGGCACCGTGGTCGACTTCGGCTCCTTCGCCCCAACCCAGATTTTTGTCGAGGCCTTCGCCGAATTCGACGTCCAGGTCTCCATCGAAGAAGCCCGTGGCCCGATGGGCATGGGCAAGTGGGATCACATCCGTACCCTGTGCGATCAGCCGGCCGTCGCCGAACGTTATCGCAAGGCCTTCGGCCGCACGCCGACCGACGATGACGTCACTGCGATTTACCAACGCTTCATGCCGCTGCAAATCGAAAAAATCGCCGAGCACTCGGCGCTGATCCCCGGCGCGCTGGAGACCATCGCCAACCTGCGTGCGCAAGGGATCAAGATCGGTTCCTGCTCCGGCTACCCGAAACAGGTCATGGACAAAGTGGTCGAACTCGCCGCCACCAACGGCTACGTCGCCGATCACGTGGTCGCCACCGATGAAGTGCCCAACGGCCGTCCATGGCCGGCTCAGGCACTGGCCAACGTGATCGCCCTGGGCATCGACGATGTCGCCGCGTGCGTGAAGATCGACGACACCGTGCCAGGCATTCTTGAAGGTCGTCGCGCCGGCATGTGGACCGTGGCGCTGATCTGCTCGGGCAACGCGCTGGGCCTGGACTACGAAGGTTATCGCGCCCTCGGCAGTGACGAGCTGGACAGCGAACGCAAGCGCATCCACGCACTGTTCGAAGGCTCGCGCCCGCACTACATGATCGACACCATCACCGATTTGCCGGCCGTGATCGCCGACATCAACCAGCGGCTGGCCAACGGCGAGATGCCGCAAACCAACTGATCCCCGCATTCCCCCCGTAGGAGCGAGGCTTGCCCGCGAAGGCGTCTGAACATTCAACATGGATGTCGGCTGATAGGACGCCTTCGCGGGCAAGCCTCGCTCCTACAGAGGGAATTGTGTTTTTTTGCTCAATCACCTGACTTAGAGCATTGAACCGCCAATGGCTTGAGGCAAACCGTGCGAAACAGGCTTACAGTTAACGCACACCGTCGACCAAGAACGGTGGCCTGACCCGACCTGTGAGGAACGCCGTATGCCCTGGAAGAACTCCGACTCACGCTACAGCACCGTGTCGATCACGCTGCATTGGTTGATGCTGGTGTTGCTCGCGGTGGTTTACGCCAGCATCGAATTTCGCGGAATCTTTCCCAAAGGCAGTGGTGGCCGAACGCTGATCGTTGAAGCGCATTTCATGCTCGGTCTGACGGTGTTTGTGCTGGTGTGGTTGCGGCTGTTCGCACGCAGCTTCGGCCCGGCGCCGCAGATCTTCCCCGCTTCGCCGCACTGGCAGACCGTGCTGGCCAAATTGATGCACTGGGCGTTGTACCTGTTCATGATCGCCATGCCGATTCTGGGTTGGCTGGTCACCAGCGCCAAGGGGCATCAGGTGATGTTCTATGGCATTGATCTGCCGATGCTGCTGTCAGAGGACAAGGAGTTGGCCAAGCAAATCGAAGGCTGGCATGTACTCGGCGGCACCATCGGTTACTGGCTGATCGGGCTGCACGCCGTGGCGGGGATTTATCACCACTATGTGGTGGGCGACAACACCCTGCTGCGGATGATGCCCAAACGCGTAAACCGTGATACCTGAAAACAACGCGCCCCCCCCTGTAGGAGCGAGCCTGCTCGCGATGGTGTGTCAGTCGACACCTTTTTAACTGACACACCAT
>NZ_JAHBDB010000064.1:0-25776 GCF_019956105.1 Pseudomonas sp. BF-RE-25
GGCGATCTCAATGACGCCATCGCCAGCAAGCCGGCTCCTACAGAAATGCTCAACCTCATATCCATTTGCGACATCCCGCCAAATCGCTATTGCCCGTTCCTGTGGGTTGCAGCTGGACAATCGCCGCCAACCTATCCATTCCCGCCATCCTTGTAGGGCAATCCCTACCCCCAACCTTCCATCCGGCTGAGGCGATTCTCTCCTGCGCCCCGATTTGCGTGCTCCCCAGCGTCCACTAGGCTTAGTCCACAGCAGTCATCAATAACAAAGGTGTGGGTATGAGCCAGGTCGATTCAAGCGCAGGGGCCAATGACATTCTGGTCAGCTTTCGTGGAGTGCAAAAGAGCTACGACGGCGAGAACCTGATCGTCAAAGACCTCAACCTGGACATTCGCAAAGGCGAGTTCCTCACGTTGCTCGGGCCATCCGGTTCCGGCAAAACCACCAGCCTGATGATGCTCGCCGGTTTCGAAACCCCGACCGCCGGTGAAATCCTCCTGGCCGGGCGCGCCATCAACAACGTGCCGCCGCACAAGCGCGACATCGGCATGGTGTTCCAGAACTATGCATTGTTCCCGCACATGACCGTCGCCGAGAACCTCGCGTTCCCGCTGACCGTGCGCGGCTTGAACAAGAGCGATGTCAGCGACCGGGTCAAACGTGTCCTGAGCATGGTTCAGCTCGAGACCTTCGCCCAGCGTTATCCGGCGCAACTGTCCGGTGGTCAGCAACAGCGTGTGGCCCTGGCCCGTGCACTGGTGTTCGAACCGCAACTGGTGCTGATGGATGAACCCCTCGGCGCACTCGACAAACAACTGCGCGAACACATGCAGATGGAGATCAAGCATCTGCACCAGCGTCTCGGCGTGACCGTGGTCTACGTGACTCACGACCAGGGCGAAGCCCTGACCATGTCCGACCGCGTGGCGGTGTTCCATCAGGGCGAAATCCAGCAGATCGCCCCTCCACGCAGCCTCTACGAAGAACCGAAAAACACCTTCGTCGCCAACTTCATCGGCGAGAACAACCGTCTCAACGGCCGCCTGCACAGCCAGACCGGCGATCGTTGCATCGTCGAACTCGGTCGCGGTGAAAAGGTTGAAGCGCTGGCGGTCAATGTCGGCAAGACCGGCGAACCCGTCACGCTGTCGATTCGTCCGGAACGCGTGAGCCTCAATGGTTCGAGCGAGTCCTGTGTCAACCGCTTCTCAGGGAGGGTGGCGGAATTCATCTATCTGGGCGACCACGTCCGGGTTCGCCTGGAAGTCTGCGGCAAGACCGACTTCTTCGTGAAACAACCGATTGCCGAGCTCGATCCCGGGCTTGCTGTCGGCGACGTGGTACCGCTTGGCTGGGAGGTCGAACACGTTCGCGCGCTCGACCCACTTCTAGAGGCGAACTGATCGCCCCCTGCTTCAACCAACCCTGCACGTGGAGAGAACAATAAATGTTGAGATCCCTGAAATTCACCGCCCTGGTCATGGGCATGATCGGTGCGGCACACGCGATGGCGGCGGGCCCGGACCTGACCGTGGTGTCCTTTGGCGGGGCGAACAAGGCCGCGCAGGTCAAAGCCTTCTACGCACCGTGGGAAGCGGCGGGTAACGGCAAGATCGTAGCGGGCGAGTACAACGGCGAGATGGCCAAGGTCAAAGCCATGGTCGACACCAAAAGCGTGTCCTGGGACCTGGTGGAAGTTGAGTCGCCAGAACTGTCCCGTGGTTGCGACGAAGACATGTTCGAGCAACTCGACCCGGCGCTGTTCGGTAAGACCGAAGACTACGTCAAAGGCGCTATCCAGCCTTGCGGCGTAGGTTTCTTCGTGTGGTCGACCGTGTTGGCCTACAACGCCGACAAGCTGGCCTCCGCACCCACCAGCTGGGTGGATTTCTGGGACACCAAGAAATTCCCGGGTAAGCGCGGCCTGCGTAAAGGCGCCAAGTACACCCTGGAATTCGCACTGATGGCCGACGGCGTTGCGCCGAAAGACGTCTACAAAGTGCTGGCCGGCAAAGACGGTCAGGACCGCGCGTTCAAGAAGCTCGATGAGCTGAAACCAAACATCCAGTGGTGGGAAGCCGGCGCACAACCGCCGCAATACCTCGCTTCCGGTGACGTGGTCATGAGCTCGGCCTACAACGGCCGGATCGCTGCCGTGCAGAAAGAAAGCAACCTGAAAGTCGTGTGGAACGGCGGTATCTACGACTTCGACGCATGGGCCATTCCAAAAGGCCTGGACAAGGCACGTGCTGAAGCGGCGAAGAAATTCATCGCGTACTCGGTGGCGCCGCAGCAGCAGAAGACCTACTCGGAAAACATCGCCTACGGCCCGGCCAACACCCAAGCCGTACCGCTGTTGTCCAAGGACGTCCTGAAAGACATGCCGACCACCCCGGAAAACATCGCCAACCAAGTGCAGATCGACGTCAGCTTCTGGGCTGACAACGGCGAGCAACTGGAGCAGCGCTTCAATTCCTGGGCTGCGAAATAAGACCACCCCGTGGGCTTATCGACTCCCGTAGGAGCGAGGCTCGCCCGCGAAGACGTCAGCACATTCAACAGCAATGTTGACTGACACGCTGCCTTCGCGAGCAAGCTTCGCTCCTACGGGGGGGGATGTGTAGTTATCAAGAACAGAGGCGGCCTCGCGGTCAATGGATGCCGCCTCTGTAACGATCAAAGATTTCCGGAGTACGCCATGGCCACCGCCATTCCCCTGAACGCGGGCACTGACCCCACCTTGAAGCAGCGGCTCAAGCACGCCGAGCGGATCAACCGCTGGAAGGCCCAGGCCTTGATCGCGCCATTGGTGCTGTTTCTGTTGCTGGTGTTCCTGGTGCCCATCGTGGCGCTGCTCTACAAAAGCGTTGGTAACCCGGAAGTGGTCGGCGGCATGCCGCGCACCGTGGCGGCCATCGCCAGCTGGGACGGCCGCGGCCTGCCCGCTGAACCGGTTTACAAAGCGGCCAGCGAAGACCTCGCTGAAGCGCGCAAAAATCAGACCCTGGGCGACCTGTCCAAGCGCTTGAACATGGAGCTGGCCGGCTATCGCAGCCTGCTGACCAAAACCGCCCGCGCCTTGCCGTTCGCTACCGAACCGGCCTCTTATAAAGACGCGCTGGAAGGGCTCGACGAGCGTTGGGGCGACCCGGCCTACTGGCAAGCGGTGCGCCGCAACACCAGCAACATCACGCCGTACTACTTGCTGGCAGCGGTCGATCACCGCATTGATGACCTTGGCGAAATCGCCCCGGCCACGCCCGATCAGGCGATCTACCTCGACATCTTCGCCCGCACCTTCTGGATGGGCCTGATCATCACCGCCATTTGCCTGGTACTCGCCTATCCGTTGGCTTACCTGCTGGCCAATCTGCCGTCGCGTCAAAGCAACCTGCTGATGATTCTGGTACTGCTGCCGTTCTGGACCTCGATTCTGGTGCGCGTCGCCGCGTGGATCGTATTGCTGCAATCGGGCGGGCTGATCAACAGCGGCCTGATGGCCATGGGCATCATCGATAAACCGCTGGAGCTGGTGTTCAACCGTACCGGGGTCTACATCTCGATGGTGCACATCCTGCTGCCGTTCATGATCCTGCCGATCTACAGCGTGATGAAAGGCATCTCGCCGACCTACATGCGCGCCGCGATTTCCCTCGGCTGCCACCCGTTCGCCAGTTTCTGGCGGGTGTACTTCCCGCAGACCTATGCCGGTGTCGGCGCCGGTTGCCTGTTGGTGTTCATCCTCGCCATCGGCTACTACATCACCCCGGCCTTGCTGGGCAGCCCGAACGATCAGATGGTTAGTTACTTCGTCGCCTTCTACACCAACACCAGCATCAACTGGGGCATGGCGACCGCACTCGGTGGGCTGCTGCTGTTGGCGACCGTGGTGCTTTATCTGATTTACAGCTGGCTGGTGGGCGCCAGTCGCCTGCGCCTGAGCTAAGGGGAGAATCGAAATGCTGAGTCCTTATATGTCGCCCATCGAACGGGTGTGGTTCTACAGCTTGCGGATTCTCTGCGGCTTGATTTTGCTGTTCCTGATTCTGCCGGTGTTGGTGATCATCCCGTTGTCGTTCAACTCGGGCAGTTTCCTGGTGTATCCGCTGCAAGGTTTTTCGCTGCACTGGTATCAGGACTTCTTCGCCTCGGCGGAATGGATGCGTGCACTGAAGAACAGCATCATCGTCGCCCCGGCGGCGACCGTGCTGGCGATGGTGTTCGGTACGCTGGCGGCGATTGGCCTGACTCGGGGCGACTTCCCGGGCAAGGCGCTGGTGATGGCGTTGGTGATTTCGCCGATGGTGGTGCCGGTGGTGATCATCGGTGTCGCGAGTTACCTGTTCTTTGCACCGCTGGGCCTGGGCAACAGCTTCTTCTCGTTGATCGTGGTGCACGCGGTGTTGGGTGTGCCGTTTGTTATCATCACGGTGTCGGCAACGTTGCAGGGGTTTAACCACAACCTGGTGCGCGCCGCTGCCAGCCTTGGTGCTTCGCCGCTGACCGCGTTCCGCCGCGTGACATTGCCGCTGATTGCGCCAGGTGTGATCTCCGGTGCGCTGTTTGCCTTCGCGACCTCGTTCGATGAAGTGGTGGTGACGTTGTTCCTCGCCGGTCCCGAGCAAGCGACCTTGCCACGGCAGATGTTCAGCGGTATCCGCGAAAACCTCAGCCCGACGATTGCCGCCGCGGCAACGCTGCTGATCGCCTTCTCGGTGATCCTGCTGCTGACCCTGGAATGGCTGCGTGGCCGCAGCGAAAAACTGCGCACCGCCCAGGTCTGACACCGATCACCTGTAGGAGCGAGCCTGCTCGCGATGGTTGTCAACGATAACGCTGGAAGCCTGACACCCAGCGGCGTTTTCAAGTCCATCGCGAGCAGGCTCGCTCCGACAGGTGTTTTCGGTGGTATTCAGGATGTTTGATCATTCACACCCTGAATAGCAGACAAACCCCAATCCCCAGCTACTATTGTGCCCAGCTCCCCTATCTATAAGAGGCTGCGCACGATGAGTCTTTCCTCTTTCAAAATCGCACACAAACTGATCACCGGCGCAGCTGCCATCGAGCAACTGTCCGCCGAGCTCACGCGCCTGGACATCGACAACCCGCTGATCGTCACCGACGCCGCGCTGGTCAAATCCGGCACGGTGGAGTTGGCGCTCGCGCAGTTGGGGGACCGTAGCTACGAGATTTTCGACCGTGTACTGCCAGACCCGGAAATCGCCATCGTCGAAGACTGCATGCGCGTTTACCGCGAAGGCGGGCACGACGGGCTGATCGGCCTGGGCGGCGGCAGCGCGATCGACATCGCCAAAAGTGTTGCCGCGTATGCCGGTTATCACGGCGCGCTGGAGGATCTGTTCGGTATCGACCAGGTGCCGCGCAAGGGCCCGCCGCTGATCGCCATCCCGACCACCGCCGGTACCGGCTCGGAAGTGACCAACGTCGCGATCCTCTCCGACAAGGTCGCGCAACTGAAAAAGGGCATCATCAGCGACTATCTGTTGCCGGACGTGGCGCTGGTCAGCCCGCAAATGACCCTGACCTGCCCGCGCAGTGTCACCGCCGCCAGTGGCGTCGATGCGCTGGTGCACGCCATCGAATCTTATTTGTCCCTCAATGCTTCAGCGATTACCGACGCGCTGGCCATCGGCGCGATCAAGTTGATCACCCAGGCGTTACCCAAGGCCTACGCCAATCCCTCCAATCTGCAGGCGCGTGAAGACATGGCCACTGCCAGCCTGATGGCCGGCATGGCGTTCGGCAATGCCGGGGTCGGCGCGGTGCATGCGCTGGCGTATCCGCTGGGCGGACGTTTCAACATTGCCCACGGTGTCAGCAACGCCTTGTTGCTGCCGTACGTCATGACCTGGAACAAGATGGCCTGCGTCGAGCGCATGCAGGATATTGCCGAAGCCATGGGCGTGAAGACCGCTCATCTGAGCGCCAATGACGCCGCGGACAAAGCCGTCGAGGCGATGACCGCGTTGTGCGCAGCGGTAGAAATCCCGTCGGGCCTGCGCAGTTTCGGTGTTCCAGAGGATGCGATTCCGGCCTTGGCCCTGGAAGCAGCGGGTATCGAGCGCTTGATGCGCAACAATCCACGCAAATTGAGTGCGATTGATATCGAGAAGATCTACCGCGCGGCCTACTGATCATCGTCCTTACGGTGCGCGCGTCAAAGCATGAGGTATACAATGCGCGCCATCGTGATTCTGCTCAGAAAAGGTGCGTCATGCAGCCCTTCGTAATTGCTCCGTCGATTCTCTCCGCCGACTTCGCCCGCCTGGGTGAAGAAGTGGACAACGTTCTGGCCGCCGGCGCCGACTTCGTGCACTTCGATGTCATGGACAACCACTACGTGCCGAACCTGACCATCGGCCCGATGGTCTGTGCCGCACTGCGCAAGTACGGCGTAACCGCGCCGATCGACGCGCACCTGATGGTCAGCCCGGTGGATCGCATCGTTGGCGACTTCATCGAGGCCGGCGCGACTTACATCACCTTCCACCCGGAAGCCTCGCAGCACGTCGACCGTTCCCTGCAACTGATCCGCGAAGGCGGCTGCAAGTCGGGCCTGGTGTTCAACCCGGCGACCCCGCTGGACGTACTCAAGTACGTGATGGACAAGGTCGACATGATCCTGCTGATGAGCGTCAACCCGGGCTTCGGCGGACAGAAGTTCATCCCCGGCACCCTCGACAAGCTGCGTGAAGCACGCGCATTGATCGATGCCTCGGGCCGTGACATCCGCCTGGAAATCGACGGCGGCGTGAACGTGAACAACATTCGTGAAATCGCGGCGGCTGGCGCCGATACCTTCGTGGCCGGCTCGGCGATCTTCAACGCGCCGAACTACCAGGAAGTCATCGAGAAGATGCGTTCCGAACTGGCGCTGGCCCGTCCATGAGTGGCTTTGAGCAGCTGTTCCCGGGGCGTCTGCCGCGGCTGGTGATGTTCGATCTGGACGGCACGCTGGTCGATTCGGTCCCTGACCTCGCCGCGGCGGTGGATAACATGCTGCTCAAACTCGGGCGCCAGCCTGTCGGCATCGAATCGGTGCGTGACTGGGTCGGCAACGGCGTGCACATGCTGGTGCGCCGGGCCCTGGCCAATCACATCGACGCCGAAGGTGTCGATGATGTCGAGGCTGAACATGCCCTGGAATTGTTCAACGGCTTTTACGAGGACGGTCACGACCTGACGGTGGTTTACCCGGGCGTGCGTGACACCCTCAAGTGGCTGAACAAGCAAGGCGTGGAGATGGCGCTGATCACCAACAAGCCGGAGCGCTTCGTCGCGCCGTTGCTGGATCAGATGAAAATCGGCCGCTATTTCAAATGGATCATCGGCGGCGATACCCTGCCGCAGAAGAAACCCGACCCGGCTGCGCTGTTTTTCGTGATGAAAATGGCCAACATCCCGGCGTCGCAATCGCTGTTTGTCGGCGATTCGCGCAGCGATGTGCTGGCGGCAAAAGCGGCGGGGGTCAAGTGCGTGGCCCTCAGTTATGGCTATAACCACGGTCGGCCGATTGCCGAAGAGTCGCCGGCGCTGGTCATCGACGACCTGCGCAAGCTAATTCCCGGTTGCCTGGATCCGGCCGCTGAGATAACGTTGGCCGACGCTGTTCAACCCCCTTCTGGAAACGCCATCGTGGTGGTCACCCGCAAACTCTGGATGAAAGTCATCAAGGCCCTGGCCCGCTGGCGTTGGCGCGCCTGACTTGTTCCTGGCCGGTCTGCCGGCGCGTTTGCATACCTGACTGTTAGCACCTCAAGCCACGAGGCTACCCCATGATCCGCGAAGAATTCCTGCGTTTGGCCGCTGCCGGCTATAACCGCATCCCGCTTGCCTGCGAAACCCTGGCCGACTTCGACACGCCGCTGTCGATCTACCTGAAACTGGCTGACGAGCCCAATTCCTACCTGCTCGAATCCGTGCAGGGCGGGGAGAAGTGGGGCCGTTACTCGATCATCGGCCTGCCGTGCCGCACCGTGCTGCGAGTTCATGACCATCACATCAGCGTGACCCATGACGGCGTCGAGATCGAAAGCCATGAAGCGGAAGACCCGCTGGCGTTCGTCGAAGAATTCAAAGCCCGTTACAACGTACCGACCATCCCCGGCCTGCCACGCTTCAACGGCGGCCTGGTGGGTTACTTCGGTTACGACTGCGTGCGTTATGTGGAAAAGCGTTTGGGCAAGTGCCCGAACCCGGATCCGCTGGGCGTGCCGGACATTCTGTTGATGGTGTCCGATGCGGTGGTGGTGTTCGACAACCTCGCCGGCAAAATGCACGCAATTGTCCTGGCCGACCCGTCGCAAGACGATGCCTTCGAGCAAGGTCAGGCGCGCCTGCAAGCGCTGCTGGAAAAACTCCGCCAGCCAATCACCCCGCGCCGAGGCCTGGACTTCAGCAAGCAACAATCGGCTGACCCGGTGTTCCGCTCCAGTTTCACCCAGGACGATTACGAAAAAGCCGTCGACACCATCAAGGAATACATCCTGGCCGGTGACTGCATGCAGGTCGTGCCCTCCCAGCGCATGTCGATCGACTTCAAGGCGGCGCCGATTGATCTGTATCGGGCGTTGCGTTGCTTCAACCCGACGCCTTATATGTACTTCTTCAACTTCGGCGATTTCCACGTCGTCGGCAGTTCACCGGAAGTGCTGGTGCGGGTCGAAGACAATCTGATCACCGTTCGCCCGATTGCCGGCACCCGTCCGCGTGGGGCCAACGAAGAGGCAGACCTGGCGCTGGAGAAAGACCTGCTCTCCGATGACAAGGAAATCGCCGAACACCTGATGCTGATCGACCTGGGTCGTAACGACACCGGTCGCGTATCGGAAATCGGCTCGGTGAAGCTCACCGAGAAAATGGTTATCGAGCGTTATTCCAACGTGATGCACATTGTTTCCAACGTCACCGGGCAACTGAAAGCCGGGCTGACGGCGATGGACGCATTGCGGGCGATCCTGCCGGCGGGCACCTTGTCCGGCGCACCGAAGATTCGCGCGATGGAAATCATCGACGAACTGGAGCCGGTCAAGCGTGGCGTCTATGGCGGCGCGGTCGGTTACTTTGCCTGGAACGGCAACATGGACACGGCGATTGCGATCCGCACCGCCGTGATCAAGAACGGCGAACTGCACGTGCAGGCCGGTGGCGGCATCGTTGCCGACTCGGTGCCGGCGCTGGAATGGGAAGAAACCCTGAACAAGCGTCGTGCCATGTTCCGCGCAGTCGCCCTGGCTGAACAAACCCCGGAAAGCTGACCGATGAACGTGACCCGTATGCCATGTCGCTTTGGCTGACAAAGCGCTGCGGGTCGCTCATTCGAAGGCAGCCTTTATAGTCCGTGAATTCAAGAGGTTCTCAAGCCATGTTGCTGATGATCGATAACTACGACTCTTTTACCTACAACGTTGTGCAATACCTCGGTGAGCTAGGCTCCCAGGTCAAAGTCGTGCGCAACGATGAACTGACCGTTGCCGAAATCGAAGCCCTCAACCCTGAGCGCATCGTTGTGTCGCCCGGTCCTTGCACGCCGACCGAAGCGGGCGTCTCGATTGACGTCATCAAGCATTTCGCCGGCAAACTGCCGATTCTCGGCGTGTGCCTGGGTCATCAATCCATCGGCCAGGCCTTCGGCGGCGATGTGGTTCGTGCCCGCCAGGTGATGCACGGCAAGACCAGCCCGGTGTTCCACGAGGACAAAGGTGTCTTCGAAGGCCTGAACCATCCGCTGACCGTCACGCGTTATCACTCGCTGATCGTCAAGCGCGAAACCTTGCCGGACTGCCTGGAGCTGACCGCCTGGACTCAGTTTGAAGACGGTTCGGTCGACGAAATCATGGGCCTGCGCCACAAGACGCTGAACATCGAAGGTGTGCAGTTCCACCCTGAGTCTATCCTGACCGAACAGGGCCACGAGCTGTTCGCCAACTTCCTCAAACAAACCGGCGGCACGCGCTAAGGACTTCCCATGAATATCAAGACAGCCCTCAGCCGTATCGTCGATCAACTCGACCTCAGCACCGATGAAATGCGCGATGTGATGCGCGAGATCATGACCGGTCAATGCACGGACGCGCAGATCGGCGCGTTCATGATGGCCATGCGCATGAAGAGCGAAAGCATCGACGAGATCGTCGGCGCCGTGTCGGTCATGCGCGAGCTGGCGGACAAGGTCGAACTGAAGACCCTCGACGGCGTGGTTGATGTGGTCGGCACCGGCGGCGATGGGGCGAACATTTTCAACGTCTCGACGGCTTCTTCCTTTGTGGTGGCAGCCGCCGGTTGCACTGTGGCCAAGCACGGTAACCGTGCGGTCTCGGGTAAAAGCGGCAGCGCCGATCTGCTGGAGGCGGCGGGCATCTATCTGAACCTGACGCCGGTTCAGGTGGCGCGTTGCATCGACAACGTCGGCATCGGTTTCATGTTTGCCCAGACTCATCACAAAGCCATGAAATATGCCGCCGGCCCGCGCAAGGATCTTGGTCTGCGTACCCTGTTCAATATGCTCGGCCCGCTTACGAATCCGGCCGGTGTGAAACATCAGGTGGTGGGCGTGTTCAGCCAGGCGCTGTGCCGGCCATTGGCCGAAGTCTTGCAACGTCTGGGCAGCAAGCATGTGCTGGTGGTGAACTCGAAAGACGGCCTGGACGAATTCAGTCTGGCTGCGCCGACCTACGTGGCGGAATTGAAAAATGACCAGATCACCGAGTATTGGGTCGAGCCGGAAGATTTGGGCATGAAGAGCCAGAGCCTGCACGGCCTGGCGGTGGAAAGCCCGGCCGCTTCGCTTGAGCTGATTCGCGATGCCCTGGGCAAGCGCAAGACCGAGAGCGGTCAGAAAGCGGCAGAGATGATCGTGCTCAATGCCGGTGCTGCACTCTATGCCGCCGACCTGGCGACCAGTTTGAAAGAAGGCGTTGCCCTGGCGCACGATGCGCTGCACACAGGCCTCGCTCGGGAAAAACTTGAGGAGTTGGGTGCATTTACCGCGGTATTCAAAGTGGAGAATGAGGGATGAGTGTACCGACGGTTCTGGAAAACATTCTGGCGCGCAAAGTCCAGGAAGTCGCCGAGCGTAACGCTCGTGTGAGCCTGGCCGAGCTGGAAAGTCTGGCCAAGGCGGCCGATGCACCCCGTGGTTTTGCCAAGGCATTGCTGGCGCAGGCCAAGCTAAAGCAGCCAGCGGTCATTGCTGAAATCAAGAAAGCTTCGCCGAGCAAAGGCGTGATTCGCGAGAACTTCGTTCCTGCCGATATCGCCAGGAGCTACGAGAAGGGCGGCGCGACCTGCCTGTCGGTGCTCACCGATATCGATTATTTCCAGGGAGCAGATGCGTATCTGCAACAGGCCCGGGCGGCGTGCAAACTGCCGGTGATCCGCAAGGATTTCATGATCGATCCGTATCAGATCGTCGAAGCCCGTGCATTGGGCGCCGACTGCGTGCTGTTGATCGTCTCCGCACTGGACGACGTGAAAATGGCCGAGCTGGCGGCGGTGGCAAAAAGCGTTGGCCTCGACGTGCTGGTGGAAGTCCATGACGGCGACGAACTGGAGCGGGCCTTGAAAACCCTCGACACGCCGCTGGTCGGCGTGAACAACCGCAACCTGCACACCTTCGACGTCAGTCTGGAAACCACGCTGGATTTGTTGCCGCGGATTCCGCGTGACCGGTTGGTGATCACTGAAAGCGGCATCCTCAATCGGGCCGATGTCGAGCTGATGGAAATCAGCGACGTGTATGCGTTCCTGGTCGGCGAAGCGTTCATGCGCGCCGAAAGCCCGGGCACCGAGCTTCAGCGCCTGTTCTTCCCGGAGCGTGGTGTTCCGGTCAGCGGTTCTACACTCGACTGATAACCTGCAGACCGAATCGACGCCATCGCGAGCAGGCTCGCTCCCACAAGGGTTTTGCTAACGGCAAAGATCCAATGTGGGAGCGAGCCTGCTCGCGATGGCGGCATAAGAAGCACCACAGACTGACCGTCCTATGGAAGACCTTATGACCTCTCCTGTTTCCTTGACCATCGAAGCCGGCCTGCAAGCGGAACAGGATTTGCTGGCCTCAGTCTGCACCGGCGACTCAGAATTCGGCCTGCTGTTCTGGCAGCCCAATGACCGCGCACTTGTCATGCCACGCCGCTTGAATCGCCTGCCCGGTTTCGATGCCGCTTTTGAAGTATCGGCGGCAGCCGGCTGGCCAGTCCTTTTGCGTGAAACCGGCGGTGAGCCCGTGCCGCAATCGGCCTCGACGATCAACATCGCTTTGGTCTACGCGCCACCGCGTAGCGAGGGCGACCAGAACCGCATCGAAAGCGCTTATCGTCGACTTTGCGATCCGATCTGTCAGTTGCTGGATGAACTGGGCGGCGTTTCGTCCCTGGGCGAAATCGACGGTGCATTTTGCGATGGCCGTTTCAACGTCAATCTCGACGGTCGCAAGATGGTCGGCACCGCCCAGCGCTGGCGCCAGAGCAAGGGCGGCACGCGCCCGGTCGGGTTGGTGCACGGTGCGTTGTTGCTGGATAACGAGCGTGAATCAATGGTCGCGGCGGTCAATCGCTTCAATGAAGCGTGCGGCCTGGAGCAACGGGTCCGCGCTGAAAGCCACATCGCGCTCCATGAGAAGTTCGCCGCACCTGACGCATTGGCACGGCTCGATGCACTCTATCGCCAGTTGCTGGCAGACATGTTCAAGGCTTAGCGCGTCCCGAAGACCACCATGGTCTTGCCTTTGACGTCCACCAGGTTGCGTTCTTCCAGATCTTTAAGAACGCGACCGACCATCTCCCGGGAACACCCGACAATCCGCCCGATTTCCTGACGGGTCACCTTGATCTGCATGCCATCGGGGTGGGTCATCGCATCAGGCTGTTTGCACAATTCCAGCAGGCAACGGGCAACGCGGCCTGTCACGTCGAAGAATGCGAGGTCACCGACCTTGCGTGTGGTGTTGCGCAGGCGTTGTGCGATTTGTCCGCTAAGTACGTAAAGAATGTCCGGGTCTTGCTGGGACAGCTCGCGGAATTTGGCGTAGCTGATTTCCGCGACTTCGCACTCGATCTTGGCGCGCACCCAGGCGCTGCGTTCCTGTTCGAGACCGGCCTGTTCAAACAGACCCAACTCGCCGAAGAAGTCTCCGGAGTTCAGGTAGGCAATGATCATTTCACGGCCGTCATCATCCTCGATCAGGATGGTGACCGAGCCTTTGATGATGAAGAACAGCGTCTCCGAGCGGTCGCCGGCGCAAATGATATTGCTCTTGGCCGCATAGCGACGGCGCTGGCAATGCATCAACAGTTTGTCGAGGTTCTTGATCTTGGGTGTAGGGGCAATAGCAACCATGGTTGTATCCCGGAAAGACTGCACGGTGTGTTTGGTTTTTTTTAGAGGCGCTGAGGTTGCTACAAAGCTGGCAATGCGCCAGCGAATTGGCGCCAGCTTAACAGACACTTCCTGCAATATTCGAGATTTTACCTACAAAGCAGAAGGTTATGTCCTAGGACGGCGAGCGCTGTCAATCCAGGGCCCTGTGCTAAGCTGGCGACCCTTTTTAATACAGTGGAGTCTTGGCGATGAAGGCACGCATCCAATGGGCTGGCGAAGCCATGTTCCTCGGCGAATCCGGTAGCGGTCATGTCGTGGTCATGGACGGTCCGCCCGATGCCGGTGGTCGTAACCTGGGTGTCCGGCCGATGGAAATGCTCCTGCTGGGTGTCGGCGGTTGCAGCAATTTCGACGTGGTCAGCATTCTCAAGAAGTCCCGTCAGGCCGTCGAAAGCTGCGAAGCCTTCCTCGAAGCCGAGCGCGCGACCGAGGACCCGAAGGTCTTCACCAAGATCCACATGCACTTCGTGGTCAAGGGCCGCGGGCTGAAAGAAGCCCAGGTCAAGCGCGCCATCGAGCTGTCTGCCGAGAAGTATTGCTCGGCCTCGATCATGCTCGGTGCGGCGGGTGTCGCGATTACCCACGACTACGAAATCATTGAACTCGGTTGATTCGACATTCAACTATCATAAAAGCGGTGCAGACTCTGGCGATCCCAAGCTGACGTCTGCATAATGCGCCACTTTTTTCAGGGTAGTGGTCCGTCAACCGACAGACCGCTCGCCCGAACAGACAACCAAAATCGCCATCGCGAAGAGGTGTTAACCGTCCTACGCAGGTGCGTCGTACGCATCTGACGGGCATGCTTGATCACGCGGCCCGGGCCGCAATACATAGAGAGTTTTTAACGGTGAAAAGCAAACTCAAGCTCCACGGGTTCAATAACCTGACAAAGACCTTGAGCTTCAACATCTATGACATCTGCTACGCGGAAACCCCGCAAGACCAGCAGGCTTACGTCGAGTACATCAATGAAGAGTACAACGCGAAACGCCTGACGCAGATCCTCACGGAAGTTGTCGATATCATTGGTGCCAACATCCTGAACATTGCCAGTCAGGACTACGACCCACAAGGCGCCAGCGTCACGATTCTGATCTCTGAAGAGCCGGTGACCCCGACCGACAGCCAGATCGAAGAGTCTCCGGGCCCGTTGCCCGAAATCATCCTGGCCCACCTCGACAAGAGCCACATCACGGTGCACACCTACCCGGAAATCCATCCGGACGACGGTATTGCGACCTTCCGTGTGGACATTGACGTGTCGACCTGTGGCGTCATTTCACCGCTTAAAGCGCTCAACTTCCTGATTCACCAGTTCGATTCGGACATCGTGACCGTGGATTACCGTGTGCGCGGTTTCACCCGTGACGTCGAAGGCAACAAGCACTTCATCGATCACGAGATCAACTCGATCCAGAACTACCTGTCCGAAGACACCCGCGACGCGTACCAGATGACCGACGTGAACGTGTACCAGGAAAACCTGTTCCACACCAAAATGCTGTTGAAGAACTTCGAACTGGATAACTACCTGTTCGGCGACGCGACCAACAACCTGTCCCCTGAGCAACGCGCCCAAGTGACGGATCGTGTGAAGCACGAAATGCTCGAAATCTTCTACGCGCGCAACATGCCGACCTAAGATTCTCGCGAGCACAAAAAAAGGCGACTCCCTCACGGCAGTCGCCTTTTTTGTTTCTTGCCCTTGTAGGAGCAAGCTAGCTCGCGATGGACGTTAACGATAACGCGTGTTTTCTGGATAAACGCGTTGCCCTCAGGTTTATCGCGAGCAAGCTCGCTCCTACAAATAATCTGAAATCAGATCCGATATGTACTCTTGGTCATCACCTTGGCCATCAAGCTCATCCCGAACTTCACCGGCGCCGGAAAACGAAAGCCCCCAGCCTCCAGCGCACTTTCGGCATGTTGCTCTTCATCAACACGCATCTGCTCAAGAATCGCCCGGGACTTTTCGTCCTCGGCCGGCAGTTGCTCAAGGTGTTCGTTCAAGTGCTTGCACACCTGATGCTCGGTAGCCGCAACGAAACCCAGGCTGACCTTGTCGCTGATCAACCCGGCCACCGCGCCAATCCCGAATGACATGCCGTAGAACAGCGGATTGAGAATGCTGGTATGGCTGCCCAACTGCTTGATGCGTTGCTCGCACCAGACCAGATGGTCGATTTCTTCTTCAGCAGCATGTTCCATGGCGGCGCGCACCTGCGGCAACTTGGCGGTCAGGGCCTGCCCTTGATACAGCGCCTGGGCGCAGACTTCGCCGGTATGGTTGATGCGCATCAGACCGGCGACGTGCCGGGTGTCTTCGTCGCTCATTTGCGTTTCCGGCTGCACGATCGCAGGGGACGGACGGTACGGCTGGCCGCTGAAGGGCAGCAGGGTACGCATCGCGGCATCGGCTTGCAGCAGAAGACGGTCAATGGGCGAGTAGTGACGTTGGGTAGTCATGCTGATCTCCGGGAGGAATCTCGGCGGCCAGTTTAACCCAATCGGCCGGGGAAGGTTTGCGCTGGGTCATTGCGACGCAGGCTGCATCTGTAGGAGCCGGCTTGCCGGCGATGGCGGTCTCGATGACGTCATCGCCGGCAAGCCGGGCTCCTACAAGGGCGGGGTATGGATCAACCCGGCGGCCAGTGCATCTGACGCTGACCCAGCACATGCATATGAATGTGGTAGACAGTCTGCCCACCTTCTTCATTGCAGTTCATGACAACGCGAAAACCTTTTTCGCAACCCAGTTCCAGTGCCAGGCGCTGGGCAGTGAACAGAATATGCCCGGCCAATGCCTTGTCGTCCTCGGTGAGGTCGTTCAAGGTGCGCACCGGTTTCTTCGGGATCACCAGAAAATGCACCGGTGCCTGCGGGGCGATGTCGTGGAAGGCCAGTACCTGGTCGTCCTCGTAAATGATCTTCGCCGGGATTTCCCGGTTGATGATCTTGGTGAACAGAGTATCCACAGCTGTTTTCTCCGTTGTTTGGGCTGGCCTGAGTGTACTCATGGGTGATCCCCGAGCCCAGCCTTTTGCCTTGAAGCCAGGTCAGCGCGGGCAATAGGCCTTGTTGACCATGCCTGTGATGGTCCTGATCAGCCAGCGTGAGCCGAGCCGTGGCAGGAAAGCGAACCAGCGGTTCAGCCGGCCCGGAATAATAATGGCGCGATTCTTATCCAGAGCCCGCACGGTATAGAGCGCGACTTCCTCGGGACTCATCAGCAGTTTGCTGTCGACCAGTTTGTCGCTGTTCAGTTGTGCGGTGCGGAAAAACGCGGTGCGGGTCGGGCCGGGGCAGAGTACGGAAACCTTGACTGCGCATTTCTTCAGCTCGACGCGCAGCCCTTCGGAAAAGTGCAGTACATAGGCTTTGCTGGCGTAGTAAGTGCTCATCCACGGGCCGGGATGGAACGCTGCAACCGAGGCGACGTTCAAGATCTGCCCACCGCCCTGCAAGGCCATGCTGTTGCCGATGGCATGGCACAGGCGAGTGAGGGCCAGAATGTTCACCTCGATCAGGTCTTGTTCGGTCATCCAGTCCTGCGCCAGAAACGGGCCGCAAGTGCCGATACCGGCGCAGTTCACCAGCAAGTCGATCTGCCGGTCGCCTTCTTCCAGTTCCAGCAAAAACCCGGACAGGCGCAGCGGCTCGCCGAGGTCGCAGGCGCGGAACAACACCTCCACGCCAAAACGTTGGGTCAGTTCAATTGCAATACTTTCCAGCTGATCACGCTGTCGGGCCACCAGAATCAGGCTGCGGCCACGGCGGGCCAGCGCTTCGGCCATCGCCAGGCCGATGCCGCTGGAAGCGCCAGTGATCAGAGCGTAACGGGTCATGCAGTTCTCCATCGCAACAGCTCCGCGCCTGCGACGCAGGTGTCACGGGCGGGGAGCGCTGTTCATTCTTTCGCAGAGTCTACAGGGGCCGGGGCTTATTGGGCTTCCTCGTCTGCGCTATCCGGCACTTCTTCAGCCTCTGCGGCGGGCTCGACTTCCACTTCTTCGGTGGTTAGTGAGCTGCTGTCATAGCTGAGTCCGGCAGCGTCTTCGTACTCTTGCTGGATCGCACTGAAAGCGCCGGCCAATACACCGACAAAGACGACGGCAATGAATACCACCCACAGCGAAGACAGCACTTTGACTGCCGTGGTGTTTGGCGGTGGTGGTGGGCCGTAGCGATTGGCGATGGTGTTGCCCGGCACACACATGATCACAAACGGAAAGAAGCTGCCCACGAACGGCACGAGATTGAGCAGCCAGAGCCAGCCGGACCAGCCGATGTCGTGCAGGCGCTGAACGCTGATCTGAATGCTGACGACCGCGATGGCGATGCACAGGAGCACCACCACCAGGCCACCGACAATCAGGCCTGCGGTCGAATCGCTGGCGATCAGGGCGATGGCGAAAATGGCGACGACCGATCCGACGCCGAGCATGACCAGCGTCAGCACCATGGTCCAGGCCAGATAGCGCAAACGGCCGATGCGTCCTTCGACGCCAAAAGGCTTGAGTGTGCCGAACGGCGGCAGGTTTTCGCCGACCCTGGCCTGTGGTGGAGCGTACGGCGACTCCGGTTCTGCGAACGCGGGTTTGCTGCTGGCGGGGGCGTGGTGGTGAGCGTCGGCCAGGTTCAGTTCAATCGATGGCTCGGCTTCGATGCGGGCATTGATGCCGGTTTTCGTCAGCGCCTGAAGGTAGGTTTGCGCGTCAGTTTGCGACAGGCCTTGCTTGAGCGTAACAGCCTGTCCGTTGAACAGCCGTTCGACGGCTGCCACTTCGCTTTTGTACAACGCCGCCAGATTGAGTTTGGCGGTGGTGAGGTCGATCCCCGGCAGCAGAGCGCCGTCGAATACGATCTTGAAACGGTTGTCGCTCATTGCGAGGCATCCTTGTCGCGAGTGTTTGAATAGTTAGAGAGTTGCGAGCCCGGAGTGTAAGGCCAGTCGAGGATGACTGGCCAAATTTCCTGCTAACGCGGCCAGCGTTTCGGCAGTTGTGCTGCCAGCTCCAGCGCCTGGCGGTATTCAGCGTCCAGCCGGGCAACCAATTGATCCACGCTCGGTAAATCGTCTATCTCTCCGACGCCCTGGCCGGCGGACCACACGGTTTTCCAGGCCTTGGCTTCATCGCTCAATGGCTTGAGCTTGGAGCCGAAGTTGACCTCGCCTTTGTTTTGCAACGCCGCCATGTCGAAACCGGCCGCTTCCAGGCTTTGGCGCATGAAACTCGCCGGAACACCCGATACCGCCGGAGTATGGATGATGTCTGCCGCTCTGGATGTCAGCAGCATCTCCTTGTAGGCCTCAGGCGCATGGCTTTCAGTGGTGCCGATAAATCGCGTACCGAAGTAGGCCAGATCCGCACCGAGCAATTGTGCCGCGAGTATCTCGTGACCGTGATTGAGGCATCCGGCCAGCAACAGCGTCTTGTCGAAGAACTGGCGGATTTCGGCAATCAGCGAAAACGGGCTCCAGGTACCCGCGTGTCCACCGGCGCCTGCGGCAACGGCGATCAAGCCATCTACGCCAGCCTCCGCTGCTTTCTCTGCGTGGCGACGAGTCGTTACGTCATGGAATACCAGGCCGCCGTAGCCGTGGACTGCGTCGACCAGTTCTTTAACGGCGCCAAGGCTGGTGATCACGATCGGCACCTTGTGCTCGATGCAGATCTCTAGGTCCGCTTGCAGGCGCGGGTTACTGTTGTGGACGATCAGGTTCACGGCGTAAGGCGCCGGGTTTTCCAGTGTCGCCAACCCTGCTTCGATCTCTTCCAGCCAGGCCTTGAAGCCGCTGCTCTCACGCTGGTTCAGCGCGGGGAAGCTGCCGACCACGCCATTACGGCAGCAGGCGAGTACCAGTTGCGGGTTGGAAATCAGGAACATCGGCGCTGCCACCACGGGCAGACGCAAACGTTGTTCGAGCAAAGCGGGCAGCGACATTGGAAGTACCCCGGTGAGTGGTGCTGATTGAAGTTAGAACGGCCGAACGACGACCAGAATTACGATAGCCAGCAATATCAGAACAGGCACTTCATTGAACCAGCGATAAAAGACATGGCTGCGGGTGTTCTCGCCACGGGCAAATCGCTTCACCTGCGCGCCGCACATGTGGTGGTAGCCGATCAGGATCACCACCAGCGTCAATTTGGCGTGAATCCAGGCACCTTGGCTGAATATGCTTGGGTTCAGCCCGATCAGCGCAATGCCGAAAACCAGCGTGGCGATCATCGCCGGGCCCATGATGCCGCGATACAGCTTGCGCTCCATCAGGCTGAAGCGTTCCTTGCTGACGGTGTCTTCGCTTTGGGCGTGATAGACGAACAGGCGCGGCAAGTAAAACAGGCCGGCAAACCAGCAGACCATGCTGATGATATGAAGCGCTTTGAGCCACAGATAAAGCATTTTTGGTTATTCCCAGGTTCACGGTAGCGAAGATAGTAGAGGGTAGAGCGTCCGCACGTCACCTTGACGGTTGTCGCAGGGCGATACGAGCCCTATTATCGACGGCTTTCCAGTGGGTTCGTTGAGGGCAGGTTTATGGTCAAGGTCGGTATCGTCGGCGGCACGGGTTACACCGGTGTCGAACTGCTGCGTCTGTTGGCACAGCATCCGCAGGCAGAAGTGGTGGTGATCACTTCCCGATCCGAGGCCGGTCTGGCCGTGGCTGATATGTATCCGAACCTGCGCGGCCATTACGACGGCCTGGCGTTCAGCGTTCCGGATATCAAGACCCTGGGCGCCTGCGACGTGGTGTTCTTCGCCACGCCTCACGGTGTTGCCCACGCGCTGGCCGGTGAACTGCTGGCGGCCGGAACCAAGGTCATCGACCTGTCGGCGGACTTCCGTCTGCAAGATGCCGATGAGTGGGCCAAGTGGTACGGCCAGCCGCACGGTGCGCCGCAGCTGCTGGAAGAAGCGGTCTACGGCTTGCCGGAAGTCAATCGCGAGCAGATCAAGCAGGCTCGCCTGATCGCCGTACCGGGCTGCTATCCAACGGCTACGCAATTGGGTTTTCTGCCATTGCTCGAAGCCGGTCTGGCCGATACCACGCGCTTGATCGCTGACTGCAAATCCGGTGTCAGTGGTGCCGGTCGTGGTGCTGCCGTAGGTTCGCTGTACGCCGAGACGTCGGAAAGCATGAAGGCCTACGCCGTGAAAGGTCACCGTCACTTGCCGGAAATTCGCCAGGGTCTGCGTCGTGCTGCAGGAAAGGATGTCGGCCTGACCTTCGTTCCGCACCTGACGCCGATGATTCGCGGCATTCACTCGACGCTCTACGCGACGGTCGTGGATCGTTCGGTGGATCTGCAGGCACTGTTTGAAAAGCGCTATGCCAACGAGCCGTTCGTTGACGTGATGCCAGCAGGCAGTCACCCGGAAACCCGCAGCGTGCGCGGTGCCAACGTCTGCCGTATCGCCGTGCATCGCCCGCAGGACGGTGACCTCGTGGTGGTGTTGTCGGTCATCGATAACCTGGTTAAGGGTGCGTCGGGTCAGGCGGTGCAGAACCTGAATATCCTGTTCGGTCTGGATGAGCGTCTGGGCTTGTCGCACGCCGGCATGCTGCCGTAAGGCTTCAGCCCGCTCAGCAAAAAGGCCCGTTGAACGGGCCTTTTTGCGTTTCGAACCGGCAATCGGGTTTATTGATATACCGTAACAATAGTTGACCGCTTTTCTAGGAGAAGCGGATAATGCGCGTCATCACGCATTATGGCGGCGTAACGCCGGGAGATAGTCAGCATGAGCGTCGAATCCTTCACCCCCACGGCTTTGCAATTTACCCACGGTGCCGCGCACAAGGTGAAGAGCCTGGTCGATGAAGAGGGGAATGATCGCTTGAAGCTGCGCGTATTCGTTACGGGCGGCGGTTGTTCAGGTTTTCAGTACGGCTTCACCTTCGATGAAGAAGTGGCCGATGACGACACCATCGTCGAGCGCGAGGGCGTGAGCCTGGTCGTCGATCCGATGAGCTTCCAGTACCTGGCAGGTGCCGAGGTGGATTATCAGGAAGGTCTGGAAGGTTCGCGTTTCGTGATCAAGAACCCGAATGCCAGCACCACGTGTGGTTGCGGCTCTTCGTTCTCGATCTGATCGCGAGTCACCGCATTACAAACGCCGCATGGCCTCAGGGCTCTGCGGCGTTTTGCTGTCTGGCGTTCAGGCCGGGTAGATGGCGCCGAGTACGCGCAGGCCGCGAGCGCCGGTGACGCTTGGGCGATTGGCCGCGATGCCTTCCAGGCAACAATGAGCCAGCCAGGCGAAGGCCATGGCTTCGACCCAGTCCGGGTCAACGCCATGAGTGGCGGTACTGCTGACGTTCGCGTTTGGCAGCAGGCTGGCCAGGCGTTTCATCAGCGTGGCGTTGTGCGCACCGCCGCCGCAGACCAGCAACTCTCGGGTATCCGCCTGGGCGCTTTGCAATGATTCGATGATGGTCAGCGCGGTCAGCTCAAGCAGCGTTGCTTGCACGTCCTCGGCGGCGAAGGTCGGCAAATGCGAAAGATGCTGTGTCAGCCATGGCAGATTGAACACTTCACGGCCGGTGCTCTTCGGGCCTTTGGTCACGAAGAACGGATCACTGAGTAGCGCTTTCAACAGAACAGGTTCGACCTGGCCGCTGGCTGCCCATTGGCCGTCACGATCAAAGTTTTCGCCACGTTGCTGATGAATCCACGCGTCCAGCAGTACGTTCCCGGGGCCGCAGTCGAAACCGGCTACGGGTTGGTCGGGTTCGATCAGGCTGAGGTTGCTGAAACCGCCGACGTTCAATACTGCGCGGTTGCCCGCCTGCTCTTCAAACAGCGCTTCGTGAAACGCTGGCACCAGTGGTGCGCCTTGCCCGCCGGCCGCAACGTCGCGACTGCGGAAGTCACTGACCACGGTGATACCGGTCAGCTCGGTCAGCAGGGCAGGGTTGCCGATCTGTACCGTGAAGCCGCGAGCCGGTTCGTGGCGAATGGTCTGGCCATGGCTGCCAATCGCGCGAATGTCTTCGGGTTTCAGGTTTTGTTGGTCAAGAAGGGTGCGAATACCCTGCGCCGCCAGGGTCACCCAGTTTTGCTGGGCGATGGCGGAGCGGGCAATCTCGTCCGGGCCGCTGGCGCACAAGCCAAGCAGCTCGGTGCGCAGGGAGTCGGGCATGGGAATGTAGTGCGTGGCGACCAGTCTGATCGCCGGGTTCAACTCAACCAGCGCGATGTCCAGGCCATCGAGACTGGTTCCGGACATCACACCTATATAGAGCGTCATGGCTTAGCGCTTGCTCGAAGCCAGTTGGGTGGATTTCTCTTGGTCCATACGCGCCATCAGAGGCTGACTCTGCGCGAGGAAACGAGCCCGTTCTGCTTTGGAAATTGGATCGGCCATCGCCACTTTTTGACCTAGTGGATCGACGTGCACACCATTGACCTGGAACTCGTAGTGCAGATGCGGTCCGGTGGACAGGCCGGTAGTGCCGATATAGCCAATCACTTGACCCTGCTTGACGGAGCTGCCGGTCTGCACACCTTTCGCAAAGCCCTGCATATGGCCGTACAGCGTGCGATAAGTGTTGCCGTGCTGGATGATCACGGTATTGCCATAACCGCCGCGACGGCCGGCCAACAACACCTTGCCGTCACCGGCCGCCTTGATTGGCGTGCCGCGCGGAGCTGCGTAGTCGACGCCTTTGTGAGCGCGGATCTTGTTCAGGATCGGGTGTTTGCGGCCCATGGAGAATTTCGAGCTGATGCGGGCAAAGTCTACCGGGGTGCGGATAAACGCCTTGCGCATGCTGTTGCCGTCAGCTGTGTAGTAGCTGCTGTTGCCTTGTTTGTTGGTGTAACGCACGGCGGTGTAGGTCTTGCCGCGGTTGGTGAAGCGTGCGGAAAGGATCGGGCCATTGCCGACAGCCTTGCCGTTGACGACTTTCTGTTCGTAGATCACGTCGAACTCGTCACCCTGGCGAATATCCTGGGCGAAGTCGACGTCATAGCCAAACACGCTGGCCATGTCCATGGTCAGGCTGTGGGACAGGCCGGCGCGCGCGGCGGACTGCGACAACGAGCTGTTGATCACGCCGTGAACGTAGGCGGAGCGCACGGTAGGCTTGGCGGTGATGCGGTTGAACACATAACCCTTGTCATTCTTGGTCAGGGTGATGCTTTCGAGGTCGCTGACCTTGCTGTGCAGGTTGGTCAGCTGGCCTTCGGGGTTCAGTTCGAATTCGAGTTTCTGGCCATGTTTGAGTTGGCTGAATTGCTTGGCCTGCTTGTCGCTGGCCAATACTTCATGCACCGAAGTGGCCGGAAGGCCGACTTTCTCGAATAGCGTGGAGAGCGTATCGCCTTTGGCGACGATCACTTCCCTGTGATTGGGCCCCTTCTTTTCTTCAACAACCGGCGCGGGTTTGGCCTGGGCAGTTTTCTGAGGCTCTTCGGTGCTGTCTTCGATCTGCGCGAAAGGGGAAGTTACCGGCTCATTTGTGGCTTGGGCGACGTCGGCAGCGTCTTGATCTTGTGTCAGTTGTTCAGCAGGGCTTTCCAGTTCAAGACTCAGGGTCGTCTTTTTGGCTTCTACATCACTGGAAGGAAATACCAGAAGCGCCAGGCTCAGAAGGGCGGCGATACCACTTGCTGCGAGCAGGTGGGTCTTCGGGTAAAGCGGAGGCGCTTTAGACGATTCTTTGGTCATAGGTAATTTTGACTTTGAAAAAGATGAATTGGAAAAGATGAATGACATGATGAAGATGAAATAACTGTATAAAATATAACCAAATCATCTCTGAAGCAAGTCCGTGGTCACTCTGTCAGCGGATTGGCGTCATTGCGCCGGCCAAACTTTGTATTTGACGCGTGATCTTGTATGGTTGGTCCCCTTTGAATTCGAGCCTTGCGGGTCTGTTATGAAGTCGGTTGAAGAGCAGCTAGCGCTGATCAAACGTGGTGCAGAAGAACTGTTGGTCGAGTCCGAGCTGATCGAAAAGCTCAAGCGTGGCCAGCCGCTACGTATTAAGGCAGGCTTCGATCCGACCGCGCCGGATTTGCACCTGGGTCACACGGTGCTTATTAATAAGCTGCGCCAGTTCCAGGAACTGGGGCATCAGGTGATCTTCCTTATAGGTGACTTCACCGGGATGATCGGTGATCCGAGCGGCAAGAGCGCTACGCGTCCGCCGCTAACCCGTGAGCAGGTTCTCGAGAATGCCGAGACCTACAAGACCCAGGTTTTCAAGATTCTTGATCCGGCCAAAACCGAGGTGGCGTTCAACTCCACCTGGATGGATCAGATGGGGCCGGCCGACTTCATTCGCCTGACTTCGCAGTACACCGTTGCTCGCATGCTCGAGCGCGACGATTTCGACAAGCGCTACACGACCAATCAGCCAATCGCCATCCATGAGTTCCTCTATCCGCTGGTTCAGGGTTACGACTCGGTCGCCTTGCGCGCGGATGTCGAGCTGGGCGGTACCGATCAGAAGTTCAACCTGCTGATGGGGCGTGAGCTTCAGCGTGGTTATGGGCAGGATCCTCAGTGCATTCTGACCATGCCGTTACTTGAAGGTCTGGATGGCGTGAAGAAGATGTCCAAATCCTTGGGCAACTACGTCGGTATTCAGGAGGCGCCGGGAGTGATGTACAGCAAGCTGGTTTCGATTCCGGATGCGCTGATGTGGCGTTACTTCGAATTGCTCAGCTTCCGTTCCATGGATGAGATCAATGCGTTCCGCGCCGATGTCGAGGCGGGTGCCAATCCGCGCGACATCAAGATCAAGCTGGCCGAAGAGATCGTTGCGCGCTTCCATGGTGAAGAGGCTGCAGCCAATGCTCACCGTGCAGCGGGTAATCGTATGAAGGATGGCGAGCTGCCGGACGATCTGCCGGAAATCGAATTGACCGCTACTGAAGATATGCCGATCGCTGCTGTCCTTAATAAGGCAGGCCTGGTGAAGAACTCGGCAGTAGCGCGTGATCTGCTGAATTCCGGTGGTGTACGTATAGATGGTGAGGTTGTGGATCGCACCTTTATATACGTGCTGGGCGCGACCCATGTTTGCCAGGCTGGCAAGAAGGCATTTGCGCGTATTTCGCTCAAATCCGAATAAAGCTGGAATTAGGTGTTGACGGCAGATTCTGGAAGTCTATAATTCGCCCCACTTCCGGCGCAGCCGAAACGGAAAACTCCTTGGTAAACAAAGAGTTGCGCGGTTTTCGACAGCGAGTTGCTTCAGGTCATCGAAGCGCAGAAGGAGTTGAAAGAGCGGTGTTGTTTGGCTCTTTTGACGGTTCGATCTTCTCGGTCGAAAGCGGAGAAAAAGAGGTGTTGACAGCAGCGAGTAACGCTGTAGAATTCGCCTCCCGCTAACGAGAGATCGGAAGCGCAAGT
>NZ_JAHBDB010000065.1:0-25299 GCF_019956105.1 Pseudomonas sp. BF-RE-25
ACTGAACACCCCCCCAAACCCCACGTCATACCCATCCTTGAGCTAGCGTACGAACACTACCGCCGAGCCCTGCGATTAGTCCTTAGCCCCCTATCCATGTTTAACTTGAACGCTCATTCAAGTTAAACCGTCGGTTTGCTGCCCGCTCACAACAGGAGGCTTGCCCTTGCCGAGTCCGTTATTGATTGCCCGGTTTCACCCCCTCGAGGTGCACCTTTCATGAGTGCATCGTCCACCCCCGCCAGCGGCCAGATCCGCATGAATCCGCCGGTGTTTTACTTCGCGGCGACGTTTATTTTTCTGTTCGGCATCGTCGTTATTGCCATGCCTGAACAAGCCGGCGCCTGGCTGCTGCAAGCGCAAAACTGGGCGGCCAATACGGTCGGCTGGTATTACATGCTCGCGATGACGCTGTATCTGGTCTTCGTGGTGGTCACCGCCTTGTCCGGCTACGGCAAGATCAAGCTCGGTGCCGACCACGACGAGCCCGAATTCAGTTACCTGTCCTGGGCCGGCATGCTGTTCGCCGCCGGGATCAGCATCACGCTGTTCTTCTTTTGCGTGTCCGAACCATTGACCCATCTGTTGCAACCGCCGCAAGGCGAGGCCGGCACAGCGGACGCGGCGCGCCAGGCGATGCAGATTCTGTTTCTGCATTGGGGCCTGCACGGCTGGGGCGTGTTTGCCTTCGTCGGCATGGCGCTGGCCTACTTCGCGTACCGCCATAACCTGCCGCTGGCCTTGCGTTCGGCGCTGTACCCGCTGATCGGCAAACGCATCAACGGACCGATCGGTTATGCGGTGGATGGCTTCGGCATCATCGCCACGGTGTTCGGCCTCGGTGCCGACATGGGCTTCGGCGTGTTGCACCTCAACTCGGGCCTGGATTACCTGTTCGGCATCGCTCACACCCAGTGGATTCAGGTCGGCCTGATCACGCTGATGATGGGCGCGGCGATCATCGTCGCAGTGGCCGGCGTCGATAAAGGCGTGCGGGTAATGTCCGACATCAACATGCTGCTGGCCTGTGCGCTGCTGCTGTTCGTGTTGTTCGCCGGCCCTACGCAGCACCTGCTCAATACCCTGATCCAGAACCTCGGCGACTACCTCGGCGCCTTGCCGATGAAAAGTTTCGACCTCTACGCCTACGACAAACCCAGCGACTGGCTGGGCGGCTGGACGGTGTTCTACTGGGCGTGGTGGATCGCGTGGTCGCCGTTCGTGGGTCTGTTCATCGCACGGATTTCCCGTGGCCGCACCATTCGTGAATTCGTCTTCGGCGTGCTGTTGATCCCGCTCGGTTTCACCCTGGCGTGGATGTCGATTTTCGGCAACAGCGCCATCGACCAGGTGCTTAACCACGGCATGAGCGCGCTCGGCCTGTCGGCCATCGACAACCCTTCGATGACGTTGTACCTGCTGCTGGAAACCTACCCGTGGAGCAAAACCGTCATCGCGGTCACGGTGTTCATCAGCTTCGTGTTCTTCGTCACCTCGGCCGATTCCGGCACCGTGGTGCTGTCGACACTCTCGGCCAAGGGCGGCAACCCGGATGAAGACGGGCCGAAATGGCTGCGGGTGTTCTGGGGCGCGATGACCGCGCTGGTCACCAGTGCGCTGCTGTTTTCGGGCAGCATCGATGCGCTGAAGTCAGCGGTGGTACTGACTTCGTTGCCGTTCTCGATGATCTTGCTGCTGATGATGTGGGGCCTGCACAAAGCGTTTTATCTGGAGTCGCAGAAGCAGATCGCGCAGCTGCATTCCCTGGCGCCGGTGTCCGGATCGCGGCGCGGCGGTTGGCGTCAGCGTTTGAGTCAGGCGGTGCATTTCCCGTCGCGGGATGAGGTCTATCGCTTCCTCGACACGACGGTGCGCCCGGCGATTGAAGAGGTGTCGGCGGTGTTCGTCGAGAAGGGTTTGAACGTGGTCACTCAACCCGATCCGGCGAACGACAGCGTCAGCCTGGAAATCGGTCACGGCGAGCAGCATCCGTTCATCTATCAGGTGCAGATGCGTGGCTACTTCACGCCGTCATTCGCCCGTGGCGGCATGGGTCCCAAGCAACTCAACAATCGCCGTTATTATCGGGCCGAAGTGCACCTGAGCGAGGGCAGTCAGGACTACGATCTGGTGGGTTACACCAAGGACCAGGTCATCAACGACATCCTCGATCAGTACGAGCGGCACCTGCAGTTTTTGCATCTGGTGCGTTGAGCTCAGGCCTCGCTGCTCATCACCATGAACAACACCAGCGCCGCCACCGGGATGCTGAACACGATGCTGCCGACCACCAGCTCCGTGGTCACGGACTGGCCGGCGGTAACCACGCCGATGGCGCCGTTGATCATCGTCAGGGCCAGCCACAACACGATGAAGCTGTAGGTCAGCGTCTGGCGGCCGAAGCCGATGTTCTCGCCGATGAACAGCATCAGCGCCAGGAGGACCAGGCCGAAGGTGATGATGATCGTGGTGTGCATGATGCGTTCCTCCCTTCAGGTGTAGTGCGTCTTTAAGACCGCCTTCGCGGGCAAGCCTCGCTCCTACAGTTTTGTGTCGCTCCTGTAGGAGCGAGGCTTGCCCGCGAAGGCGTCAATCCTGCCTACATAGCAGCTTAAACCAACCCGCCATTCACCCGCAGAATCTGTCCATTGACCCATGCCGAATCAGGGCCGACGAGAAAGGAAACAACGCGGGAGATGTCTTCCGGCTGAGCCAGGCGCTCCAGCGGCGGCATCTTGGCGAAGGTCTGGATTTGCTCTTCACTCTTGCCGTGCAAAAACAAATCGGTCGCCACCGGGCCAGGCGCAACGGCGTTGACGGTGATGTTGCGACCGCGCATTTCCTTGGCGAACACCTGAGTCAGGGACTCCACCGCGGCTTTGCTGGCGATGTACACGGCGTAACCCGGCAGGTTCATGCCAACGGTGCTGCTGGAGAAATTGACGATCCGGCCACCGCTGTTCAAACGGATCGCCGCCTCACGCAGCGTGTTGAAAGTGCCGCGGGCGTGGATGTTGAAGTTCTGGTCGAACAGTTCGTCCGTGTGTTGCGCCAGCGGCATCACTTTGAGGATGCCGGCGTTGTTGATCAGCACATCGACTTTGCCCAGTTGTGTTTCGGTTTCGTCGAACATCCGGCGTACATCGTCGGCATTGGCCACGTCAGCCTTGATCGCTATGGCTTGATGGCCGGCCTGACGCAGTTCAACGACCAGCTTTGAGGCTTCAGTGGCGCTGCTGGCGTAGTTGATGGCGACGGCGAAACCTTCGCTGGCCAGTTGTTTGGCGATCACGGCGCCGATGCCGCGGGAGGCGCCGGTCACGATGGCAACTTTCGAAGTTTGAGTAGTCATGGCGGTGAGTCCTTTGAGGGTGTCTGTTTGGGGTGAAGCCAGACTCACATGTTTACTCAGGCTGATAAATGCACGAGAGTTGCCTTGACTGTTCAATAATCGCCAACAATCAAAGGTCGCGAACGCCATGGATCAAGTCAAAGCGATGAAGGTGTTCGTGCGGATCTACGAGCGCAGCAGCTTCACCCTGGCCGCCGAAGACCTGAACCTGCCACGGGCAACCCTGACCCACACGCTGAACCAGTTCGAAGCGTGGCTCGGTACGCGTTTACTGGAGCGCAGTACGCGTAAGGTGCGTCCTACGCTGGACGGCGAGGCGTACTACTTGCGCTGTGTGCAATTGCTGGCGGAACTGGAAGAAGCTGAACTGGCTTTTCGCAGCGTCGCGCCGAAAGGGCGATTGCGGGTGGATTTGCATGGCACGCTGGCCAAGAGTTTTGTCATCCCCGCCTTGCCGCAATTCATGGAGCGCTATCCGGACATCGAACTGTCCATCAGCGAGGCCGACCGCTTTGTCGATCTGATTGCCGAAGGCGTCGACTGTGTGCTGCGGGCCGGCACGCTCGGCGACTCGGCGCTGATCGGCAAGCGTGTCGCCAACCTGCGCCAGATCACCTGCGCCAGCCCGGCTTACCTGCGCAAATATGGCGAACCGAAAACCCTTGAAGACCTGAAACACCATCGCGCGGTGAACTACGTCTCGCGCACCACGGCGAAGTTGTTCCCGTTCGAATTCATGGTCGATGGCGAGTTGCAGGAAGTCGCCATCGAGGGCGCGATCTCGGTGTTTGGCGCAGAAATCTACGCCGCCTCGGCCATTGCCGGACTGGGCTTGATCCAGTGCCCGCATTACCGAATGGAAACGCAGATCGCCCAGGGCCTGGTGCAGGAAGTCCTGATCGACACGCCGCCGCCCCCGATGCCGGTTTCAGTGTTGTATCCGCATAACCGACACATGTCGCCACGGGTTCGGGTGTTTGTGGATTGGTTGGGGGAGGTGTTTGCCGGGGCCATTTGAAGTAGTCAAAGATCAAAAGATCGCAGCCTTCGGCCGCTCCTACATAGGAATGCGATCACTGTAGGAGCGACTGAAGTCCGCGATCTTTGCAGGATGTGTACCGTGTGAATATGTGTCGGTTTTCTGCTTTACAGTTCAGGTCCTTTCCACAGAGGACTCACCGAAATGAAATTCCCGGTCGTTCTGCACAAGGATGCCGACTCAGAATACGGAGTGATAATCCCGGACGTGCCGGGTTGTTTCTCTGCGGGCGCTACAGTGGCGCAGGCATTCGAAAACGTGAAGGAGGCGTTGTCCTTGCACTATGAGGGGTTGGTTGCCGATGGTGATCCACTGCCGCAAGTGCAGGAGATAGACGCTCATATTGATAACCCTGATTACGCCGGTGGTGTGTGGGGTGTGGTTGACTTCGATATCACGCCTTACTTTGGCAAGTCGGTTCGTTTCAACGCCACTCTGCCTGAGCAGTTGCTTGAGCGTATCGACCAAACGGTCAGGCGAGATCAGCGATACAGCTCAAGATCCGGCTTTTTGGCGGCGGCCGCACTGCGTGAGCTATCGGCATAAACGCCGAGCGATTTTGCTCGTCCGGCAGGTTCAATTGAAAATATGTGAAACGTTTCAGCATTTCCTCAAGTCCGAGGTTTATCGACGTTTGTCTGGGCGTATGCTGGGCAACTTGCGAAGCAGTCGATACCAACTTCAAGACAGACAAGAGAGGATTAGATGACCTACACCGCTGCCGAAAACCGCTACGACTCCATCCCTTACCGCCGCGTCGGTCACAGCGGTCTGGTGTTGCCAGCGTTGTCCCTGGGCCTGTGGCACAACTTCGGCGACAGCACTCCGATCGACACCCAGCGCTCGTTGCTGCGCACGGCGTTCGATCTGGGGATCAACCACTTCGACCTCGCCAACAACTATGGTCCGCCGTACGGCAGCGCCGAGACCAACTTCGGGCGTTTGCTGCGTGAAGACTTCAAGCAGTATCGCGATGAGCTGATCATCTCGAGCAAGGCCGGTTGGGACATGTGGCCCGGTCCTTACGGGCAGGGCGGTGGCTCGCGCAAATACGTGCTGGCCAGCCTTGATCAGAGCCTGCAGCGTCTGGGCCTGGAATACGTGGATATTTTCTACTCCCACCGTTTCGACCCGGACACGCCGCTGGAAGAAACCGCCAGCGCACTGGCCACGGCGGTGCAGCAGGGCAAGGCGTTGTACATCGGCATCTCGTCGTATTCCGGGGTGAAAACCCGTGAGATGGCGGCGCTGTTGCAAGAGTGGAAAGTTCCGTTGCTGATTCACCAGCCGGCCTACAACCTGCTTAATCGCTGGGTGGAAAAGGATCTGCTGGATGTCACCGACGAGCTGGGCACCGGCGTGATTGCGTTCACGCCGTTGGCGCAGGGTCTGTTGACCGACAAATACCTCAACGGCATTCCGAAGGACGCGCGGGTCAATCGTCCGGGCGGTGGTTCGTTGCAGTCCTCGCACCTGTCTGAGGCCAACATTGCCCATGTGCGTGGGCTCAATGAGATCGCCAAGCGTCGCGGTCAGAGCCTGGCGCAACTGGCGTTGGCCTGGACGCTACGCGACCCTCGGGTGACTTCGGCGCTGATCGGTGCGAGCCGGCCGGAGCAGATTATCGAGAACGTCGGGGCGTTGAAAAATCTGAGCTTCAGTGCGGAAGAGCTGGCGGAGATTGACCGGTTTGCCCAGGAAGGCGGGATTAATCTTTGGGAGAAACCTTCGACGGCTGAATGAGTGTTCGGCGCCGGGTTATCTGGCGTCTGTCAGTCCGATATCGCGAGCAGGCTCACTCCTACAGGGGTTGGGGGTTGACCACAAAATGTGTGGCCAACCGATAACCCTTGTAGGAGTGAGACCGGCTTGCCGGCGATGGGGCCAGTACAGACAACAAAAAAATCAGGATTTACCGAAAAAACGGCACATCCCCCAACACCGTCGCCCGCTGCATCACCCGCCGCGCCGGCCGGTAGTCATCCACCGCGTAATGCTGCGTCACGCGGTTGTCCCAGAATGCGATGTCGTCCTGCTGCCAGCGCCAGCGAATGGTGAATTCCGGCCGTGTGGAATGGGCGAACAGAAACTTCAGAATCGCCTCGCTCTCCGTCTCCGACAGCTCATTGATCTTCGACGTAAACCCTTCACTGACGAACAACGAACGGCGCCCGCTCACCGGATGCGTGCGAATGACCGGGTGCGACAGCGGTGGATTTTTCCGGCGAGCCTCTTCCCACTGAGCCAATGCTTCAGGCGTGTTGCCATAGCGTTCCAACGGAAACGAACGGGTGAAATCGTGAGTCGCCGTCAGCCCTTCCAGCAGACTTTTCATCGGCGTGGACAGCGCCTCATAAGCCGCAATGCCGCTGGCCCACAACGTGTCGCCGCCAAACTCCGGCAACAGTTTTGCGCTGAGCACCGCGCCCATCGCCGGGGTCGGCAGGAAGGTCACGTCGGTGTGCCAGATCGCGTTGTCGCGCACGTCGGTGACGGCGGTGTCGAGGATCAGCACTTCCGGCTGTTCCGGCACATTCGGGTAGATCGGGTGAATGTGCAGGTCGCCGAAGTTGGCGGCGAAACGCGCCTGTTGCTGCGGCGTGATCGGCTGGTCGCGGAAGAACAAAACCTGATGCTTGAGCAGTGCCTGTTCGATGGCATCGCGCTGTTCCAGGTTCAGTGGTTGACTGATGTCGATGCCGCTGATGTGCGCGCCGAGGGCGGAGCTGAGGGGGACGATTGTCAGGTTGCTCATGGTGGTTCTCTTCAATCCGGGGTGCAGACTGTGGGAGCGGGCTTGCTCGCGAAGGCGGTTTAGCATTCAACATCTAAGTTGACTGACACGGCCTCTTCGCGAGCAAGCCCGCTCCCACATTAAAAAATCAGTGAGCCTGGCCGTGCCACGGCACCAGTTTGCGTTGCAGCGCACGCAAGCCCATCTCCATGGCGAAGGCGATCAGCGCAATCACCAGAATCCCCAGCACCACCACATCGGTGACCAGGAACTGTGCGGCCGACTGCACCATGAAGCCCAGGCCGCTGGTGGCGGCGATCAGTTCGGCGGCGACCAGCGTTGACCAGCCCACGCCCAGACCGATGCGCACACCGGTCAAGATGTCCGGCAAGGCACTCGGCAAAATCACATGGCGAATCAACTGCGCCCGGGTCGCGCCCAAGGACTGCGCGGCGCGCAATTTGGCCGGGTCGACGGTGCGCACGCCAGTCGCGGTGGCGATGGCGATCGGGGCGAAAATCGCCAGGTAAATCAGCAGGACTTTCGACAGCTCGCCAATGCCGCACCAGATGACAATCAACGGCAGATAGGCGAGCGGTGGAATCGGGCGGTAGAACTCGATCAGCGGATCGAGAATGCCGCGCGCAATGCGGTTGTGACCGATGGCGATGCCGACCGGCACGGCGGTCAGCACGGCAAAACCAAGGCCCAGACCGATGCGGCTGAGGCTCGCGCCCAAGTGCTGCCACAACGTCGAATCCATGTAGCCGGTGGTCACCAGCAGCCAGCCTTTTTGCAGCACGGCGGACGGTGGCGGCAGGAACAGCGGTTCGATCATTCCTGTGGCGGTAACGGCCCACCACAGGGCAACCAGCGCGACCAGGGTCAGCACGCTGATCCAACGAGTACTGAGGCTTCGCCGAACAGGAATCACCGTCGAACCCGGTTTCACCGTCACGGCCGGAATTTCATAGCTGCTCATGCGCGCTCCTGCCGCGTGGCGGCGCTGCGTTGGGAGAACACTTTGGCGAGTACGTGTTCGCGGGTTTCGATAAAGCGCGGGTCGGATTTGATCGCCCGTGCGGACTCGCCGGCGGCGTAACGCTGACCGAAATCCAGGCTCAGGCGCTCGACGATTTGCCCGGGGTTTGGCGCCAGCAGAATCAGGTCCGTGGCGAGAAATACTGCTTCTTCAATATCGTGGGTAATCAGGAATACGGGTTTGGCGGTGCGCTGCCAGACTTGCAGCAGCAGCTCCTGCATCTGTTCGCGGGTGAAGGCGTCGAGGGCGCCGAAAGGTTCGTCCATCAACAACACGCGAGGGTCGGCGGCGAGCGCACGGGCGAGGCCGACACGCTGTTTCTGGCCACCGGAAAGTTGCCAGATCCGCCGATTTTCGAAACCGGAAAGGTCCACCAGTGCGAGCATTTCCCGAGCGCGGATTTCACGTTTGTCCCGGGAAACACCGGCCAGTTCCAGACCGAAACCGACGTTGGCCAGCACGTCTTGCCAAGGCAGTAGCGCGTCGTCCTGGAACACCACGCCGCGTTCGGCGCTCGGGCCTTTGACCGGCACGCCATCGAGGGTGATGCGCCCGGCGTTGGGCTCGACGAAACCGGCAATCAGGTTCAACAGCGAAGTCTTGCCACTGCCGGACGGGCCGAGGGCGACCAGCAATTGCTGGGGCCCGAGGCTCAGGGAAATATCCGCCAATACCGGTTCCGGGCTACCGGGGTACTGTGCGCTGATGCGCTCCAGCTGTAGCAAGGCCATCGCAATTAACTCCCGATCAGTTGGTGATGAACTTGGCGCTGACGTACGGCGCGTAGTCCGGCAGCACGGCCTCGACCTTGCCTTGTTCTTTCAGGAACACGGCGGTGTCGGTGATGGCTTTGGTGGTCGGCGCGCCGAGGGTGATCACCTGATCAGCCGCCAGCGGGTAGACGTTGCCTTGCAGCAGCAGCGGAATGTCGCTGGCCTTGGCGCCCGATAGCTTCACCAGCTTGTCGACGTTGGATTGATTGGCGAGCCAGGCTTTAGGGTCTTTGCGGTAATCGGCGTAGGCGTCGAGGGTGACTTTGGCGAACGCGGTGACGATTTCCGGGTGCTTCTCGGCGAAGTCTTTACGCACGATCCACGCGTCGAACGTTGGTGCGCCGAACTTGGCCAGCTCACCAGAGGTGATCAGTACTTTGCCGTTTTCCTTGGCCACGCCGAGCGCTGGGTCCCACACGTAGGTGGCGTCGATGTCACCGCGTTTCCATGCGGCGATGATGGCTGGCGGGGCGAGGTTGAGCACAGTGACTTTCGAAGGGTCGATGTTCCAGTGTTTCAACGCGGCGAGCAGGCTGTAGTGGCCGGTGGAAACGAATGGCACGGCGATCTTCTTGCCGATCAGGTCTTGCGGCGTCTTGATCCCGGAGCCGTCGCGGGCAACCAAGGCTTCAGCGGCACCGATCTGGGTGGCGATGAGGAAGGTTTCAACCGGGACTTTGCGGCTGATTGCAGCCGTCAGAGGGCTGGAACCGAGGTAGCCGATCTGCACGTCGCCGGAAGCGATGGCGGCGATGATGTCTGCACCGTTGTCGAATTTGCGCCAGTCGATCTTGGCGTTGGTGGCTTTTTCGTAGGCGCCGTCGGCCTGGGCGACTTTCGCCGGGTCCACGGTGGTCTGGTAGGCGACAGTCACGTCAGCCGCCTGGGCAAAGAAACTCGCCGCAGCCAAAGACGCGGCCGCCAGGAGGCGAAGAGGGAAATGCAGTTTCATTGGGAAGCTCCTTTTCAGGCGGACCGAGAGTCGGCGTGAAAAAGAGACTAAATGATATAAGAATCCGAAAATAAATAACTTTTTCGAATGAGCTTATGAGCGGAATATTCTAAGTGCTCCCTTGTAGGAGCCGGCTTGCTGGCGATGAGGCCCTTAGGCTTGCGGTGAATTACAGGCCGTCATCGCCAGCAAGCCGGCTCCTACAGGGTTTTGCGTTGGGCGCGCAATTTTGTGGCGATCCCGAATCTGTGTAGGAGCCAGCTTGCTGGCGATGAGGCTCTTGAGGCTTGCGGTGAATTTCAGGCCGCCATCGCCGGCAAGCCGGCTCCTACAGGGTTTTGCGTTGGGCGCGCGATTTTGTGGCGATCCCGAATCTGTGTAGGAGCCAGCTTGCTGGCGATGAGGCCCTTGAGGCTTGCGGTGAATTTCAGGCCGCCTTCGCCGGCAAGCCGGCTCCTACAGGGTTATGTGTGAGGCACATGATTTTTGTAGGAGCCAGCTTGCTAGCGATCAAGGTCCGCAGGACCGCCAACGATCAGTTACTGATCGCCAGAATGCTCGCCTGATATGAGCCGACAAACACATCGAAATCGCCGACTTCGTTCTGCTCCAGCTCCACTTGCTCCGCCAGCGAGGAGCGTGCGCGCTCTTCAAACGTTGCCTGGTCTTCGCTGCTCAAAGGCTCGCTGCGGAAATATTCCGCATGGGCCTGGCTCTGGCGCAGGGAGAACTGGCTGAAGCTTTCCTTGTGCTCGGCCATTGCCGCCAGCACCTGGGCCGATGGTGTCAGGGACGAATCCTTGACCTTGGCCAGTTGCGCGTCCAATGCCTTGCTGTGCGCATCGCCGCCATGGCTCTGATCCAGCAACGCCGCCAGTGGCGCAATCTTCTCCAGCAACTCGCCCGCCCATTCTTTCAGGTCAACCGGTTGACCGTCGCGTTGCAGTTGCAGGCCCGGACGGCGACCTTCCTTGACCACGCTGAGGAAGTTCGATGTCGCGTTGCCGCACGAATTACTGGTCAACAGCGGGCTGTCGTTCAGCGCGCAATACAGCAGGAACGCATCGAGGAACCGCGACTCGGTGAGGTCGATACCCATCGGCAGGAACGGGTTGATGTCCAGGCAACGCACTTCGACGTACTGAATGCCACGGGCCACCAGCGCCTGGATCGGCCGCTCGCCGGTGTAGGTCACGCGTTTCGGGCGGATGTTGGAGTAGTACTCGTTTTCGATCTGCAGGATGTTGGTGTTGAGCTGAACCCACTCACCGTCCTGATGCGTGCCGATTTCGACATACGGCGCATACGGTGTGGCCACCGCTTTGCGCAGGCTGTCGGTGTAGCTCGCCAGATCGTTGTAGCACGGCGTCAGGCCGGCCTGGGCATTGCTCTGGTAACCCAGATCGCTCATGCGCAGGCTGGTGGCGTACGGCAGGTACAAGGTGTCCGGGTCCAGCTGTTCCAGCTGATGCGTGCGACCGCGCAGGAAACCGGCGTCCAGCGCTGGCGAAGCACCGAACAGGTACATCAGCAGCCAGCTGTAGCGGCGGAAGTTACGGATCAGCGCGATGTAGGCCGACGACTGATAGTCGCGGTCAGTACCGACAAAGCCTTCCGCCTGCTTGAGCAGCGGCCAGAGCTTCTCCGGCAGGGAGAAGTTGTAGTGAATCCCGGCGATGCACTGCATGGTCTTGCCGTAGCGCAGGGCCAGGCCCTTGCGGTAGACATACTTGAGCTTGCCGATGTTGGAGGTGCCGTAATAGGCGATCGGGATATCTTCCTCGGCCGGCAACGGGCACGGCATCGATGGACTCCACAGGTACTCGTTGCCGAGCTTGCTGTAGGCAAAACGGTGAATCCTGTCCAGGCTCGCCAGGGTGTCGGCCGGGTCGGGCAGGGCGGGCGTGATGAACTCCAGCAGCGACTCGGAATAGTCGGTGGTGATTTGTTCGTTGGTCAGCGCGGAACCCAATTCTTCCGGGTGCGGCGTTTGCGCCAGGCGACCTTCGCCGGTCACGCGCAGGCATTCACGTTCGATGCCGTGAAGGCACTGTTCGAGCAGAGAGAGGTTAGCGCGCTCGCCGAGCAGAGCCAGGCGGCGGTTGAGAAGTTCGCTCAAGTTGGATTCCTTCACGCGTCAGTCGCCCCAATATGGGGGTGGGCAGGACGGTCTACAAGGGTGAAGTTGAAACTGGCGTTTTCGCCTGGTTTTGTAGGAGCGAGCTTGCTCGCGAAGGACTTGAGGGCGCCGCGTTCATCCAGGCGACCCTAGTCTTCGTTGACCTCCATCGCGAGCAAGCTTGCTCCCACAGGTTTCGTTGCGCTGAAATTAACTCAAAATGATGGCATTCATCTACAGGACAGCGAACGTGCCTTGTGCTTTTGCGACGAGTTTGTCGCCCTGCATCACGTCGGCTTCCACCACCAGCGTGCGGCGGCCCGGGTGGATCACCCGCGCCGTGCACATCACCTCACCGTCGGAAACGGCGCGGATGTAGTTGATCTTGCACTCGATGGTCGCGCTCTGCTGGTCAAAGCCGTGGGTGCTGGAACAGGCCAGCCCCATGGCAATGTCCACCAGGCTGAACAAGGCCCCGCCGTGCAGCTTGCCGCCGCGATTGCGCAGTTCGGGTTCAAGCGCCAGGGCGACTTGCGCCACCCCGGTTTCCAGGCTGTGCAAGCGACAGCCCAGCAGCTTGAAAAACGCGCTTTCGGTCAGCCCGGCCGGGATCTCCATCAGCGTTTCTTCAACTGCTTGGCGTTGGCGAACAGCGAAGCCATGGCGTTGTTGGACGGGGCCGCCGCTGTGGTTTCCTTGCGCGGTGCAGTGTTCTGGGACTGGCGCGGTGCCGACCCCGGACGCGCACCACGGGCACCGTCGATTTTCTCGCCTGGGGTGTCGCTCATGCGCATCGACAGACCGACGCGTTTGCGCGGGATATCGACTTCCATGACCTTCACTTTCACCACGTCACCGGCCTTCACCGCTTCGCGTGGATCCTTGATGAACTTCTCCGAAAGCGCAGAGATGTGCACCAAACCGTCCTGATGCACGCCGATATCGACGAACGCACCGAAGTTGGTCACGTTGGTCACTACGCCTTCGAGGATCATGCCCAGTTGCAGGTCCTTGAGGTCTTCGACGCCTTCCTGGAACTCGGCGGTCTTGAACTCGGGACGCGGGTCGCGGCCAGGTTTTTCCAGCTCTTGCAGGATGTCGGTGACCGTCGGCAGACCGAAGGTTTCGTCGGTGTACTTCTTCGGATCAAGACGCTTGAGGAAGCTCGCGTCGCCGATCAGCGAGCGAATGTCGCGGTCGGTTTCAGCGGCGATGCGTTGCACCAGCGGATAGGCTTCCGGGTGAACCGCAGACGAATCCAGCGGGTTGTCGCCGTTCATCACGCGTAGGAAACCGGCCGCCTGTTCGAAGGTTTTTTCGCCCAGACGCGCGACTTTCTTCAACGCTGCGCGGGTTTTGAACGCACCGTGCTCGTCACGGTGGCTGACGATGTTCTGCGCCAGGGTCGCGTTGAGGCCGGAGATACGGGCCAGCAGCGCCACGGACGCGGTGTTCACGTCCACGCCGACGGCGTTCACGCAGTCCTCGACCACCGCGTCCAGGCCGCGCGCCAGTTTCAGCTGCGACACGTCGTGCTGGTACTGGCCGACACCGATGGATTTCGGATCGATTTTAACCAGCTCGGCCAACGGATCCTGCAAGCGACGGGCGATGGATACCGCGCCACGGATCGACACGTCGAGGTCCGGGAATTCCTTCGAAGCCAGTTCCGACGCCGAGTAAACCGATGCACCGGCCTCGGAGACCATGACTTTGGTCATCTTCATGGCTGGGTATTTTTTGATCAGTTCAGCAGCCAGCTTGTCGGTTTCGCGGCTGGCGGTGCCGTTGCCGATGGCGATCAGGTCCACCGAGTGCTTGGCGCACAGGGCCGCGAGAATCGCCAGGGTCTGGTCCCACTTGTTGTGCGGCACGTGCGGGTAAACCGTGGCGTGATCCAGCAGCTTGCCGGTGGCATCGACCACGGCGACCTTGCAACCGGTGCGCAGTCCCGGGTCGAGGCCCAGGGTGGCACGCGGGCCGGCCGGAGCCGACAGCAGCAGGTCGTGCAGGTTGTGTGCGAACACGTTGATCGCTTCGGTTTCCGCGCCATCGCGCAGTTCACCCAGCAGGTCGGTTTCGAGGTGGGTGTAGAGCTTGACCTTCCAGGTCCAGCGCACCACTTCGCCCAGCCATTTGTCGGCGGCGCGGTTCTGGTTCTGGATACCGAACTGCTGACCGATCATGCCTTCGCACGGGTGCATGGTGCCCGGCAGTTCGTCGCCGACTTTCAGCGCCGAGCTGAGGATGCCTTCGTTGCGGCCACGGAAAATCGCCAGCGCGCGGTGCGACGGCATGCTTTTCAGCGGTTCGTCGTGTTCGAAATAGTCGCGGAACTTGGCGCCTTCCTCTTCCTTGCCGGCGATCACGCGGGCACTGAGGGTGGCTTCTTGCTTCAAGTAGTTGCGCAGCTTGTCCAGCAGGCCAGCGTCTTCGGCGAAGCGCTCCATGAGGATGTACTTGGCGCCTTCGAGGGCCGCCTTCACATCGGCCACGCCTTTTTCGGCGTTGATGAAGCGTGCGGCTTCGGTGTCCGGGGCCAGCGAGGGATCGTTGAACAGGCCGTCGGCCAGCTCGCCGAGGCCGGCTTCCAGGGCGATCTGGCCCTTGGTGCGGCGCTTTTGCTTGTACGGCAGGTACAAGTCTTCGAGGCGGGTCTTGGTGTCGGCGAGCTTGATGTCGCGTTCAAGTTGCGGGGTCAGCTTGCCTTGCTCTTCGATGCTGGCGAGGATGCTGATGCGCCGTTCGTCGAGTTCTCGCAGGTAGCGCAGACGCTCTTCCAGATGACGCAACTGGATGTCATCGAGGCTGCCGGTCACTTCTTTCCGGTAACGGGCGATGAAGGGAACGGTAGAGCCTTCATCGAGTAGCGCGACGGCCGCTTCGACCTGTTGTGGGCGTACGCCGAGTTCCTCGGCGATGCGGCTGTTGATGCTGTCCATAAAACCACCTGACAAATTGTGAAAGCAGGCTCGCGGGCGCGGGGATAAAGGCTCGGCGAGTCTGGTTGAGCGGCCTGGCCTGCGCCGCTACCTGGATCAACAGGCATCCCGTTGACCCGTGAAATCGAACAATTACTGCCGTGGCGATGAAAATAAAAAGCCGCCACAACGGTAACGATCAGACGTTGCCTGACACAAAAGGCCGCGCATTATAACCAGCGTTCTGTCATTCGGGGGCATCACAGGCTGTAGGCACAATGCCCGGATTTCTGGCGGTGAAGGAAAAATCTGCTAACAATGCACACGGTGCGTATAACGGCAGCTACGCCATAATGCGCGCCGAGATCAAAGGAGCATCCAATGAGCAGCACTGCAAACATTGCTGAAGGCGAAAAAATTCTTATCGTTGACGACGATCCGGGGCTCAGCAGCCTGCTGGAACGCTTTTTCGTCAGCAAGGGCTACCGCGCCCGCGCCGTACCGAACACCGAACAAATGGACCGCCTGCTGGCGCGTGAAGTGTTCAACCTGGTCGTCCTCGACCTGATGCTGCCCGGCGAAGACGGTCTGACCGCCTGCCGCCGTCTGCGCGGCGCGAACAATCAGATTCCGATCATCATGCTCACCGCCAAGGGCGACGAGCTGAGCCGCATCAAGGGCCTGGAACTGGGCGCCGACGATTACCTGGCCAAGCCGTTCAACCCGGATGAGCTGATGGCTCGCGTCAAAGCGGTCCTGCGTCGTCAGTCGGCGCCGGTGCCGGGTGCGCCGGGCAGCGAAGACGAAAGCGTGACCTTCGGTGACTACGAACTGTCCCTGGCCACTCGCGAACTGAAACGCGGTGACGAAGTGCACATGCTCACCACCGGTGAGTTTGCGGTACTCAAGGCCCTGGTCATGAACGCGCGTCAGCCACTGACCCGTGACAAGCTGATGAACCTGGCCCGTGGCCGCGAGTGGGATGCCCTGGAGCGTTCCATCGACGTGCAGATCTCCCGTCTGCGCCGGATGATCGAGCCTGATCCGTCCAAGCCGCGTTACATCCAGACTGTCTGGGGCGTGGGCTACGTGTTCGTTCCGGATGGCGCCGCCACCAAGTGATCGGCGATTTGTAGGAGCGGGTCGTGCGGATGATGTTGTCCGCAGACTCGCGATCCGCAATATGCGAGCATCGCTCGCTCCTGCAAGTGTGTAGCGGTTATTCATGAAAACCCCGGTTTGGTTCCCCCAGAGTTTCTTCTCCCGCACCCTGTGGCTGGTGCTGATTGTCGTCCTGTTTTCCAAGGCGCTGACCCTGGTTTATCTGTTGATGAACGAAGACGTGCTGGTGGACCGTCAATACAGCCACGGCGTCGCCCTGACGCTGCGCGCCTATTGGGCGGCCGATGAAAACAATCGCGACAAGATTGCCGAAGCCGCAACCCTGATCCGGGTGGTGGGCACCGGCGTGCCGGAAGGCGAGCAACACTGGCCTTACAGCGAGATCTATCAGCGGCAGATGCAGGCCGAACTCGGCGCCGACACCGAGGTGCGATTACGCATGCACTCACCGCCGGCGCTGTGGGTCCGGGCGCCGAGCCTGGGCGATGGCTGGCTGAAAGTGCCGCTGTATCCACATCCTTTACGCGGCCAGAAAATCTGGAACGTGCTCGGCTGGTTCCTTGCCATCGGCTTGCTGTCCACCGCCTCGGCGTGGATCTTCGTCAGCCAGCTCAATCAACCGTTGAAGCGCCTGGTCTATGCCGCCAGGCAACTCGGCCAGGGTCGCAGCGTTCGTTTGCCGATCAGCGACACGCCGAGCGAGATGACCGAGGTGTACCGCGCGTTCAACCAGATGGCCGAAGACGTCGAACAGGCTGGCCGCGAGCGCGAGCTGATGCTGGCCGGGGTGTCCCATGACCTGCGAACACCGCTGACTCGTTTGCGCTTGTCGCTGGAACTGATGGGCGACCACAGCGACCTGACGGACGACATGGTCCGTGACATCGAAGACATGGACGCGATTCTCGACCAGTTCCTCGCGTTCATCCGCGATGGCCGCGATGAATCGGTGGAAGAGGTGGACTTGAGCGATCTGGTCCGCGAAGTCGCCGCGCCGTTTAACCAGAATGAAGAGAAAGTACGCCTGCGTCTGGAGCCGATTCAGCCGTTTCCGCTGCGTCGCGTGTCCATGAAACGGTTGCTGAACAACCTGATCGGCAATGCGCTGCATCACGCTGGCAGCGGTGTTGAGGTGGCGGCTTATGTGTCCGGGGATGTCAGCGCCCCGTATGTGGTGCTGAGCGTCATGGACCGTGGGGCGGGGATTGATCCGTCGGAGCTGGAGGCGATCTTCAACCCGTTTACCCGTGGGGATCGTGCTCGCGGTGGCAAAGGGACCGGGTTGGGTCTGGCGATCGTGAAGCGGATTGCTTCGATGCATGGCGGGAATGTTGAGCTGCGCAATCGTACTGGCGGTGGGCTGGAAGCGCGGGTTCGGTTGCCGTTGGGGTTGATGTTGCCTCGGGATGCGGTTTAACAACTGAGATCTTCAGTGGGGCTAATGGCCCTTTCGCGGGCAAGCCTCGCTCCTACAGTGGAGTGCGATCAACTGTAGGAGCGAGGCTTGCCCGCGAAGGCGGCCTTCCAGCCACCATAAATACTATGGATTAACCCTTACCTTTGGTCCGAGTCATATTCGGCCCACCATTCTTCTCAAGATGCTCAATGATGATCCCCGCCACATTCTTCCCGGTGGTGGTCTCAATCCCTTCCAGCCCCGGCGACGAATTCACTTCCATCACCAACGGCCCGTGATTCGAACGCAGAATATCCACACCCGCCACCGCCAGTCCCATCACCTTCGCAGCGCGTAATGCAGTCATGCGTTCTTCCGGCGTGATCTTGATCAGGCTGGCGCTGCCACCGCGATGCAGGTTGGAGCGAAACTCTCCAGGCTTGGCCTGACGCTTCATCGCTGCAATCACCTTGTCGCCGACCACGAAGCAGCGAATGTCCGCACCGCCGGCTTCCTTGATGTATTCCTGAACCATGATGTTCTGCTTGAGGCCCATGAACGCCTCGATCACCGATTCCGCCGCCGTTGCGGTTTCGCACAGCACCACGCCGATGCCCTGGGTGCCTTCCAGAACCTTGATCACCAGCGGCGCGCCGTTGACCATGTCGATCAGGTCGGGAATGTCATCCGGAGAGTGGGCAAACCCGGTGACCGGCAAACCGATCCCGCGGCGCGAGAGCAATTGCAGCGAACGCAGTTTGTCCCGCGAGCGGGCAATGGCCACCGATTCGTTAAGCGGGAACACCCCCATCATTTCAAACTGACGCAGTACCGCGCAGCCATAGAACGTTACCGACGCACCGATCCGTGGGATCACCGCGTCGAAACCTTCCAGCGGCTTGCCGCGGTAGTGGATCTGCGGTTTGTGGCTGGCAATGTTCATGTAGGCGCGCAGGGTGTCGATCACCACCATTTCATGGCCACGCTCGGTACCGGCTTCGACCAGACGACGAGTGGAATACAGACGCGGGTTCCGCGACAGCACAGCGATCTTCATGCAACACCTGTGGAGGAGGTAGATACCGGGAACACCGGCTTGTCTTGTACATACTTAATGCCCGGATTGACCACCAGCTGGCCGTCGATCAGGGCTTTGGAACCGAGAAGCAGGCGATAACGCATGGACTTGCGGCAGGCGAGTGTGAACTCGACGGGCCAGACCCGATCACCGAGGGCCAGGGTGGTGCTTACCACGTAACGCTTCTGCGCCTGGCCGTTGGAGCTCTTGATGGATTTCATCGTCACCAGCGGTGCTTCACAGCGTCGGTGTCGCAACTGCACTACCGTGCCCAGGTGCGCGGTGAAGCGCACCCACTGTTCGCCGTCGCGCTCGAACGGCTCGATGTCAGTGGCATGCAGGCTGGAGGTGCTGGCGCCGGTGTCGATTTTTGCCCGCAGGCCCGCGACTCCCAAACCCGGGAGCGCCACCCACTCGCGCAGACCGACAACGGTCAAATGGTCAAATGTCTTCAAAGGTACTCAACCGGTGGATACCGCTGGGGCCGCACGCGGCCGGATTCGCGGTATTCACGCAGAATAATGGTTAAAAGGCGACAGATATCTACAGCCCGGAATTCCACCCCTGCAAGCGAGGTGTGGCGTGCGCATTGTAGTACGGGTCGGTGGAAATCCTGGCACGACAGAAACGGTAGTACAGTTCACCAATATTTCAGAATGAGGAAATTCCATGGCACAAAAAAGCGAAGAGGACGACAAGGTCCGTCTCGATAAGTGGTTGTGGGCCGCGCGTTTTTATAAAACACGTGCCTTGGCGAAAGCGGCGATTGAAAGTGGCAAGGTGCATTGCCGGGGTGAGCGTTGCAAGCCGGGCAAAGAGCCGCGGATCGGCGACGAGTTTCAGATTCGCGCAGGGTTCGAGGAGCGTACGGTGGTGGTCCAGGCGTTATCGATCGTGCGCCGTGGTGCGCCGGAAGCTCAGACCTTGTACGCCGAAACCGAAGCCAGCATCGCCAAGCGCGAAGCGGCTGCGGCGATGCGCAAGGCGGGCTCGCTGGGCGTGAGCACTGACGGCAAACCAAGCAAGAAGCAGCGGCGGGATCTGTTTAAATTTCGTGGGAGCAGCAACGACGAGTGAGTCGGTTGTTTCTGCGTTGTCTGGGCTGACGCTATCGCTGGCAAGCCAGCTCCTACAGGAGATTGCGTTACGTTTGAACGACGCGGTCACTGTAGGAGCTGGCTTGCCGGCGATCGAGTGCGCAGCACTCGCCCTCCAACGAAAAAATCGGGCGCTACGCACCATATTTCTCCGACGACTAACATCCCCCAACCACCGCATCGAACGGTCGCAGACTTGCAATTACCCGAGTGCGCAGCCATATCGGGTGAATCGCCAGCGGCGAATCGAGTGGATGGAAAGCCACTCGTCGAAAATCGCACACAGCCTCTGACCTGTAGGCCATAACCAGAAGGCCAGCAGCGCCAGCGGCACAAAATTGCACAACGCCGCCGGCGGACGTTCCACCTTGCTTGGAACAAAACCGGATTGTTCATAAAATGCCTCCCATGGCTGAACAGTGCGCACCAAAACGGTGCTGCAGAGGCGCGATTTTTTCGTTTGTAACCTTTTATCATTTACTTCAGATACCCAGACCTATGACCGATCTACCGGATACCGACTACACCCAACGCTTCATCTTCGATGACAGCGACACCCGCGGCGAGCTGGTTTCGTTGGAGCGCAGCTACGCCGAGGTCCTTGCCAAACACCCGTATCCGGAGCCGGTCGCGCAACTGCTTGGCGAACTGATGGCCGCAGCATCGTTGCTGGTCGGCACCTTGAAGTTTGATGGTCTGCTGATTCTTCAGGCGCGGTCCGACGGCCCTATCCCGTTGCTGATGATCGAATGCTCCAGCGAACGTGACATCCGTGGTCTGGCCCGTTACGAGGCCGACCAGATCGCCCCCGACGCCACCCTCGCCGACCTGATGCCCAACGGCGTATTGGCGCTGACCGTCGACCCGACCGTGGGCCAGCGTTATCAGGGTATCGTCGACCTGGATGGCGATACCCTGTCGGAGTGCTTCACTAACTACTTCGTGATGTCGCAACAGGTGGGCACGCGTTTCTGGCTGTACGCCGATGGCCGTCGCGCCCGTGGCCTGTTGCTGCAGCAACTGCCCGCCGACCGCCTGAAAGACGAAGAAGAACGCGCCGCCAGCTGGCAGCACATCACCGCGCTGGGCAGTACCCTGACCGCCGATGAATTGCTCGGCCTGGACAACGAAACCGTGCTCCATCGTCTCTACCACGAAGAGCAGGTCCGGCTGTTCGATGTGCAGAAATTGCGCTTCCGTTGCAGCTGCTCGCGCGAACGTTCTGCCAATGCTCTGGTCAGTTTGGGTCTGGAAGATGCGCAGAGCCTGGTCGTCGAACACGGTGGCAACATCGAGGTCGACTGTCAGTTCTGCAATGAACGTTACCTGTTCGACGCCGCCGATATCGTTCAATTATTCGCCGGTGCGGGCGTCGACACGCCGTCAGATACCCGTCACTAAAACGGTTCAGCGCAGGTAAATTCACTGGAAAGTGCCGGAATAACGCCGTTACGACGGGAGGGCCCTACTTTTTTTGGGCGTTTCTGGCATAATCCGGCCCACTTTTTTCGCGGTAGTAGTGCACGACTTTCTACTACAAAACGTTTGGAGCACTCGGCCACTGGCCGACGGGGAACCTCATGACGCAAGCCAATAACGCCGTGTACACCGATCTGAGTGTTGATGATCTGGTTAAAGAAGCCCTGAATCGCGGTGAAGGCGAGCTTGCCGATACCGGCGCGCTGGTTGTTCGCACCGGTCACCGTACCGGTCGCTCGCCAGTCGATCGTTTCATCGTTGAAGAGCCGACCACCCAGGCCGCTATCGCCTGGGGCCCGATCAACCGCAAGTTCCCGGCCGACAAGTTCGATGCCCTGTGGGCTCGCGTCGAGGCGTTCAACAACGCGCAAGATCATTTCGTTTCCCACGTGCATGTAGGCGCGGCCGAAGATCACTACCTGGCCGTGAAGATGACCACCCAGACTGCCTGGCAGAACCTGTTCGGTCGTTGCCTGTTCATCAACCCGGCCCAGTACAACCCGGCGGGTCGTGCTGAGTGGCAAGTGCTCAACGTTGCCAACTTCGAGTGCGTGCCAGAGCGTGACGGCACCAACTCCGACGGTTGCGTGATCATCAACTTCGCACAGAAGAAAGTGCTGATCGCCGGCATGCGTTACGCCGGTGAAATGAAGAAAGCCATGTTCTCGGTGCAGAACTTCCTGCTGCCGGCCGCTGACGTACTGCCGATGCACTGCGCCGCCAACATCGGCGAAGCGGGCGACGTGACCCTGTTCTTCGGCCTGTCCGGCACCGGTAAAACCACCCTGTCGGCCGACGAAAGCCGTTACCTGATCGGTGACGACGAACACGGCTGGGGCGAAGGCGTTGTCTTCAACATCGAAGGCGGTTGCTATGCCAAGTGCATCGACCTGTCCGAGAAGAACGAGCCGGTCATCTGGAAAGCCATCAAGCACGGCGCAGTCCTGGAAAACGTCGTGATCGACGACGCCAAGCACGCCGACTACGCCGATGTCAGCCTGACCCAGAACAGCCGCGCCGCCTACCCGCTGGAGCACGTTGCCAAGCGTTCCGAGAAAAACCTCGGTGGCGAGCCAAACGCTGTGATCTTCCTGACCTGCGACCTGACCGGCGTACTGCCACCAGTGTCGATCCTCAGCGAAGAACAAGCGGCCTACCACTTCCTGTCCGGCTACACCGCACTGGTGGGCTCGACCGAAATGGGTTCCGGCAGCGGCATCAAGTCGACCTTCTCCACCTGCTTCGGCGCACCGTTCTTCCCGCGTCCGGCCGGCGAATACGCAGAGCTGCTGATCAAGCGTATCCGCGGCTTCGGCTCCAAGGTCTACCTGGTCAACACCGGCTGGACCGGCGGCGGCTACGGCGTCGGCAAACGCTTCAACATCCCGACCACTCGCGGCGTGATCGCAGCGATCCAGAGCGGCGCGTTGATCGGTGCTGAAACCGAACACCTCGACACCATCAACCTCGACGTGCCACTGGCCGTACCGGGCGTTGAGACTGGCCTGTTGAACCCACGTAACACCTGGGCTGACAAGGCTGCTTACGATGAAGCGGCTAAAGCACTGGCCGGGTTGTTCGTTGAGAACTTCAAGAAGTTCGAAGTGAGCGACGCGATCAAGGCTGCTGGGCCGAAGTTGTAAGAGTTGGTTTGATGTAATGAAAAAGCCGCCCTTTGAGGGCGGCTTTTTTGTGGGTAACGAATATCACACGACTTGTAGGAGCCGGCTTGCTGGCGATGGTCGTTAACGATACCGCGTACTGTCTGGATAAACGCGGCGAACTACAGTCTATCGCCAGCAAGCCGGCTCCTACAGGTCGTGCGTTATCCAGGATTCCGTAAGGTGCCTTTTTTGTGGGGACGGCTCAGGTTTTCAGGTGCAAAACGAACGCGCCCACCAACACCAGAACCACGCCAAGCACCTGTAACTTTGCCAGCCTTTCCTTGAAAAATACGTACCCCAGAATCGCCGCAATCCCTCCAGACAACGTACTGATCACGGTCACCACCGAAACCGATCCTGCCACCGCGCCCCAGGCGAACGAAGAAAACCCACCCAGGTTCATCAAGCTGGCGCCGGTCAGCGTCATGCAGTTTTTCAACGGTGGAATTTTCAGCCCGTCCTCGATCCTCAGGACGATAACCACCAGCACGATCAGACCAACCAGATAGGCGAGCCAAAGCATCGTTACCGGACCAAGTACCGGAAGCACGAAGTGGCCTTGCAGCCAGAAACTGGTGCCATAGAAAAGGGCGGCCAACAGTGCGTAGGCGATCGAGCTGCTGGCTTGAGTCGTGTGTGGGATTTTCGAGTCGGAATGGATGCTGGAGAGAATCACCCCGATCACGCACAGAGCAATGCAAAGCAGCTGAGTCAGGCTGATCTGCTCACCTCCGGCCCAGGACAGCAACGTTGTTACAACGCCATAAGAAGTTACCAGCGGCGCAACGATGGAAGCTTTGCCGAGGGCAAAGGCTTTGGACAACGCGAGGGCACCAGACACCGTCAGCACGGCGGCGACAATGCCGAACAGCCAGACAGTGAGTGACGCCGACATCGATTTGAGGATGAACGCGGGGAAGGCAATCAACAGCAGGCTCATGATGCTGAACCCCAGCGCCTGACCGAAATACACCGCGCGTTTGACGCCCACTGCGCGGGCATTCAACCCCACCAGAAAATCCGTGCCGCCCCACAGTAAGGCGGCGAGTAAACCCATCAGTACGTCCACGCTATGTCCTTATAGGTGTGTGCTGCGGACGTTAGAAGCCTTCCAGCGTCTGAGTGTCCCAGCGTCGGGCCTTGATGGCCTGGTAGAGCATGCCGATGGTAAGCGGGACTTTGTCGCCACGCCCCTTGGCCCTGCGTTTGAGGAAGACATCGTAGCCTTCGGGTTGGAAGTAGCGATAGGCGTCGTAATCGATGAGGTCGATGGCGAACTGTTCTTCCAGTGCTTCCATCAGGTTTTGAGCATCGGCACCGTCGCAGCCCAGGTCGAAGTTGATCGAGGTGGTGAGGCTGATGGTTTTGCGTTCGGGCAGGCCGAGTTCCTCGTGCAGCAGCTGCATGAGCAGGTGCATGGTTTGGTCGTCGGGGAAATTGGAGGCGAGGTTCATTCGGGGACGTCCGGTTGGGCTTGGGCGGATCTTATTGGTCGTCAGGTTTGGTGGGAAGGGCATGAGCAGATTGTGACGGATTGTCTTCCCGGTATTTGGCGAGCACTCCCTCTCGCGCAGGAAGTGGAGTGAGGATGTCCTCTGGCGACGTGTCGAATCCTGCGAGGCGCAGGCAAGCCGGCTCCCACAAGGGTGCGGCTTACCTGTTAGCGCTTAGCGTCAGGCAGGCGCTTTCCAGCCCAGCATGCGTTGTTGGGCGACTTTTAGCAGGTCGCAGCCGTCTTGGGTCAGTAGGTAGAGCGCGTGGGTGATGTGGGGGATGTCTTCTAGATCGCCTTGCTCGAAGGATTGGCAATGCAGGGTTCGGAGCAATTCGCTGGAGGCTCGGATGCGCTGGAGGGCGGCTTCGAGGATGTCTTGCGGGTTGGCTTCTGTGTCGATGATCAGGGGTGGGGAATCGGTGAGGTTGGTTTGGAGTGGGCGGTAGCGATCGGTGAGCGGGTTCCAGGTATTCATTTGAATTTTCTCTTTTATGTAGCTGAAGACCCGCCACTATCGTGACCAAACGATGGGTGGCGGACTGTGTTCAGGTTGGTCAACCAGGGAGAGAAAACCCGAGTACGCAGAAGCGTCCCAAACACAGCCGCCATAAAGCGTGCCGACACAAAAGAAGTCGGCAGCATACAAGGGCATGCGTAAGTTTTCTCTCAAATTCAGGTGACCAAACCCGAGTCGCTGATTTGGCAGCGACAGTCCGACTATAGATTCGAGCCACCGGTTGGCGATAGGCGACAAGGTGTCTTGTGTTGTAGGACCGGGATGAAGCTTTGATAGGGCGTTGCCTACGGACTTATCTTTTGCGTAATTTTTCGCGTTTGACTGCCATCAGTTGTCTGGCTTCTTCGTCGGGAATGCTTGGGCGTGGGTCGTCGAGACTGGCTTGTACCTGTGCTCTGAACCATGCGTCGTAGGCTGCTTTTTCTCGAGATGATTGGGTTTCGGGGATTTTGGTTTTCATCAGATTCACCGCGTTATCGTTCTTCGCGGGCAAGCCTCGCTCCTACAGGGAGGGGGGGG
>NZ_JAHBDB010000077.1:0-172403 GCF_019956105.1 Pseudomonas sp. BF-RE-25
GTTGACATCAATGTTGAATGACACGACGCCTTCGCGGGCAAGCCTCGCTCCTACAGGGGATCGTATTCGCTGCGGATTCTGCGGATAAGCCTAAACTCAAACGTAAGCAATCGTTGCGATACAGCAAAGGCGACAAACAGCCGTACAGTCGTGTTGCCACCATCCATTGTGTACAATCGCGGTGTTTTTTACGCGATACTTGCCAGCGACCCACTGTGCCGTATTACAGTCACGGTCAATTCGCCGCAGTTCTCCCGACTCGAGTGCCCATGAACGAACAGTTGCAACCCCTCAAGAAACAACCGCGAGCAGGCAAAGCCGGCCGCAGCGGTACCCAGGACGATATTGTCTACGCGCATATCTTCGAGGCCATCCTCGAACAGCGCCTGGCGCCCGGCACCAAGTTGAGCGAAGAAGCGCTGGGGGAAATTTTCGGGGTCAGTCGCACCATCATTCGCCGCGCGCTGTCGCGCCTGGCCCATGAAGGCGTCGTGCTGTTGCGGCCGAATCGCGGCGCCGTGGTTGCCAGTCCGAGTGTCGAGGAAGCGCGCCAGGTGTTCCTCGCCCGCCGTCTGGTCGAACGTGCGATCACTGAACTGGCCGTGCAGCACGCCACCGCCGAGCAAATCGCCGAGTTGCGGCAGATGGTCAACGACGAGCGCGACAGCTTCTCCCGTGGCGATCGCGGTGCCGGCATTCGTCTGTCGGGCGAGTTCCACCTGAAACTGGCCGAAGCGGCGAAGAATGCACCGCTGATCAGCTTCCAGCGCAGCCTGGTGTCCCAGACTTCGTTGATCATCGCGCAATACGAAAGCGGCAACCGTTCGCACTGTTCCTATGACGAACACACCCAACTGATCGACGCGATCGAAGCGCGCAACGGTGAGCTGGCGGTGAACCTGATGATGCATCACATGGACCACATCGACAGCAAACTCAACCTCGACGAAGAAAGCGCGTCGGATGATTTGCATGCGGTGTTCTCGCATTTGTTGCAGACCAAGAAGCCAGGGCGTTCGCCGGCGAAAATCTAACGCCGTCCCCTGTAGGAGCGAGCCTGCTCGCGATGGTCGTTAACGATTACGCGGGGTATCTGAAGCCCCGCGGCGCCCTTGAGTCCATCGCGAGCAGGCTCACTCCTACAGGGCATAAAAAATCCCCCGGAATCTGATGATCGCGGGGGATTTTTTATGCCCGAAAAACCTTAGCGCTGATGCACCTGATTCCCCGCCGCATACGTCTGCAACACCGTCCGGTCATCCCCCAGCGTCATCAACACAAACAACGTCTCGGCAATGTTGTTCGCCTGCTTCAAGCGGTAGCTCAGCAACGGCGTGGCGTTGTAATCCAGCACCAGGAAGTCCGCGTCGGTGCCCGGTTGCAGCGTGCCGATCTTGTCTTCCAACCGCAGTGCTCGTGCGCCGCCCAGCGTCGCCAGGTACAACGATTTGAACGGGCTCAGCCGCGCCCCTTGCAACTGCATGACCTTGTACGCCTCGTTCAATGTTTGCAGCAGCGAGAAACTGGTGCCGCCGCCCACATCGGTGCCGATACCGACATTGAGTTTGTGCTTCTCGGCCATCGGCAGGTTGAACAGGCCGCTGCCGAGGAAGAAGTTCGAGGTCGGGCAGAACGAGATGGCCGAGCCGGTTTCTGCCAATCGCGCGCATTCGTCATCGCACAGGTGCACGCCGTGGGCGAAGACCGAGCGCTCGCCGAGCAACTGGTAGTGATCGTAGACGTCCAGGTAGCCTTTACGCTCCGGGAACAGTTCCTTGACCCACTCGATTTCCTTGAGGTTTTCGCTGATGTGGGTCTGCATGTACAGGTCCGGATATTCACTCAGCAGCTGGCCGGCCAGGGTGAGTTGTTCCGGGGTGCTGGTCGGGGCGAAACGCGGCGTGACTGCGTAGTGCAAGCGACCCTTGCCGTGCCAGCGCTCGATCAACGCCTTGCTTTCGACGTAGCTGGATTCGGCGGTGTCGGTCAGGTAGTCCGGCGCGTTGCGGTCCATCATCACCTTGCCGGCGATCATCCGCAGGTCCAGCTGTTCAGCCGCTTCGAAGAACGAGTTCACCGATTGCGGGTGCACGCTGCCGAACACCAGCGCGGTGGTGGTGCCGTTGCGCAGCAGTTCCTTGATGAAAATGTCCGCGACTTCGTCGGCGTGAGTCTTGTCGGCGAACTGGCTTTCACACGGGAAGGTGTAGGTGTTGAGCCAGTCCAGCAACTGTTCGCCGTAGGCGCCGACCATGCCGGTTTGCGGCAAATGGATATGGGTGTCGATGAAACCGGGGGTGATCAGCGCGTCCTGATAATGAGTGATCTCGATATCGGCGGGCAGGGTTGGCAGCAATTCGCTGGCGTGACCGAGGGCACTGATCTGGCCGTTATCGACCACCAGCAAACCGTCTTCGAAATACTCGTACGAGGCTTCGATCCCCACTTCAGCGGGGTCGGCGATGCTGTGCAGGATGGCGGCGCGGTAGGCTTTGCGAGTCAGAGGCATGGGCGTTCTCAATTAGAGGCTTGGCTGCGGCGTGAGGCAGGCAGCAATTTGGCAATCGACGATCCGGCGCTGGCGGCGTGCTGGCCGAAATTCGCGTTATAGGTGGCGATGATTTCGCCGGCGATGGAGATGGCTATTTCCACAGGCAATTTGCCTTTGACTTCGCCGATGCCCATCGGGCAGCGCATGCGTTGCAGCACGCTGCTGTCAAAACCACGGTCGCGCAGGCGGTGTTCGAACTTCACCCGTTTGGTTTTCGAACCGATCAGGCCGAAGTAGGCGAAGTCATTGCGCTTGAGGATCGCAGCGGTGAGTTCAAGGTCGAGCTGATGATTGTGGGTCATGACGATGCAGTAGCTGCCGGCGGGCAGGTCGTCGATTTCATCCACCGGCTCTTCGGCGACGATTTTGCGCACGCCGTGGGGGATCTGTTCAGGGAATTCATCTTCCCGCGAGTCGATCCAGCGCACCCGGCAGGGCAGGCTGGCGAGCAGCGGCACCAGTGCGCGACCGACATGGCCGGCGCCGAACACGGCGATCTGCGCCTGGACCTGGCCCATCGGTTCGAACAGCAGCACGGTCACTCCGCCGCAGCACTGGCCGAGGCTGGCGCCGAGGCTGAAGCGCTCCAGGTGCGTGTCCTGTTTGCCACTGGCGAGCATCTCGCGGCCGATCTGCATGGCCTTGTATTCCAGATGCCCGCCACCGATGGTGTCGAAGGTCTGGCTGGCGCTGATGACCATTTTCGAACCGGCATTGCGCGGCGTCGAGCCGAGCTCTTCGATGATGGTCACCAGGACGCAGGGTTCACCGCGGTTTTGCAGGTCGGCGAGGGCGTCGATCCAGTTGTACATATTCACCTCAACATTTCTGTTGTTTGTTCGGGCCTCATCGCCAGCAAGCCGGCTCCTACAGGTTTTGTGTCAGTCGCAGAATCGCGATACACCACCGATCTGTAGGAGCCGGCTTGCTGGCGATCCAGGCGCCGCGGTCTTTACAGCGAAGCCAACTCGGTTTCGGTTTCAACGGCCTTCGCCGCCTTCAACTGCCGCATCTGCTCACAGCCCCACAACACCCGCTCCGGCGTCGCCGGCGCATCGATTTTCGGTTGATGTTTGTAATCACCCAGACTCGCCACAGCGTCCTTGATCGCACACCACGACGCGATGCCGAGCATGAACGGCGGCTCACCCACAGCCTTGGAATGGAACACCGTGTCTTCCGGGTTCTTGCGGTTTTCCACCAGCTTCACCCGCAGGTCCAGCGGCATGTCCGCCACCGCCGGAATCTTGTAGCTCGCCGGGCCGTTGGTCATCAGTTTGCCCTTGGCATTCCAGACCAGTTCTTCCATGGTCAGCCAGCCCATGCCCTGGATGAAACCGCCCTCGACCTGCCCGATGTCGATCGCCGGGTTCAGCGAGGCGCCAACGTCGTGGAGGATGTCGGTGCGCAGCATTTTGTACTCGCCGGTCAGCGTATCGACGATCACTTCGCAGCACGCCGCGCCGAACGCGTAGTAGTAGAACGGCCGACCACGTGCCTGGCTGCGGTCGTAGAAGATTTTCGGGGTCTTGTAGAAGCCGGTGCTCGACAGCGAGACCTGAGCGAAATACGCCTGCTGGATCAGCGCTTCGAACGTCAGGATGTGATCGCGAACCCGTACGTGACCGTTGTGGAATTCCACGTCTTCTTCGCTGACCTTGTATTGCCGTGCGGCGAATTCCACCAGGCGTTTCTTGATGATTTCCGCCGCGTTTTGCGCAGCTTTGCCGTTCAGGTCAGCACCGCTGGAGGCGGCGGTCGGCGAGGTGTTCGGCACCTTGTCGGTGTTGGTCGCGGTGATCTGCACGCGGTCCATTTCCACCTGGAACACTTCGGCCACGACCTGCGCGACTTTGGTGTTCAAGCCCTGGCCCATTTCCGTGCCGCCGTGGTTCAGGTGGATGCTGCCGTCGGTGTAGACGTGCACCAGCGCACCGGCCTGGTTGAGGAAACTGGCGGTGAAGGAAATACCGAATTTCACCGGGGTCAGCGCCAGGCCTTTTTTCAGGATCGGGCTGTTGGCGTTGTAGCGGCGAATCGCTTCGCGGCGCTCGGCGTACTGGCTGCTTTCTTCCAGTTCGGCGGTCATTTCCTCGAGCATGTTGTGCTCGACGGTCTGGTAGTAATGGGTGACGTTGCGTTCGGTCTTGCCGTAGTAGTTGGCCTTGCGCACCGCCAGCGGGTCGAGGGCCAGATGCCGGGCAATCGCGTCCATGACTTCTTCGATGGCGACCATGCCTTGCGGGCCGCCGAAGCCACGGTAAGCGGTGTTCGACGCGGTGTTGGTCTTGCAGCGATGACCGTTGATCGTCGCATCGCCGAGGTAGTACGAGTTGTCGGCGTGGAACATCGCACGGTCGACAATCGAGTTCGACAGGTCCGGCGAGCAGCCGCAGTTACCCGCCAGTTCCAGCTGAATGCCGTGCAGGCGCCCGCTGTCGTCAAAGCCCACGTCGTACTCGACATAGAACGGGTGACGCTTGCCGGTCATCAGCATGTCTTCAACGCGCGGCAGGCGCATTTTGGTTGGCTGGCCGGTGAGGTGCGCGATGACGGCGCACAAACATGCCGGGCTCGCTGCCTGGGTTTCCTTACCACCAAAACCACCGCCCATGCGGCGCATGTCGACGACGATTTTGTTCATCGACACGTCCAGCACTTCCGCCACCAGTTTCTGTACTTCGGTGGGGTTTTGCGTGGAGCAGTAGACAATCATCCCGCCGTCTTCAGTGGGCATCACCGACGAGATCTGTGTTTCGAGGTAGAAGTGCTCCTGGCCGCCAATGTGCAGCGTGCCCTGGATACGATTTTTCGCTGTCGTCAACGCGCCCGCTGAATCACCGCGTTCATGGGTGTGGCTGTCCAGCACGAAATGCTTTTTGCGAAAGGCCTCGACCACGTCCAGCACCGGTTCCAGGTCTTCGTATTCGATCACTGCGGCCATGGCGGCTTTGCGTGCGGTCTCCAAGTCACGAGCGGCAACGGCCAGTACCACCTGACCGACGAACTGCACGGTGTCGATGGCCAGCAACGGATCACCGGGCATCAGCGGGCCGATGTCTTTCAGCCCCGGCACGTCTTCGTGGGTGATGGCGATGCGCACGCCTTCGAAGGCGTAGCAAGGCTTGGTGTCGATGCTGATGATTTTCGCGTGGGCGCGGTCCGACAGCCGTGCGTAAACGTGCAGTTGGTTCGGAAATTCCAGACGGTCGTCGATGTACTGCGCCTCACCGGACACATGCTTGGCGGCGCTGTCGTGCTTGACGCTGCGGCCGACGCCGGTGGTCAGGTCCTTGGCGAACAGTTCAGCCAGTTCGGCTTGGGTCTTCTCTACAGCGTGATGATTAGACATAAGCGGTCACCCGAGTCTCGATGTGCGGCGTTTGCAGTTCAATGAAGTATTTGCGCAGCAGGTTTTGTGCACTGAGCAGGCGGTATTCCTTGCTGGCGCGGAAGTCCGAGAGCGGCGTGAAATCGTCGGCCAGTGCGGCGCAGGCGCGTTCGACGGTGGCGTTGTTGAACGGTGAACCGAGTAACACGGCTTCGCAGTTGGCGGCGCGTTTCGGGATGGCAGCCATGCCACCGAAGGCAACGCGTGCGTCGGCGATCACACCGTTTTCCAGGCGGATGTTGAAGGCGGCGCAAACGGCGGAAATGTCATCATCCAGACGCTTGGAAACCTTGTACGCACGGAACAGTTGTTCGGCGCTGGCACGCGGCACGATGATCTTCTCGATGAACTCGCTTTCCTGACGCGCGGTGACGCGGTAATCGATGAAGTAATCTTCCAGGGCCAGGGTGCGGCGGGTTTCGCCCTTGCACAGCACAATCTGCGCGCCCAAGGCGATCAGCAGCGGTGGCGAGTCACCGATCGGCGAGGCGTTGCCAATGTTGCCGCCGAGGGTGCCCTGGTTGCGGATCTGCAACGAAGCGAAGCGATGCAGCAATTCGCCGAAGTCCGGGTACTCGGCGTTCAAGGCTTCATAGCAATCGGAGAGGGCGGTGGCGGCGCCGATTTCCAGGCGATCGTCAAAGCGTTCGATGCGCTTCATTTCGGCAACGTTGCCGACGTAAATCATCACCGGCAGCGTGCGGTGGAACTGCGTGACTTCCAGCGCCAGGTCCGTGCCGCCGGCCAGCAGCCGGGCCTGTGGATAAGCGTCATAGAGGTCGGCCAGATCGGCGACGGTCAGCGGCACCAGGCAGCGCTTGTCGCCGCTGTTGAGTTCGCCGATATCGGTCGGCGCGATGGCTTTCAGGCGCGCAATGGTCTCGGCTTCGCGAGCGTCGAATTGATCGGGTTGCTTGCCGCAGCAGGATTGCTCGGCGGCTTGCAGAATCGGCCGATAGCCGGTGCAACGGCAGAGGTTGCCGGCCAGTGCTTCGTGCGCTTTATGCGAGTCCGGTTGTTCGCTGTTCTTTTGCAGTGCGAACAGCGACATCACGAAACCGGGGGTGCAGAAGCCGCATTGCGAGCCGTGGCACTCGACCATGGCTTTCTGCACGCTGTGCAGTTCGCCTTGGTGCTTGAGGTCTTCGACGCTGATCAGTTGTTTGCCATGCAGCGACGAAACGAACGTCAGGCACGAGTTGAGGCTGCGATAGCGAATGTGTTCGCGGCCATCGTCATCCGATTGCAACTCGCCGACCACCACGGTGCAGGCGCCGCAGTCACCGCTGGCGCAGCCTTCTTTGGTGCCGGGTTTGCCCACATGGTCGCGCAGATAATTGAGCACGGTCAGGTTTGGGTCCAGGGCGTGCTCGCTACGGAGTTCCTGGTTAAGTAAAAACTGGATCACGGAAGGCCTCGCAGACTCATTATTGTTGTTAACCGACTTGGACCGAATTTATCAGGTCTGACTTTGCGGTCAATGATTTTCTGACTTAAAGGTCAGGAAATAGCATTTTGTCGATCAACGACTCGTTCCTTCATTATTGACCCTTGCGGGTTAGCCTGCTTTTTGCGGGATTCGTGCCAAAAACCGCCGAGTGGGCACTCCGCCATGACCCCTCATGTGCGCTACACTGCGCCGCTTGTACAGATCGAAGAATTTGAAGGACACCCATGACGTTCAAGGCGCCGGACAGCCTCGCCGAGCAAATTGCTCACCACCTCGCCGAACGCATCATTCGTGGCGAAATGAAGCCCGGGGAGCGCATCCAGGAACAGAAGGTCACGCTGGCCCTCAATGTCAGCCGCGGCTCGGTCCGCGAAGCCTTGCTGATCCTTGAGCGGCGCCACCTGATCGCGATCCTGCCGCGACGCGGCGCGCATGTGACCGAACTCACCGTGCACAAGGTGCAGAGCCTGTGCACGCTGATGGGCGAGATGTACATCCTGCTCGCCAATGCCGTGGCCACTGGCTGGAAAGTCCAGGCCGACCTGGCGCCGTTCTTGCAAATCCAGCAGCGCCTGACCGCGAGCTACGAGCGTCAGGACATCCATGCCTTCGTCGACGACAGTTTCAATGTGATGCGCGCCACCTACGGGTTTGCCAACAACCCGTACTTGCAGGAAACCGTCGAGAATCTGCAACCGGCCATGAGCCGTGCGTATTTCCTCGCCCTGGAGCAGCGCAAGGCCTCGATGAGCGAGTATCTGGAACTGTTCGAACGCTTGCTCGCGGCCGTGATCGCCCGTGACCATGCGCTGATTCGCACCGTGCTGACCGCGTATTGCCAGCGCAGTTGCGATCTGGTGATTGCTGCCCTGACGGACGCTTAAGCGTGCGGCTCAAGTGCATCAAGCTGGCGGGGTTCAAATCCTTCGTCGATCCGACCACGGTGAACTTCCCCAGTAACATGGCGGCGGTGGTCGGGCCTAATGGCTGCGGCAAATCGAACATCATCGACGCCGTGCGCTGGGTGATGGGCGAGAGCTCGGCCAAAAACTTGCGCGGCGAGTCGATGACCGACGTCATCTTCAACGGTTCGACCAGCCGTAAACCGGTGAGCCAGGCCAGCATCGAGCTGGTGTTCGACAACACCGACGGCACCCTGCTTGGCGAATACGCCGCCTATGCGGAAATTTCCATTCGCCGCAAAGTCACCCGCGACAGCCAGACCACCTATTACCTCAACGGCACCAAGTGCCGTCGCCGCGATATCACCGACATCTTCCTCGGTACCGGCCTGGGTCCGCGCAGCTACTCGATCATCGAGCAGGGGATGATCTCCAAGCTGATCGAGTCCAAGCCCGAAGACTTGCGCAACTTCATTGAAGAAGCGGCGGGCATCTCCAAGTACAAGGAGCGCCGGCGCGAGACCGAAAACCGCATTCGTCGCACCCACGAAAACCTGGAGCGCCTGACGGACCTGCGCGAAGAGCTGACGCGTCAGCTTGAACGCCTGCACCGCCAAGCGGAAGCGGCCAAGAAGTATCAGGAATACAAGGGCGAGGAGCGTCAACTCAAGGCCCAACTGTCGGCCCTGCGCTGGCAGGCCTTGAACGAACAGGTCGGTCAACGCGAAGCGATCATTGGCACCCAGGAAGTCACGTTCGAGGCGCTGGTGGCCGAGCAGCGCAACGCCGACGCGAGCATCGAACGCTTTCGCGACGGGCACCATGACCTGTCGGAGCGCTTCAATCTGGTGCAGGGGCGTTTCTATTCGGTCGGTGGCGACATCGCCCGGGTCGAGCAGAGCATCCAGCACGGTCAGCAACGCCTGCGTCAGCTGCAGGATGATCTGAAAGAAGCCGAGCGCGCGCGTCTGGAAACCGAATCTCACCTGGGCCACGACCGCACGTTGCTGCTGACCCTCGGCGAAGAGCTGGACATGCTCACGCCGGAGCAGGAAGTCACCAGCGCCGCCGCCGAAGAAGCCGCCGCCGCGCTGGAAGAATCCGAAACCACCATGCACGGCTGGCAGGAGCAGTGGGACACGTTCAACCTGACCGCCGCCGAGCCGCGTCGCCAGTCCGAAGTCCAGCAGTCACGCATCCAGCAGCTGGAAACCAGCATGGAGCGTTTGGCTGATCGTCAGAAGCGCCTCGGCGAAGAACGCGCCTTGCTTTCGGCGGACCCGGAAGACGCGGCGATCATGGAACTCAGCGAGCAGTTGGCCGCTTCAGAAGCCACGCTCGAAGACTTGCAGGCCAGCGAAGAAGCGCAGGTCGAGCGACTCGAGCAACTGCGTCAGGAATTGCAGCAAGCGTTGTCGGCGCAGCAACAGGCGCAGGGCGATTTGCAGCGTCTCAACGGGCGTCTCGCTTCGCTTGAAGCCTTGCAGCAAGCCGCACTCGATCCGGGCACCGGCACCGCGGAATGGTTGCGCGAACAACACCTGGCGGACCGTCCACGCCTGGCCGAAGGCCTCAAGGTTGAAGCCGGTTGGGAGCTGGCGGTGGAAACCGTGCTCGGCGCCGATCTGCAAGCGGTGCTGGTGGACGATTTCGGCGGTTTCGATCTGGCCGGTTTTGCCCAGGGCGATTTGCGATTGCTCAGCCCCGCCAGCGATGGCATGCGCGTGCCCGGCAGCTTGCTCGACAAGGTCGAGGCTCAGATCGATCTGTCGCCTTGGCTGGGGCAGGTCAAGCCGGTTGAAAACCTCGAACAGGCCTTGGCAATGCGCAGTCAGTTGGGCGCCGGCCAGAGCCTGATCAGCCGTGATGGTTATTGGGTTGGTCGGCACTTTTTACGGGTGCGCCGCGCCAGCGAAGCGGAAAGTGGCGTGCTGGCTCGCGGTCAGGAAATCCAGCGTCTGAGCGGCGAGCGCGAAGAGCGCGAGGCTACGGTCGAAACCCTCGAAACCCAACTTCAGAATCTGCGTGCGCAGCAGCGTCAGCAGGAAAACGGTCGCGAACATTTGCGCCGTTTGCTGCAGGACGAAGCGCGTCAGCAAGGTGAATTGAAAGCCCAATTGTCCGCCGGCAAAGCCAAGGTCGAGCAACTGACCTTGCGCCGTACGCGGCTCGATGAAGAACTCACCGAACTGGCCGAGCAGCGCGCGCTGGAACACGAAAACATCGGCGAAGCGCGCCTGCAATTGCAGGAAGCCCTCGACGCCATGGCGTTGGACACCGAGCAGCGTGAGCTGCTGCTGGCCCAGCGCGACAGCTTGCGCGAACGCCTTGATCGCGTGCGTCAGGAAGCCCGGCAGCACAAGGATCACGCGCATCAATTGGCGGTGCGCCTGGGTTCGCTCAAGGCGCAACACGACTCGACGCGTCAGGCGCTGGAGCGGCTGGAAATGCAGTCCGAGCGCCTGACCGAAAAACGCGAACAGCTCAGCCTCAATCTGGAGGAGGGAGAGGCGCCGCTGGAAGAGCTGCGCCTGAAGCTCGAAGAGTTGCTCGACAAGCGCATGACCGTCGACGAAGAACTCAAGACCGCACAGATTGCCCTCGAAGACGCCGACCGCGAATTGCGTGACGCCGAAAAACGCCGCCACCAGGCCGAGCAGCAATCGCAGTTGATTCGTGGCCAGATGGAAACCCAGCGCATGGAATGGCAAGCCCTGACCGTGCGCCGCAAGACCCTGGAAGATCAGTTGCTGGAAGACGGTTACGACCTGCACGGCGTACTCGCCACGCTGACGACCGAAGCCAGCGAGAAGGACGCCGAAGAGGAACTCGAACGCATTGCCGCACGTATTCAGCGCCTCGGCGCGATCAACCTCGCGGCCATCGACGAATATCAGCAACAATCAGAGCGTAAACGTTATCTGGATGCGCAGAACGACGATCTGGTCGAAGCGCTGGACACCCTCGAGAACGTGATTCGCAAGATCGACAAGGAAACCCGCAACCGCTTCAAGGATACCTTTGATCAGATCAATGGCGGTTTACAGGCGCTTTTCCCAAAAGTTTTCGGTGGAGGACGCGCGTATTTGGAACTGACGGGCGAAGATCTACTCGATACAGGGGTGACGATCATGGCGCAGCCGCCCGGAAAGAAGAACAGCACCATCCATTTGCTCTCCGGTGGCGAAAAAGCCCTGACCGCACTGGCCCTGGTTTTTGCGATCTTCAAGTTGAATCCGGCGCCGTTCTGCATGCTCGATGAAGTTGACGCGCCGCTGGATGACGCTAACGTTGGACGCTACGCCCGGCTGGTGAAAGAGATGTCGCAGACGGTGCAGTTCATCTATATCACCCACAACAAGATCGCCATGGAAATGGCCGATCAATTGATGGGGGTGACGATGCACGAACCGGGTTGCTCGCGTCTGGTGGCAGTGGATGTCGAGGAGGCGATGGCGATGGTGGATGCCTGAGTCGGCGTCTGTAGGTTGAGTATTTTTTGTCCTTAGGACTTATTTACCTTCCTTGACTTGCTGGCCAATCGACATATTCGCGCAAGCCATTGTGACAGACGGTGTAAAGTTGCCTTTGGTCGTGCTAGTTTAATGTCAATTTTTCGTATACGTGGGCAAAACGCCTGTCAGAACATAGAGTTGGCGCCACGTTTTAAAGCGGTTTGCAAGTTGTAAGCCCCTTATTTTTCAGCATTTTTTATAGAGGCACGGGATTACATGGAAATCGGTCTGCGCGAGTGGCTGATCGTCATCGGCATTATTGTCATTGCCGGTATTCTTTTCGATGGCTGGCGCCGGATGCGCGGCGGCAAGGGAAAACTGAAGTTCCGTCTTGATCGAAGTCTGTCCAATTTGCCGGACGAGGACACCAGCGCCGAGCTGTTGGGCCCGCCGCGCGTTCTGGATACCCACAAAGAACCGCAACTGGACGAGCACGATCTGCCGTCGGTGAGCATGCCTGCCCGTGAGCCCCGTGAGTCGGGTTCCAAGCGCGGCAAGCGTGGCCATGCCGAGCCGTCGCAAGGCGACATGAACCTCAGCCTGGACCTGGACGGCGGCCCGAGCTTCAGCAGCCGTGACGACGATTTCCCGGATAGCACCAAGGCCTCGCCTTCGGTCAGCGACAAGGAACAACCGCAAGCCGAAGAAGTGCTGGTGATCAGCGTGATCTGCCGCGACGCCGCTGGCTTCAAAGGCCCGGCGCTGTTGCAGAACATTCTGGAAAGCGGTCTGCGCTTCGGCGAGATGGACATTTTCCACCGCCACGAAAGCATGGCTGGCAACGGCGAAGTCCTGTTCTCGATGGCCAATGCGGTCAAGCCGGGCGTCTTCGATCTGGACGACATCGACCACTTCAGCACACCGGCCGTGAGCTTCTTCCTCGGCCTGCCAGGCCCGCGTCATCCGAAGCAGGCCTTCGACGTGATGGTGGCTGCGGCGCGCAAACTGTCCCAGGAGCTGAACGGCGAACTGAAAGACGACCAGCGCAGCGTACTGACCGCGCAGACGATCGAGCATTACCGTCAGCGCATCGTCGAATTCGAACGCCGCGCCCTGACCCAGAAGCGCTGATATTGGTGGCCTGCGGAAAATCCTGAATTCCCCGCAGGTCTGTGTAGGAGCCAGCTTGCTGGCGATGGCGTATTTGAGATCGCCATCGCCAGCAAGCTGGCTCCTACAATTAAAATCACCGCCGTATTTACAGATTGAGCAGCCTCGGCTGCTCTTTTGCTTTATGAGAGAACACCCATGACCGCCGCCAAAAACCGTATTCTAGAGCTGCGCGCTGAGCTGGATCAGCACAACTATCGCTACCACGTGATGGACGAGCCGAGCATTCCGGACGCCGAGTACGACCGGTTGTTCCATGAGCTCAAGGCCCTCGAAACAGCCAACCCTGACCTCATCACCAGCGACTCGCCAACCCAGCGTGTCGGCAGCGCGGCGCTGTCGGCGTTCACCCAGGTGCGTCACGAAGTGCCGATGCTCAGCCTCGGCAACGCCTTCGAAGAAACCGACATGCGCGAGTTCGATCGTCGGGTGACTGAAGGCCTCGACCTGCCAGCCGGCGACTTGTTTGGCGGCGGGGCGGCGGTGGAGTACAGCTGCGAACCGAAGCTCGATGGCCTGGCGGTCAGCCTGCTTTATCAGGACGGTGTGTTGGTGCGCGGCGCAACGCGTGGTGACGGCACTACCGGTGAAGACATCAGTGTCAACGTACGCACCGTGCGTAATATTCCGCTCAAACTGCAAGGCCCCGGCTGGCCGGCGACCCTGGAAGTGCGCGGCGAAGTGTTCATGTCCAAGGCTGGTTTCGAACGGCTCAACGCCACGCAACTGGAAGTCGGCGGCAAGACCTTCGCCAACCCGCGCAACGCGGCGGCGGGCAGCTTGCGGCAGCTGGATTCGAAGATCACTGCCAACCGTCCGCTGGAATTCTGCTGCTACGGCATCGGCCAGGTTTCGGCGGAGATTGCCGACACCCACATCGGTAATCTGAAGCAGCTTCAGGCATGGGGCATGCCGATCAGTCGCGAGCTGAAACTGGCACACGGCATCGATGAATGCCTGGATTACTACCGCGACATCGGTGAGCGCCGCAACAGCCTCGCCTATGAAATCGACGGCGTGGTGTTCAAGGTCAACAGCATCGCCTCCCAGCGTGAATTGGGCTTCCGCGCTCGCGAACCGCGCTGGGCGATTGCCCATAAATTCCCGGCGATGGAAGAGCTCACCGAATTGCTTGACGTGGAATTCCAGGTCGGTCGGACCGGTGCCGTAACGCCGGTGGCGCGCTTGAAACCGGTCAAGGTGGCGGGCGTCACCGTGGCCAACGCGACGCTGCACAACATGGACGAAGTGGCGCGTCTGGGGTTGATGATCGGCGACACCGTGATCATCCGCCGCGCGGGCGACGTGATTCCGCAGGTGGTGCAAGTGGTCATGGAGCGCCGCCCGGAAAACGCACGGCCAGTGCAAATTCCTGAGCAGTGCCCGGTCTGCGGTTCGCATGTCGAACGCACACAATTGGTCAAGCGCAGCAAGGGTCGCGAGACCATTAGCGAGGGCGCGGTGTATCGCTGCGTCGGTCGCCTGGCCTGCGGCGCGCAACTCAAGCAAGCGATCATTCACTTCGTTTCCCGTCGAGCGATGGACATCGAAGGGTTGGGCGAGAAGAGCGTCGAGCAGTTGGTGGACGAAGGTCTGGTGAGTTCGCCGGCCGACCTGTACGCCCTGACGTTCGAGCAAATCGTCGATCTCGAAGGCTTTGCCGAGTTGTCGAGCAAGAACCTGCTCAGCGCCATCGAAGACAGCAAAAAGCCGGGCCTGGCGCGCTTCATCTACGCCCTCGGCATTCCCGATGTCGGCGAAGAGACAGCCAAGGTGCTGGCACGCTCCCTCGGCTCGCTGGAGCGGGTTCAGCAGGCGTTGCCGCAAGTGCTCACGTACTTGCCGGATGTCGGCCTGGAAGTGGCTCACGAGATTCACAGCTTCTTCGAAGATGCGCATAACCAGCAGGTGATCGCCGATCTGCTCAAGCATGGTCTGCAGATTCAGGATCAGGGCGAGTTGGGCGCCGAGTTTGCGGCGAGCACCACGCTGGGCGGTTTCCTCGACAAGCTGCACATTCCTTCGGTCGGGCCGGGCGGGGCGCAGAAGCTGGCGGAAAAATTCGGTTCGCTGGAGGGCGTATTCGGCGCTGACTGGCTGGACATGCGCCAGGCCTTGCCAGAGAAACAGGCCAATTCGGTTCGTGAGTTCTTTGCCGTCGCCGAAAATCGTCAGATCGCTGAAGCCGCTGAAAAGCAGCTGCGCGATTTCGGCATGCATTGGCAGAGCGAGAAAAAAGTCGTCGAAGGCTTGCCGCTGGCAGGGCAGACCTGGGTGCTGACCGGTTCGCTGGAATTGATGAGCCGCGATGTTGCCAAGGACAAACTGGAAAGCCTCGGCGCCAAAGTGGCCGGTTCGGTGTCGGCCAAGACCCATTGCGTGGTGGCTGGGCCGGGTGCCGGTTCGAAGTTGGCCAAGGCCAATGAACTGGGGTTGAAGGTGCTGGATGAAGAGGCGTTTGTCGGGTTTTTGAGCAAGCACGGTATTTCTGTGTGATGCCAATCGCGAGCAGGCTCGCTCCCACATTTGGCCGCATTCCTGCTGGAAGAACGCGGTTACCTTTAGGAGTGAGCCTGCTCGCGAAGGCGATATTCGCCATCACGCAAAATCCGGGAACGATCGACAACCAATCATGATCTAGTCTTGGCAAGCCCAGGGAGAGATCGCCATGTACCGCTTCTTCGAACAGCTCAGTTCACGCATCGCCGCGCCTTTCATTGGCGAAAGTTCGCGCAACAGCAAGGTCTGGCATTGTCGTTGCGGGCAGTCGCTGTTCTTTCGCAACAGCCAGTGCCTGGCTTGTTCGGCGGCCTTGGGCTATCAGCCTGAACAGAGTCGCTTATCGTCGTTACAGCCCGGTTTACAGGTCGACACCTGGATTCTCGATGCCGACCCCGGCGCGGGTATCTTCCGGCGCTGCGCCAATCTCGACACCCCGGCCGCCTGCAACTGGCTATTGCCGGCCAACGATCACGAAACCTTGTGCATCGCTTGCAGCCTGAATCACACCATTCCTGATTTATCGCTTCCCGAGAATCACGAACGCTGGCGCAAGGTCGAAATCGCCAAGCGTCGGCTTGTTGCGCAACTGGTCAGCCTGGGTTTGCAGGTCATCCCCAAAACCGTGGACGAAGAGAGCGGGCTGGCATTCGATTTCATCGGCGTCGACCTCGAAGGCAAGCCACCGACCACGGGCCATGCCAACGGCCTGATCACCCTCGATATCAAAGAAGCCGACGACGCGCACCGCGAGCAGGTGCGGGTGCAGATGCACGAACCGTATCGCACGTTGCTCGGGCACTTCCGTCATGAGGTCGGGCATTATTATTGGGACCGGCTGATCGCCAACTGCCAGTGGCTGGAGCCGTTTCGCGACGTGTTCGGTGACGAGCGCGCAAGTTACGCCGAGGCGCTCGACCGGCATTACCAGCAAGGCGCGCCGCTCGACTGGCAGCAACATTTCGTCAGCGCCTACGCCACGATGCATCCCTGGGAAGACTGGGCCGAAACCTGGGCGCATTACCTGCACATGATGGACGCGGTGGACACCGCCCTCGGCTTCGGCATGAGTGCGCGGGAAATGGATTTCGACTACCAGCCATTCCCGCCCAGCACCCTCTATGATCCGCAGCATCCCGGCGGTGCGGCGTTCCTGTCATTCGTCAATGCGTGGATCGAACTCGCCGGCATGCTCAACGAACTGTCGCGCAGCATGGGCCAGCCGGATTTCTACCCGTTCGTATTGCCGCCGACGGTGATTGCCAAGTTGCACTTCATTCATCTGGTGATTCAGCAGGAGGGCGGCAGGGCGGATGAAGTGGTGCAAGACCTGTAGGCGCCCGCGCTCTTTTCAGGACTGCGCATGTCCTTGAAGCCGCTCATATTTTTTAATCCGCCCGAACGGTTGTAACTTCGCCTCAGATAGGTACAATGGCGCGGCTCGCCGTCAGGTGAGCGTCGTTATGGTGACCCCATCGGTCCCCCCGCAACGATTACCCGTGAACCTGGTCAGATCCGGAAGGAAGCAGCCACAGCGGGAACATTGTGTGCCGGGGTGTGGCTGGTGGGGTTGCCTCCATAACGCACCGCGAGCCTTCTCTCGCGTTTTTCATCAAAAAATACCGTCTTGTTGCTCTGCCATGGATTTCGTCCAGGGCGGATTTTTCGTCGTTTCCGTTTTGAAAACAGGCGCAAAAAAGGAGGCCGACCTGTCGAATCACGACAAGTCGGCCTCCTTTTTTCATTTCCGCCACTAAGGCTTGGACATGGCCTGGTCAACCGCTGCAATCAGCTTTCCCAGATCCTTCGGGGTGGCTTTGTGGATGACTCCGAACAGGTACGCCCGCTGTTCATCCTCATCGCCCAAATCTGCGAAGAAGGCTTTCAGTTTCACCCCCAGCACGCCGGCAAGCAGGAACAGGGCTTCCACGCTGGGGGTGTAGGTGCCGGTTTCAAAACGGCTGATGGTTTTCGGGTCAAAACCGGTTTTTTCGCCGAGTTCAGCCTGAGTAAGCCCCGCGACCTTGCGGTAACGCCGAATGGCTGAACCCAAACTTGAAATTTGCATCGCTCAATTCCCATTTAGAATCAAGAACTTAACGATAGATTTTTGCATTAGACAACTGCATGATCCATCACCTTGCTTTGCAAAATGTGATGCATTTCGTAGAATTGCCTCCTCCAAAGGGTATTTGGTGACCTGTTTGCGTAAGTTTGGCTGATGCGAAAGAGCCAGTACGGTGCTCCCTTGAACAATAAGTGGAGTGCTGAAGCCTCCCTGAAGCCTTGCAAAATGTTATCGAAATCGTTGTTGCTGCCCTTTGTCCGGGTCTTTGAGCCTAGTTGATCTTCGGCGGCCAAAGGGCCATCAATCGCTGTTCCTGGAGTGATCACGTGGCTCTGCGCAGTACGAATCAAAACATCTCTTCCGGGCATTTTGCGCTGGTCGAGCGGTACCACCGCTAGCGACAGTGAGCCTGACTCATGGATGAGAAATACCGCAGGGCCGTGGACGCCGCCGCAATCTTTTCCGAGACCGATCTGACCGGCCGGATTACCTACGTCAACGATCAGTTCTGCGCCGTCTCCGGTTACAGCCGCGACGAACTGCTCGGGCAGAACCATCGCCTGCTCAATTCCGGCCTGCACTCCGCTGATTTCTTCGCCGGCATGTGGCGCACCATTGCGCTGGGCAATGTCTGGAAGGGCGAGATCTGCAATCGCGCCAAGAATGGCAGCCTGTATTGGGTCGAAAGTACGTTGGTGCCGCTGCTGGATGACGCCACCGGGCGGATTCATCGTTACCTGGCGATCCGTTTCGACATCAGCGAAAAACGCCAACTGCTGCATTCCCTGCAATGGCGGGTCGGCCATGACGTGCTGACCGGGCTGCCCAATCGCGCGTTTCTCTCGGACCTGCTGGATCAGGCGCTGGCGTTCTCGCGTGAGGAAAACATCCCGCTGGCGGTGTGCATGCTCGACCTCGACGGCTTCAAGGCGGTCAACGACGGTTACGGGCATGCCAGTGGCGATCTGTTGCTGGTGGAGGTGGCCAAGCGTTTGCGCGACATTGTTCGCGGCGAGGATGTGGTGGCGCGTCTGGCCGGTGACGAGTTCGTGCTGGTGTTGCGCTATGTGCGTGATGTTCCGGAGCTGCGCGCGGCGCTGAACCGTGTGTTGGGCGCGATTTCGGCGCCGTACCAGCTGCGGGGCAAGACCCTGAATGTATTTGCCAGCATCGGCGTCACCCTGTTCCCCGATGACAATCAAGATGCCGAAACCTTGCTGCGTCACGCCGATCAGGCGATGTACGTGGCTAAGCAGAGCGGGCGCAATCGCTTTCATTTATTCGACGTGTTCCGGGATCGAGAGGTCAAGGCCACTCACCAGACCGTCGAACGGGTTCGACAGGCGTTGGCCGCCGGCGAGCTGCGTGTGCATTTCCAGCCGAAAGTGAACATGCGTCGCGGTGTCGTCGTCGGCTTCGAGGCGCTCTTGCGCTGGGAGCATCCGCAAAATGGCATGGTGCCGGCTAGAGAGTTTTTACCGATGGTGGAGGAGACGGACCTGATCATCGATATCGGTGAATGGGTGATGGATCAGGTGTTGATGCAGTTGGACCGTTGGCAGCAAGCGGGGCAGGGCTGGCCGATCAGCGTCAACATCGCCGCCCGGCATTTCCAGCGAGCGGATTTCGTCGACCGGCTCAGACAGGTGCTCGCCCGCCATGCCGGGGTCGCGCCGCAGATGCTCGATCTGGAAATCGTCGAGTCGGTGGCGATAGAAAACATCCAGCATGTCAGCGCCTGTCTGCAGGCCTGTCAGGCGCTCGGCGTGCAGTTTTCACTGGGCGACTTCGGCACCGGTTATTCGTCCTTGAACTACCTCAAGCGCTTGCGCACCCAGACCATCAAGATCGACAGGTCGTTTATCCGCGACATTCTGCATGATCGCGACGACTTGGCCCTCACCACCGCAGTGATTGGCCTGGCCCGCGCGTTTGGCCGACAAGTGATCGCCGAAGGGCTGGAAAGTATCGAGCACGGCGAGCTGTTGATGCAGTTGGGGTGCGACGTTGCGCAGGGCTATTTCATTGCCCGGCCGATGCCGGCGGTTGATGTGCCGGGCTGGGTCGAAGGTTTTGTCGCGCCGGCGCAATGGCGAGCGCTCGATCAAACAGTCTGAGACTCGCTCTCGCAGGTTCAGGGTTTGCCGACATAAAGCCGGATAATGTCATCAATTTCCCCGGACATTTTCATCCTCAGCAACGTGCGCAGAATGCGTTGCACGGGCACTTTCGGGTCATTACGCACGTAACAACCGACACTCTGCACTTGCAGCACCGCCACGCCTTGCAGTTGCTGCTCAGGTAGCAGACGCTGATTGAACCAGTCCAGCGTCCATTGGTTGCTCACGGCATAGCGGTAGCGTCCGGCCATGAGTTTTTCCAGGACCTGTTCCTGATTGCGCGCGTCCTCGCGAAGCAGGCGCCCGGCGTCGAACAGCGGTTGCAGGGTGGGGTAACTGTAGCCGAGCACCGTGCCGATGGATTGTTGTGGCAAATTCGCCGGATCGATTGAGGTCTGCAACTCGTGCCGGCTGATCAGCACGTCCGGCTGGGTCCAGAGCGGAATGCTCCAGATGTAGTCCCCGGACTGATTTGGCGACCACGTTTGTGCGGCGTAGCAGCGGACATCGATCTCGCCGTGCTCCATGGCATTTTGCACCCGGGCCCGCGGCAGTACGTGAAACTCGGCCGGAACGCCAACCTGGGTCGCGAGGCTGACCATCACGTCATGCAGGATGCCCTGGGTCGGCTGGCCTTGATAAAGCTGCACCATCGGCATCGCCCAACTGTCGGGCACCACGAAGCGCAGCGGCGCGTTGGCAGCCATGACGTTCAGACTCATCAACAGCAGTGCCCCCAAGGCCAGCCGCATAAACGCTCCGCTATCGATGAAAATCGAGCCGATAAAAATCACCGCAAGTGCAGCTTAGCCAGATTAGACGAGCGCGCCGGATGCAATTTTGGCCTTGCTCCGCTAGCATTAGCCGCTTCTGCTTCCCAGTGGCGATGGTTTTCGATGAGTTATCAGGTTCTTGCACGTAAATGGCGTCCGCGCTCGTTCCGCGAAATGGTCGGCCAGACCCATGTGCTCAAGGCTCTGATCAATGCCTTGGACAGCCAGCGGCTGCACCACGCTTACCTCTTTACGGGCACGCGCGGGGTCGGCAAGACCACCATCGCGCGGATCATCGCCAAATGCCTGAACTGTGAAACGGGTATCACTTCGACGCCGTGTGGCGAGTGTTCGGTGTGCCGCGAGATCGATGAAGGCCGTTTCGTCGACCTGATCGAGATCGACGCCGCGAGCCGGACCAAGGTCGAGGACACCCGCGAGCTGCTCGACAACGTGCAGTACGCCCCGAGCCGCGGGCGCTTCAAGGTCTACCTGATCGACGAAGTGCACATGCTCTCCAGCCATTCCTTTAATGCGCTGTTGAAAACCCTCGAAGAGCCGCCGCCCTACGTCAAGTTCATCCTGGCGACCACCGACCCGCAGAAACTTCCTGCAACGATTCTTTCGCGGTGCCTGCAGTTCTCGCTGAAGAACATGACCCCTGAACGGGTGGTCGAGCATTTGTCCCACGTGCTGGGCGTCGAAAACGTACCGTTCGAAGACGACGCGCTGTGGCTGTTGGGCCGCGCCGCCGATGGTTCGATGCGCGATGCCATGAGCCTGACCGATCAGGCGATTGCCTTCGGTGAAGGTCGAGTCATGGCCGCCGATGTACGGGCGATGCTCGGCACGCTCGATCACGGTCAGGTCTATGACGTTCTGCACTCGCTGATCGAAGGCGACGCCAAGGCGTTGCTCGAGGCTGTCCGCCATCTGGCGGAGCAAGGTCCGGACTGGAACGGCGTGCTCTCGGAAATTCTCAACGTGCTGCACCGTGTCGCCATCGCCCAGGCCTTGCCTGAAGGCGTCGACAACGGTCACGGCGACCGTGATCGGGTGCTGGCGCTGGCCCAGGCCTTGCCGGCCGAAGATGTGCAGTTTTATTACCAGATGGGCCTGATCGGCCGCCGCGATTTACCGCTGGCGCCGGACCCGCGCGGCGGCTTCGAAATGGTCTTGCTGCGGATGCTCGCGTTCCGCCCGGCGGACACCGCCGATGCGCCGAGGCAACCGCTAAAGCCAGTGGGGATCAGCCAGGCCACAGTTGATTCCGCAAACTCAGTGGCTGCCGCGCCGGTTGTTGCGCCGGTAGTCGCTGCGGCAGTTGCACCGGTTGTTGCCGCGCCGGTCGCGCCGGTGGTTGCTCCCGAGCCTGAGCCGGTTGCAGCCGTTGTCGTGCCTGAACCGGTCATCGTGCCGGAGCCCGTTGTTGCGCCGGTAGCGGTCGAAGCCGTCGTCGATCTGCCGTGGAATGATCCGGTAGAACCCGAAGTCGTCCAGCAGCCGGCCGTCGAGCCGGTGCTGGAAACCGCCGCTGAACAACCCGAATTGCCCCCGATGCCGTTGCCGACGCCTGACAGCGTGGTGCCAGACGCGCCGGAATGGGCCGCTGCGCCGATCCCGGAACCTTCCGTGGCCGACGTCGACGCCGCGACACGGGGCATCGACCCCGACGATGAGCCGCCGTTGGACGAGGACTACATCGAGCCGGACATGGATTCGGCGTACAGCTACCTCGACGAATTGGCCAGTGAACACGCCGCCGAACCTGCGCCGGAACCCGAACCTGAGCCGGCCGCGATGCCTGCCACCGGTCTGGCCCTGCAATGGCTGGAACTGTTCCCGAAACTGCCGATTTCCGGCATGACCGGCAGCATCGCCGCCAACTGCACGCTGATCTCCGTGGAGGGTGACCACTGGCTGATGCACCTGGACCCGGCCCATAGCGCCTTGTTCAACGCGACCCAGCAACGTCGTCTCAACGATGCGCTGAACCAGTTTCACGGGCGCACGCTGACCCTGAGCATGGAGCTGATCAAGCCCGAGCAGGAGACCCCGGCCCAGGCTGCATCCCGGCGTCGTGCCAACCGTCAGCGCGAGGCGGAAGAGTCGATCCACGGTGATCCGTTCATCCAGCAAATGATGCAGCAGTTCGGTGCGGTGGTCCGTAACGATACTATTGAACCTGTCGAAGCCCTGGTCAGTCAGGGCTAATAACTGAAGGCGCTCGGCCGAAAGGGCCGGGCGCTGTTTTTATCCAAGTACTTTGAGGTGATTCCCATGATGAAAGGTGGCATGGCCGGCCTGATGAAGCAGGCGCAGCAGATGCAGGAAAAAATGGCCAAGATGCAGGAAGAGCTGGCCAACGCCGAAGTCACCGGCAAGGCCGGTGGCGATATGGTCACCGTGGTGATGACCGGTCGTCACGACGTCAAGCGTGTGACCATCGATCCGAGCCTGGTCGAAGGCCTGAGTGAAGACGACAAAGAGATGCTGGAGGCCGTATTCGCCGCCGCCGTCAACGACGCCGTGCGCAAGATCGAAGCCAACAGCCAGGACAAAATGTCCGGCATGACCGCTGGCATGCAACTGCCACCGGGGATGAAGCTGCCGTTCTGATTCGCCAAAGCGCGTCGGATGAGCTACAAAAAAATGCCAGGCATTGCGCCTGGCATTTTTGTTTCTGTCTGTTGGTCATACGGCGCCTGTGAAGCCGCCATCGCGAGCAGGCTCACTCCTACCTGGGAACGCGGTTAACCTGTAGGAGTGAGCCTGCTCGCGATGGTAACAACTCGGTCTCAAGGTAGAAACATCGAACACCCGACCGCCACAAAGGTCTGCTTCCCTATACCGCCAAATTCATCGATCAAAGGAGACGCTCACATGCCACAAGCATTGACCCTCAACCAACGTATCGTCCTGGCGTCCCGCCCGGTGGGCGCACCGACGCCGGAGAATTTTCGCCTGGAACGGGAAGCACTGCCGGACCTGGCGGATGGCCAGATATTGCTCAAAACCCTGTACCTGTCGCTGGATCCCTACATGCGCGGCCGTATGAGTGACGCGCCGTCCTACGCGGCGCCAGTGGCAATCGACGAAGTGATGACCGGTGGCGCCGTCAGCCGTGTCGAGCGCTCGCTGAATCCGAAATTTCAGCAAGGTGACCTGGTCGTCGGCGCTACCGGGTGGCAGAGCCACAGCATCAGCGACGGTCGCAATATCATTCCGGTGCCGTCCGGGCTGCCGAGCCCGTCGATGGCGCTGGGCGTGCTCGGCATGCCGGGCATGACCGCCTACATGGGTTTGATGGACATCGGCCAGCCAGCCTCCGGAGAAACCCTTGTGGTCGCGGCGGCGTCCGGTGCGGTGGGTTCGGTGGTCGGGCAAGTGGCGAAGATCAAAGGCCTGCGTGTGGTCGGCGTGGCCGGTGGCGCGGACAAGTGCCGCTACGTCGTGGATGAGTTGGGTTTCGACGCCTGCATCGACCACAAGAGTCCCGACTTCGCCGCTGAGCTGGCTCAGGCGTGTCCCCAGGGCATCGACATTTATTACGAGAACGTCGGTGGCAAGGTATTCGACGCGGTGGTGCCGTTGCTCAACCCCAAGGCGCGGATTCCGCTGTGCGGCCTGATCGCTTCCTACAACGCCAGCGAGGCGCCGACCGGTCCGGATCGCCTGCCGCAATTGCAGCGCACCTTGCTGACCAAGCGTGTGCGGATTCAGGGCTTCATCGTGTTCGACGACTACGGTGATCGTCAGCCGGAATTCGTCAGCGCCATGGCGCCGTGGGTGCGCGACGGCAAGGTGAAATTCCGCGAAGATGTGGTCGAAGGTCTCGAGAATGCGCCCGAGGCGTTCATCGGTCTGCTGGAGGGACGCAACTTCGGCAAACTGGTGGTGCGCGTCGCGCAGGACTGAGTATTTGACGCTAAAGAGAGGCGCGGGTATAAACCGCGTCTCGTTGTTTTGTCGGACGTTTCCCCATGAGCTTCAGCCCTTTGATTCGCCAACTGATCGATGCCCTGCGAATTTTGCCAGGTGTGGGTCAGAAAACTGCCCAACGCATGGCGTTGCAGCTGCTCGAGCGTGATCGCAGCGGTGGCTCGCGACTGGCCCTGGCACTCAGCCAGGCGATGGAAGGGGTGGGGCATTGCCGGTTGTGCCGCACGCTGACCGAAGACGACCTGTGCCCGCAATGCGCCGATAACCGCCGCGACGACACCTTGCTGTGCGTGGTGGAAGGGCCGATGGACGTCTACGCGGTGGAGCAGACCGGTTTCCGCGGTCGTTACTTCGTGCTCAAGGGCCACCTGTCGCCGCTCGACGGGCTGGGGCCGGAAGCCATCGGGATTCCGCAATTGCTGGCGCGGATCGAAGAGGCAGGCACTTTTACCGAAGTCATCCTGGCGACCAACCCGACGGTCGAGGGTGAAGCCACGGCGCATTACATCGCCCAGTTGCTCAACAACAAAGGCCTGATCGCCTCGCGCATTGCCCACGGCGTGCCGTTGGGTGGCGAGCTGGAACTGGTGGATGGCGGGACGTTGGCGCATTCGTTTGCGGGGCGTAAGCCTATCGCTTTGTAATTTTCGGTGTTTGGGCTGACGCCTTCGCGGGCAAGCCTCGCTCCTACAGGTTTTGCATAGCCCTTGTAGGAGCGAGGCTTGCCCGCGAAGGGAGCGACTCGGTCCATCTGATTCACACAATCCTGTTGAAAACCAAGCAAGCGCTCGGTTAACGTCGCTGAACCCTTCCATGGAGTTCGCCGATGCCTGCCTTCCAGGAATACTTCGACCCCAGCCACCAATTGGTCCGCGACAGCGTCAGACGTTTCGTCGAGCGCGAGATTCTTCCGGACATCGACCAGTGGGAAGAAGCCGAAAGCTTTCCCCGCGAACTCTACCTCAAGGCCGGTGCAGCGGGGATCCTGGGCATCGGTTACCCGGAAACCCTGGGCGGCAGCCATGAAGGTGATCTGTTCGCCAAGATCGCCGCCAGCGAAGAGTTGATGCGCTGCGGCTCTGGCGGTCTGGTCGCCGGGTTGGGTTCGCTGGACATCGGTCTGCCGCCCATTCTCAAATGGGCCAGGCCGGACGTTCGCGATCGCATCGTGCCGGCCGTGCTGGCTGGCGAGAAGATCAGTGCCCTGGCGGTCACCGAGCCCAGCGGTGGCTCCGACGTGGCCAACCTGCAAACCCGCGCCGTGCGTGACGGCGACGTCTACCGGGTCAGCGGCAGCAAAACCTTTATCACCAGTGGCGTGCGTGCGGATTACTACACCGTCGCAGTGCGCACCGGTGCGCCCGGTTTTGGCGGCATCAGCCTGCTGCTGATCGAGAAGGGCACGCCAGGGTTCACCGTAGGCCGTCAGTTGAAGAAAATGGGCTGGTGGGCGTCGGACACCGCTGAATTGTTCTTCGACGATTGCCGCGTACCTGTAGGCCATCTGATCGGCGCCGAGAACATGGGCTTCGCTTGCATCATGGGCAACTTCCAGAGCGAACGCCTGGCGTTGGCGCTGATGGCCAACATGACCGCGCAACTGGCGCTGGAGGAAAGCCTGAAATGGGCCCGTCAGCGCGAAGCGTTCGGCAAGCCCATCGGCAAGTTTCAGGTGCTCAAGCATCGCCTCGCCGAAATGGCCACGGCGCTGGAAGTGTCACGGGAGTTCACTTACCGCCAGGCGGCGAAAATGGCGGCGGGGCAGAGTGTGATCAAGGAGATTTCCATGGCGAAGAATTTCGCGACGGACACGGCGGACCGGATTACCACGGATGCGGTGCAGATTCTGGGGGGCTTGGGTTATATGCGTGAAAGCCTGGTGGAGCGGCTGTACCGGGACAACCGGATCCTGTCGATTGGTGGCGGGACACGGGAAGTGATGAACGAGATTATCAGTAAGCAGATGGGGCTTTGAATCCTGCGGTGTTGCGGCTGACGCCTTCGCGGGCAAGCCTCGCTCCTACAAGGGGTCGCATTATCCTGTAGGAGCGAGGCTTGCCCGCGAAGAGGCCTTTGTAGACGCCGCTTATTTATCAGCCAGGGCAAACTGCGTCAGGCAAAACGTCGGAATCCCCATGTCTTCCAGGCGTTGCGACCCACCCAACTCCGGCAGATCAATAATCGCCGCCGCTTCATGCACCCGCGCGCCCATGCGTCGAATCAGGTTCGCCGCCGCAATCAGCGTGCCGCCGGTGGCGATCAAATCATCGAACATCACCACCGAGTCGCCTTCACACAAGCTGTCGGCGTGGACTTCGAGGAAGGCTTCGCCGTACTCGGTCGCATAACCTTCGGCCAGCACATCCGCCGGCAGTTTGCCTTGCTTGCGGAACAGCACCAGCGGCTTGTTCAACTGATAGGCCAACACCGAACCGATCAGGAAACCACGGGCATCCATGGCGCCGATGTGGGTGAAATCGGCCTCGACATAACGGTGGGCAAAGCTGTCCATCACCAGGCGCAGAGCCGTGGGCGACTGGAACAGCGGGGTGATGTCGCGAAAAATGACGCCCGGTTTCGGGAAGTCGATCACCGGGCGGATCAGGGATTTGATGTCGAAGGAGTCGAAGACCATTGTCTAGGTGTCCTGGCAGGCTGCAAACGTCGCAGTATAACGGCGGCTGAACCGTTTCGCTCAGCCGCCGTGGTCGTAATCAGCCTTCGATCGAACCGCCGGCGAGGGCGCAGAGCTGGATCGGGTCGAGGATGTGGATTTCCTTGCCTTCGGCGGCGATCAGCTCGTTCTGCTGGAAGCGCGTGAACACCCGCGACACGGTTTCCACCGCCAGGCCCAGGTAGTTGCCGATTTCATTGCGCGACATGCTCAGGCGGAACTGGTTGGCCGAGAAGCCGCGAGCGCGGAAGCGCGCCGACAGGTTGACCAGGAACGTGGCGATGCGCTCGTCGGCGGTTTTTTTCGACAGCAGCAACATCATTTGTTGATCGTCGCGGATTTCACGACTCATCACGCGCATCAACTGACGGCGCAGTTGTGGCAGTTGCAGCGCCAGTTCGTCGAGGCGTTCGAACGGAATTTCGCAGACCGAGGTGGTTTCCAGCGCCTGCGCCGAGACCGGATGCTTTTCGGTGTCCATGCCCGACAGGCCGACCAGCTCGCTGGGCAGATGGAAGCCGGTGAGTTGTTCTTCACCGCCATCGCTGAGACTGAAGGTTTTCAGGGCGCCAGAACGTACTGCATAAACGGAGTCGAAAACGTCGCCCTGACGGAACAGGAACTCGCCCTTCTTCAGTGGGCGGCCACGTTTAACGATTTCGTCCAGCGCATCCATGTCTTCCAGATTCAGAGAAAGTGGCAAGCAGAGGGGAGCCAGGCTGCAGTCCTTGCAATGGGCCTGGTTATGAGCGCGCAGTTTTACTGGCTCGGACATTTCTTAAATCCTTGTGGGAAAGCACACATAAGACGTAAGGGTACCTCACCGGAAGACGTTCAGGCCAGCGCTGTGCCGATTTGTCACGCCATGGTAAAGCGCCGCCGTCGGTGGCCGATAACCTGGCATCAACCTATGCGCAGGTACTCGTTTCATGGCCACCATCGGCGTGCTCAACCCCGGCAACAGTGGTGTGCAAACACTGCATGAGCCTGCAAACGGCCTGGCCGGCGAAGACTCGGCAATCGCCATTGGCCCGGCCACTTCGCCCGTGGCTGAAGGCATCAAAGTCTCGTTGTCTGGCGCCGGTTTGACCAAGGCTGCCAGTTCTCACGGTGACAACAAGGACATTGAAGAAAGCGGGTTACCGGAAAACATTCAACAGATCCTGAAAATGATTCGCCGATTACAGAAGCAGATCGCCGAGAAAGTCGCGCTCATGCAAGCGGTAATGGCAGACAAACGACTCTCTGCCGAAGAGCGCAGGGCCAAACTTGGCGCGTTGCAAGCGGCCATCGGCACGCTCAATGGCGGGTTGATCACCGCCAATATGGCCCTGTCCAAAGCCATGACTCAGTCAAACCTGACCCCCGAGCAAGTGCTGAAGACCGCATCTTTGGCAATGAAGTCTTAGATCACCCGTGAGAATCGCTGACGGTTCTGTTGCTCCAGGTACGCGTCGAACACCATGCACACCGATCGCACCAGCAAGCGTCCGGCCGGCAGTACGGTGATCCGTTCATTGTTCAGTTCGATCAGTCCGTCTTCGGCCATGCGTTGCAGTTGCGGCCACAATTCGCCGAAGTAGCCGCGAAAATCGATGTTGAAAGTCTTCTCGATCTCAGCGAACTCCAGGTTGAAACTGCAAATCAATTGTTGAATCACCGCCCGCCGCACGCGGTCATCGGCATTGCACAGCAGGCCGCGATTGGTGGCCAGTTGTGCTGAGGCCAAGGCGTTCTGGTACTGATTCAGGTCGCTGCTGTTCTGGCAGTACAAGTCGCCAATCTGGCTGATGGCCGAGACGCCGAGGCCGATCAGGTCGCAATGGCCGTGAGTGGTGTAGCCCTGGAAGTTGCGTTGCAGGGTTGATTCTTCCTGAGCAATCGCCAGTTCATCGTCGGGCAGGGCGAAGTGATCCATACCGATGTAACGGTAGCCAGCGGCGGTCAGCTGTTCGATGGTGCGCTGGAGCATTTCCAGCTTCTGTGCCGGCGTCGGCAATTCGTCGCTGTTGATTCGCCGTTGCGGCAGGAAGCGCTCCGGCAAGTGCGCGTAGTTGAATACCGACAGGCGGTCCGGTTGCAGGTTGATCACTTCGTCGACCGTGCGGGCGAAGTTCTCCGGCGTCTGCCTTGGCAAACCGTAGATCAGGTCAATGTTGATCGAGCGAAATTGCAGCGTCCGTGCAGCGTCGATCACCGCCCGGGTTTCCTCCAGGCTTTGCAGGCGATTCACCGCTCGTTGCACGGCGGGGTCGAGGTCTTGCAGGCCGATGCTGACCCGGTTGAAACCCAGTTCGCGCAGCAGGCCCATGGTCGACCAATCGGCTTCGCGCGGGTCGATCTCGATACCGTAGTCGCCGGAATCGTCATCCAGCAAGTTGAAGCTTTTGCGCAGTTGCGCCATCAGCTGACGCAGTTCGTCATGGCTGAGAAAGGTCGGTGTGCCGCCACCGAAGTGCAATTGCTCGACCTTCTGCGCCGGGTCGAGATGGCAGGCGATCAGCTGGATTTCCTGCTCCAGGCGCTGCAAGTAGGGCAGGGCGCGGCCGCGATCCTTGGTGATGACTTTGTTGCAGGCGCAGTAGTAGCAAATGTTCGCGCAGAACGGCACGTGCACGTACAGCGACAACGGACGCAGGGCCTTGCGGCTTTCGCGCAGCGCATGGAACAGGTCGAAGGTGCCGACATGACCATCGAACTGCACGGCGGTCGGGTAGGAGGTGTAACGCGGTCCCGCCAGGTCGTAACGGCGGATCAGATCGGTATCCCAACGAATGGCGTCGAGCATCATGCGGGCATTCCCCCGGATAGGCTGGCAGTGTCGGCAAGTCTATGGGGTGCGGCGTTGGGGCATCTTGATTTGCATCAACGGTCAGGATTTGTGTTGTCGGTGCGGGCCTCTTCGCGGGCAAGCCTCGCTCCTACAGGAATTGGAGATCCCCTGTAGGAGCGAGGCTTGCCCGCGAAGGCCGCGCCGCCGATTCAGTGCCCCATAAGCCAATGCTGATGCGGCCCCGGCAAGGTCCAGATGCCAAACAGCATCACCAGCAAGCCGCCCGTCATGCGTACGTACCGTTTGCGCAACAGCGCCGTGACCCGCTCGGCCGCCAGCCCCGTGGCGAGCAACACCGGCCAGGTGCCCAGCCCGAACGCGAGCATCAGCAATGCACTGTCCAGCGCATTGCCCTGGCTCGCCGACCACAGCAACGTGCTGTAAACCAGCCCGCACGGCAGCCAGCCCCAGAGCGCGCCGAGCAACAAGGCTCGCGGCAGGCTCGACACTGGCAGTAGCTTGTTCGCGACGGGCTGGATATGCCGCCACAGACCGCGACCGAGGCTTTCGATGCGGGTCAGGCCGCTCCACCAGCCGGCGAGATAAAGCCCCATGGCGATCAGCAGCAATCCGGCGAGGATACGCATGAACATCGCCGCCGGGCTGTTCGCCACCGCCCAACCCGCCAGGCCGATCAGCAGGCCGGCCGCTGCGTAACTGAGAATCCGCCCGAGGTTGTAGGCCAGCAGCAATCGAAACCGGCGGCTGCGCTGTTCCTTGGGAATCGCCAGGGTCAGCGCGCCCATCAAGCCGCCGCACATGCCCAGGCAATGCCCGCCGCCGAGCAGGCCCAGGATGACCGCCGACACCAGCAGGGGCGCCAGCTCAAACATGCGGGGGCGCCTTGTCGTCCGGTTTGGCCGGATGGCCGCTGGCCTCGTCGACCGCTGCGGTGTGGTTCGGGTCCTGGTCGTCGAACAGGATGCTGTGGGCCGGGCCGTCGAGGTCGTCGTACTGACCGCTGTCGACCGCCCAGAAGAAGATGTAGACCGCGATGGCGACGATCAGCAGTGCGGCCGGGATCATCACGTAGAGAGCTGGCATGGTGAGGCTCCATGCCCGCGCGGCTCAGGCCGGCAGCGGGCGGGTTTCTGGCGTGGCGCTGGCGGCCGGCGTGCTCGGCAGGCGAGTCAGGCGCAGGGCGTTCAGCACCACGGTCAACGAACTGATGGACATGCCGACCGCCGCCCACACCGGCGTGATCCAGCCGAGGGCGGCGAACGGCAACATGAGGCCATTGTACAGCCCGGCCCACAACAGGTTCTCGATGATGACCCGACGGGTGCGCCGAGCGAGGCTGAAGGCTTGCACCAACGCATCCAGGCGGTTGGACAACAGCACCGCATCCGCACTGGTTTTCGCCAGATCGGTGGCCGAACCCATGGCGACGCTGATGTCGGCGGCGGCCAGCACCGGCACGTCATTCACGCCGTCACCGAGCATCAACACCTTGCGTCCTTCTTTGTGCAACTGTTGCAGGACCTGCAATTTGTCGTCCGGACGCAAACCGCCACGGGCCTCGTCGATGCCCAGCTCGGCGGCGACGCTGGCGACCATCGGCGAGCTGTCACCCGACAGCAGCAACGTGCGCCAGCCGCGCGCCCGGCAGGCTTCCAGTAACGCGGGCGCATCGCTGCGCAAACGGTCGTCGAGGACGAACCATGCCAGCGGTCCGGCATTGTCGCCGAGCAGCAGCCATTGGCCGGCTTCATCCGGCATCAGCGGGATGGCAGCGCCACTGAGTTCGCAGACAAAACCCGGTTGACCGATGCGCAAACGCTGCTCACCGACCACGCCTTCGAGGCCCAGCCCCGGCGTGCTGTGGACTTCTTCAGCGGCCAATGGCGCGCGACCAAACGCACGGGCGATGGGGTGTTCGGAACGGTTTTCGAGGGCGGCGGCGAGGCCCAGGCATTGATCGCTGTCGAGCGCGCCGAGCGGGCGGATCGAGCGTAGCGCCAGACGCCCTTCGGTGAGGGTGCCGGTCTTATCGAAAATAACCGTGTCGATCTGGTTCAGGCCCTCCAGCACGTGGCCGCGGGTCAACAACAAACCCAGTTTGTGCAGCGTGCCGGTGGCAGCGGTGAGGGCGGTCGGTGTGGCGAGGGACAGGGCGCACGGGCAGGTCGCGACGAGCATCGCCAGGACAATCCAGAAGGCGCGCGATGAGTCCAGCTCCCACCACAGCAGGCCAATGCAAGCGGATGCGATCAGCGTCAGCAGCAGGAACCATTGCGCGGCGCGGTCGGCGATCTCCGCCAGTCGTGGCTTCTCGGCCTGGGCGCGGTCGAGCAGGCGGACGATGGCAGACAGTCGGGTGTCCTGGCCGAGGGCGAGGACTTCCACAGTCAACGCACCCTCGACGTTCAGGGTGCCGGCGGTGACGGCGTCACCAAGCGTGCGCGGCTGTGGCAGGTATTCGCCAGTCAGCAGGGATTCGTCGATGCTCGACTGACCGTCGAGGATCTTGCCATCGGCCGGCAGGATCGCACCGGGATGCACCAGAACCTGATCGCCGACGCGCAGTTCGCTGAGCAGGATCCGCTCGCTCTGACCATCAGCGCTCAGGCGCAAACACGAGGCGGGCAGCAGATTGACGAGTTGTGCGGTGGCGGCGGCGGTGCGTTCGCGGGCGCGACGCTCCAGATAACGTCCGGCCAGCAGGAACAGCGCAAACATGCCGACGGCATCGAAATACAATTCGCCGACCCCGGTGATCGAGGTCCAGATCCCGGCGATGTAGGCACTGCCAATCGCCAGCGACACCGAGACGTCCATGGTCAGGTGGCGGGTACGTAAATCGCGCATTGCCCCTTTGAAGAACGGCGCGCAGCTGTAGAACACGATCGGCGTGGTGAGGAACAGCGCGACCCAGCGCAGGATGGTGTGCAGCTCGGGGCTGAGGTCGATGTTGAATTCCGGCCAGGTGGCCATGGTCGCCATCATCGCCTGGAACCACAGCAGCCCGGCAACCCCGAGTTGGCGTAGCGCCAGGCGGTTTTCGCTGGCCAGTTGTTCGCTGGCGCGGTCGGCCTGATAGGGATGGGCGGCGTAACCGATGTGGCGTAACTCGCTGAGCACCTGGCTCAGCGGCAATTGCGCATCGGCCCAGCGTACGTGCAGGCGATGATTGGACAGGTTGAGGCGCGCTTCGGCCACCGCCGGCAAGCCGCGCAGGTGTTTTTCGATCAGCCAGCCACAGGCCGCGCAACTGATGCCTTCCATCAGCAGCGTGGTTTCGGCGAGTTCGCCATCGTGGCGCACGAAGGGTTTTTGCACGTCGGCGCGATCGTACAGCGCCAGTTCATCCACCAACTGCACCGGCAACGCTTCGGGGTTGGCCGAGGCTTCGCTGCGGTGCTGGTAATAGCTTTCCAGCCCGCCGGCGACAATCGCTTCGGCCACCGCCTGACAACCCGGGCAGCAGAACTCGCGGGTTTCACCGAGGACGGCCGCGGTGAAGCGGCTGCCGGCCGGGACGGGCAGGGCGCAGTGGTAGCAGGGGGTTGGGGTGGTCATGATGTTGGATCTATGTCGTCTGGAAGGGCCTCATCGCTGGCAAGCCAGCTCCTACAAGGGGGCGCACGATCCTGTAGGAGCCGGCTTGCCGGCGATGCGCGAAGCGCGACTTTACTTTTTCAGGTCTTCGGCGCCCTGCAGCGGTTCGTCACCCAGCAGCAGATCCTTGTCATGGCTGACCAGTTCTTCTTCGAACATACGCCAGGTGTGGTCGTCCTGAGTACCCAGCAATTCGACAAAACGACGACCTTCAACCTTGTCGCTCAACTGGCCGATGTAGCGGCCCTGTTCGGTTTCGCTTTGGGCGAGGGTGATCTTGCGATCCTTCTCCGGTTGGGTCGGCGAGATCAGGTTCAGTTCGAGGGTTTTCGGTTGGCTGTTGCCGCTCAGGCGCAGGTCGACTTCGCCGGTCACGTCATCCAGGTGCACGCTGGCGCGCAGGAGCAGGGTTTGCGCCAGCAACTCACGGTCGAGGGAGCGGTTGATGCCTTTGCCGGCCTCGTAGTAGTTGTCGTTGACCAGGTTGTCCGGGTTGTTCACCGCGATGGTCACCATGGACAAGGTCAAGGTCACCGAACAGGCGAGGATGGCAATGATGATCCACGGCCAAAGATGCTTGTACCAGGGACTTGCGGCGTTTGCTGCGGGCATGATCACTTCTCTTAACGAATTTGTGGGCCGATGAACCGGCTCTTGGCTTCAACGTGGATGCTCTCGTCATCGGCATCCTTGAGGATGAATTTCACCTCGTTGGTGCTCGATGGCAGTTTTTCCGGCGCGATGGACAGTTCCACCGGCTGGCTGAAAATTTCGCCGGCGGCGACCTTGATCTCGCGTTTGCCTTGCAGCTTGAGATCCGGCAGGCCAGCGGCTTCCAGCACGTAGGTGTGGTCGCGCTGATCCTTGTTCATGATCTTCAGGCTGTAGACGTTTTCAATCCGGCCTTCGGCGTTCTCGCGGTACAGCACGCGGTCTTTGCTGACGTCGAAACCGACCAGCGAACGCATGAAGAACGCCGTCGCCAGCAACGCCATCATCGCCAGCAATACAGCGGCGTAGCCGATCAGGCGCGGGCGCAGTTTATGGGTTTTTTGCCCGGACAGGTTGTGCTCGGTGGTGTAGCTGATCAGACCGCGCGGGTAATCCATCTTGTCCATGATGCTGTCGCAGGCATCGATGCACGCAGCACAACCGATGCATTCGATTTGCAGGCCGTCGCGGATGTCGATGCCGGTCGGGCAGACCTGGACGCACATGGTGCAGTCGATGCAATCGCCTAGGCCCTGAGCCTTGTAGTCGATGCCTTTCTTGCGCGGGCCGCGGCTTTCACCGCGACGCGGATCGTAGGAAACGATCAGCGTGTCCTTGTCGAACATCACGCTCTGGAAGCGCGCATACGGACACATGTAAATGCAAACCTGCTCGCGCAACCAGCCGGCGTTGCCGTAAGTGGCGAGGGTGAAGAAACCGACCCAGAAATACGACCAGCCATCCGCTTCGCCGGTGAAGAATTCGATGGTCAGTTCGCGGATCGGCGAGAAGTAACCGACGAAGGTCATGCCGGTTGCGAAGCCGATCAGCAGCCACATCGAGTGCTTGCTGAATTTACGCAGGAACTTGTTGGCGCTCATCGGCGCCTTGTCGAGCTTGATGCGCTGGTTGCGGTCGCCTTCGGTGACCTTCTCGCACCACATGAAAATCCACGTCCAGACGCTCTGCGGGCAGGTATAACCGCACCAGACACGACCGGCGTACACGGTAATGAAGAACAGCCCGAACGCGCTGACAATCAGAATGCCCGAGAGCAGGATGAAATCCTGCGGCCAGAACGTTGCGCCAAAAATAAAGAATTTACGCTCCGGCAGGTTCCACCAGACGGCTTGATGACCGGCCCAGTTCAGCCAGACCGTGCCGAAATACAACAGAAACAAAAACGCACCGCCCATCATCCGCAGGTTACGGAACAGGCCGGTGAAGGCGCGGGTGTAGATCTTTTCTCGAGAGGCGTAGAGGTCGACGCTGTTGTTCGCGTTCTTGGCAGGCGGGGTAACGTCGTGTACCGGAATCTGGTTGCTCATCAGTTGCATCCCACGGCAGTGGAAAAATGCCTCGGTCAGTACATGCCGACCGCGGTCAAAAAGGGGTGTTGCAGTGGCGCAATGATACGCCTGTAGCTCTAGATCAAGGGTGCGACCTTTGGTCGCGTTGGGGAAAAATCATGAATGGTGTAGCAGATGTAACAAAACATGATTCAGGTCAATTGACTTGTGGAGTATAGCCGGCTGGGGGTTATTCATCGGCGCCAGCATCTTGTATGCCTGGCGCCGATCGCCGCTTACTTGACCGGGACAGAGTGAGTCGCGACGGGGTTTCGCCAGTCATTGCCCGCGACGACGTTTACCGTCATTTGCGTTCTATCGGCAGAGAACGTGGCATACAACCAGCTTTGCTGAACCGCCGAGCCACTCATGAACAAGGGAATATCGCCGTAGATGTAGTTGCTCGACTCATATTTCCCGCTTTGCTTGTTGGCGTTCGCGGAAAACACGGCGGTCACGCCATAGTCCTCGATCATCTTTGTGAACCGGAAAATCTCGGTCTCCCTGACCGGCCAGTGAAACGGCTGATGCAAGTTCAGCAAAATGATTTTGCCTTGCGCCCGCGCCCGCTGCAGGTCGCGTTCCAGCCAGTCGAGGGATGCCGTGATTTCATAGGCGGTGGTCTGGAAGAACGAACTGGTGGAAAAGTTGGTGGTGTAAGTGGGTTCGTTGTGCAACTGAACCACGTGAACATCACCGTAATCCCGGGAGTAAGCCAGGCTGCCGTACCAGGTTTTCGTCAAGCCGGAAGCCCGCGCGGCGAGGTCCATGTTGGCGACTTTTCCCCAGTACCGGTCCTTGAGGTCGTCCACGCTTCCAGCGGCGCAACTTGCGCAACTGGCGACATTGAAGTCGTAGTCGTGATTGCCCAGGCCGTAGTCATAGAGGTTGCTCAGTTTGTTCTGCAATACCGCGTTGAGGTAGGTGCGTTCGCTGGGTTGTCCCGACGCAGTCATGTTGCCGTTGATCATGACGGGAACGGCGGAGGCGCCGCCCGATTGTTTGCGCAAGTCAGCGATGCTGGAGTACTGCGCATCGATCAGCCAGCGTGAACGCTCTTCTTTGCTTGAAGTGGATTCACTTTCGCCATTGTCTGACTTTTCACTTGAAGGGAACTTGGGGTTCGAGGCAAAGACGAAGTGTCGGGGAGTAATGTCACTGGCAGTCGAATGCATGGCAGGGCCGCAAGTAAAGATCGCCAGGAACAGCAGTTTAAAATAACTTGAAGGTTTCATAGAAGTCCATTTCCAGTAACAAGAGTGTGTTTGTGGTTATTTGGTGGGTCGGTATATTTTGTTTGTTGAGGTCTGGGGGCTTATTAATATGAATGGAGATGGGCTTAAATGGAATTTTATAAAAAAAGTAATTTGTTGCTGTGTCTTGCAATTGTGTTGTCCCTGCTTTCTGTACACGGCAAGTCGATGGCTGAAACGCCCAGGCACATGGTGTTTGCCTCTGATTCGCAATATCCCTGGAGTGATCTGACCGATGACAATATTTCAGACCCCAATAAAGAGGAACGATCAAAAGAGCTGATAGAGCTACAGTATTCCGATATAGCGAGTTTCAGAGAGCTGAATGGCGGAGCTTCCCGTATACCAGTCATGATTAATGGTGATATCACGGCATTTGGGCATGGTGGTGAGCGTTCATACATGAGGTCGGTCTTCGAGCGAAAGTTGGGAGGGTTGTATGACTATGGGCTGGGCAATCATGACTACGTCAATAATGTGGATGACTGTTTTTTGAATAACTGTGCGGCAGGCAGTCTTAATGACCTCAAGGATCGTTATTGGGGGAAAGTTGACTCCATGGATCTGGCGGCAAGAGCCCAAGGGTTCGGCACGGTTTACTACGGCAGCTTTGCCTATTCGAAAAATTTCGGTGATGTACACGTGATTCAATTGAATAACGAGCCGACTTACGCAGTGAGTTTTTCTTCCGGTAATCCTCTTGCGCCCACACACTTTGAAGTGACCCCTGCGCTTGACTGGCTGGAGCAGGATCTGAAGAGGGCTAGAGAACAAGGCAGGATTATTATCCTGAACATGCACAAGGTATACGATTGGAATGGCAGCGACGCTCAGCTTTCCAGGTTTAAGCAGATGGTCGAACAGTACAAGGTGACGGCCATTTTCGGTGGGCATGACCACTGGGGGACAGGGGCCTTTTTTGATTGGGGGATGGAGCAGCGGTTCGGTGAGGTGCCGGTATTTTTAAGCGGGTCGGCATCCCAGCAAACGTACCTGATTGCCAGTTTTTCCGGTGACGGGCGCTCCCTCGAAGTCAGCATTGTCAGACGCAGCAACTGGCCAAGCCGCAAGGTCGACAAAGTCATTCCGGTCATCCGGTAAGCTGAAATGAAACGGCCCCGCCAATTCTCACTGGCGGGGCCGTTTTTTTGCATCAAGCGTTTGCCTTACTGGGCATCCGCCGCCGGAGCTTTCTCACCGTGAGACAAGCTGTAGACGTAAGCGGCCAGCAGGTGAACCTTGTCGTTGCCTTGCAGCTGTTCTTGCGCAGGCATCTGGCCCTGACGGCCGTAGCGGATGGTCTGCTGCAGTTGAGCGAAGCTCGAACCGTAGATGAACGCGCCCGGGTGGGTCAGGTCAGGTGCGCCCATCGCTGGCGTCCCTTTGCCGGCCGGACCGTGGCACGCCACGCAGTTGGCGGCGAACAGTTTCTGCCCGGCAGCCGGGTCAGCCTTGGTGCCTTCCGGCAGCTTGCGGCCATCGAGGCTGGTCAGGACGAACGCAGCAACATCAGCAACGCCTTGTTCGCCGATCACTTCAGCCCATGCCGGCATGACCGCGTGACGACCGCCCATGATGGTGGCCTTGATGGTTTCTGCTTCGCCACCCCAGCGCCAGTCGGCGTCGGTCAGGTTCGGGAAGCCATAAGCGCCTTTGGCGTCGGAGCCGTGGCAAACCGAGCAGTTGGAGGCGAACAAACGGCCACCCATCTTCAGGGCTTGCGGGTCCTTGGCGACTTCTTCGATCGGCATGGAAGCGAATTTGGCGAAGATCGGGCCGAACTTGGCGTCCGACTTGGCCATTTCCTTTTCCCACTCGTGAACGCCGGTCCAGCCGCTCTGGCCGTTGGCGAACGCGGTCTGCTTCTCGTTATCCAGGTAGTTGTAACCTGGCAGCAGGCCTTTCCAGTTGCCCAGGCCCGGGTACAGCACCAGGTAACCCAGGGCGAAAATGATGGTGCCCACGAACAGCATGAACCACCATTTCGGCAGCGGGTTGTCGTACTCCTCGATCCCGTCGAAGGAGTGGCCAACCGTTTCTTCGGTGGCTTCGCTGCGCTGGCCCTTGCGGGTGGACAGCAACAGCCAGGTCAGGGCGAAGATGGTGCCGAGACTGAGGACTGTGACGTACAGACTCCAGAACGTAGTCATTCTTTGTTACTCCTAGAAGCTTGCTCGACGTGCTTGATGGCTTCGGGATCATCCGCGAAAGGCAGCAAGGTCGCGTCTTCAAACTCCGACTTGCGCTTGGGGCTGAACACCCACAGCGCCAGACCGATGAAGGCCACCATCACAACAACGGTGCCCAGGCCACGAATCATCCCGATATCCATCTAAATCACCGTTTGCTTTTGATGATGGTGCCCAGGCCTTGCAGATAGGCCACCAGCGCGTCCATTTCGGTTTTGCCCTTCACAGCATCCTTGGCGCCGGCGATGTCTTCGTCGGTGTAAGGGACGCCGAGCGTGCGCAAGACTTCCATTTTCTTGGCGGTGTCTTTGCCGTCGAGCTTGTTTTCCACGAGGAACGGGTAGGCCGGCATTTTCGACTCGGGCACTACGTTGCGCGGGTTGTACAAGTGCGCACGCTGCCAGTCATCGGAGTAACGACCGCCGACACGGGCCAGGTCCGGACCGGTACGCTTGGAACCCCACAGGAACGGGTGGTCCCAGACGCTTTCACCGGCAACCGAGTAGTGGCCGTAGCGTTCGGTTTCAGCACGGAACGGGCGGATCATCTGCGAGTGGCAGCTGACACAACCGTTGGCGATGTAGATGTCGCGGCCTTCCAGTTCAAGGGCGGTACGAGGCTTCATGCCTTCGACCGGCTTGTTGGTGACGTCCTGGAAAAACAGCGGAACGATCTGGGTCAGGCCGCCGATGCTGACGGCGATGACCATGAAGAAGGCCAGCAGGCCAATATTCTTCTCGACTGCTTCATGCTTCATCAGTGAGCTCCAACTACAGCAATCTGTTCGGCGGCTTCAGCTTCTGCCGGGTTCGAGGCACGTACGGTACGCCATACGTTGTAGGCCATGAGCAGCATGCCGGTGGCGAAGAATGCGCCGCCCAATGCGCGAACGATGAAGCCCGGGTGGCTGGCTTGCAGCGCTTCGACGAACGAGTAGGTGAGGGTGCCGTCATCGTTGATTGCACGCCACATCAGGCCCTGGGTGATGCCGTTGACCCACATCGAAGCGATGTACAGCACGGTACCGATGGTCGCGAGCCAGAAGTGTGCGTTGATCAGGCCGATGCTGTGCATCTGCGCGCGACCGAACAGTTTCGGGATCATGTGGTAGATCGCGCCGATCGAGATCATCGCTACCCAGCCAAGAGCGCCGGCGTGTACGTGGCCGATGGTCCAGTCGGTGTAGTGCGACAGCGAGTTGACGGTCTTGATCGCCATCATCGGACCTTCGAAGGTCGACATGCCGTAGAACGCCAGGGAGACCACGAGGAAACGCAGGATCGGGTCGGTGCGCAGCTTATGCCAGGCGCCCGACAGGGTCATCATGCCGTTGATCATGCCGCCCCAGCTTGGTGCCAGCAGGATGATCGACATGGCCATGCCCAGCGACTGCGCCCAGTCCGGCAGCGCGGTGTAGTGCAGGTGGTGCGGACCGGCCCAGATGTACAGGGTGATCAGCGCCCAGAAGTGCACGATGGACAGGCGATAGGAGTAGATCGGACGCTCGGCCTGCTTCGGAACGAAGTAGTACATCATCCCGAGGAAGCCGGTGGTCAGGAAGAAACCGACGGCGTTGTGGCCGTACCACCACTGGATCATCGCATCCGTCGCACCGGCGTAGGCCGAGTAGGACTTGAAGAAACTGACCGGCAGCGAGGCGTGGTTGACGATGTGCAGCATCGCCGTCACGACGATGAAGGCACCGTAGAACCAGTTGCCCACATAGATGTGCTTGGTCTTGCGCTTGGTGATGGTGCCGAAGAACACCAGACCGTAGGTGACCCAGACGATGGCCAGCAGAATAGCCAGGGGCCATTCCAGCTCAGCGTATTCCTTGGTGGTGGTGTAACCCAGCGGCAAGGTAACGATGGCGCCGACGATCACCGCTTGCCAACCCCAGAAGGTGAAGGCCGCGAGGCTGTCGGAAATCAGTCGCGTTTGGCAGGTTCGCTGCACGACGTAATAAGAAGTGGCAAACAGTGCACAACCACCAAAGGCGAAAATCACCAGGTTAGTGTGCAACGGGCGCAGGCGTCCAAAGCTCGTCCACGGCAGACCGAAGTTCAACTCCGGCCAGACCAGTTGCGAGGCGATGAAGACACCGAGCCCCATGCCAAGGATCCCCCAGACCACCGTCATGATGGCGAACTGGCGGACTACCTTATAGTTATAAGCAGTCGGACTGATTGCTGTGCTCATTCTAAGGTTCCACGGTTTGGGTGTTTTATTAGGAGTAAAAATCGGCCGCAAGTATGGAGAAAGCAGGGGGTCATTGCAACGCGCCATGACCTGGGTCAATGCTTTCAAAAGCTGATTCTGCGGCCTTTCCATGCGCCGCGTAAGGACAAAATCGCCCTCGGACAAAATGTCGCAGCGAACGAAAATGATGAGAGGGTCAGGTCAGATGTAACGGGGTGTGTTCAAACGCAACGATCGGGTGACCGATGGCAATTGGCACGACAGCCGGTATCTACCAGCCTTTGCGGCTTGTCATCGAGCTGATTCGTCGAACACATCGGGTCGGGTCGACCTGGAACCGGCTCAAGCCAGTCCGCATCGGGGCAAGCTTAGACCCGAATCTGGTGAACCGAAAGGCGGACTAACGGAGGGGTGCGACAATGGGTCGCAAAGGGGCAGGGAACTGCCGCATCCGAGAAGAATGCGGCAGCAGAGCGGTCAAGAATTATTCGCTTTTGCCTTCGGCCTGCAAACGCTCTGTATTCAGACCGTGGGACAGGCTGTACACATAAGCGGCCAGCAGTTGCACTTTGTCGTTGCCGAGCAGTTCGTTCTGCGCTGGCATATGGCCCTGGCGGCCATGGCGGATCGTTTGTTGCAGTTGCGCCAGGCTTGTACCGTAGATAAAACCGGCCGGTTGCGTCAGGTTCGGCGCACCCATGGCTTCAGTGCCCTTACCGTTTGCCCCATGACAGGCTACGCAGGTGGTGCTGAACGCTTGCTGTCCGGCTTGCAGGTCGGCGGTGTCGCCAGCCGGCAATGGCAGGCCGGCCAGTTCATGACGTACATACGCGGCAACGTTTTTCACGCCGGCTTCACCGAGGATTTCACCCCAGGCCGGCATCGCCGCCATGCGTCCACCCATGATCGTGGTCTTGATCATCTCGGCGTCACCGCCCCAGCGCCAGTTGCTGTCGGCCAGGTTCGGGAAGCCGAAAGCGCCCTTGGCATCCGAGCCGTGGCACACCGAGCAGTTCGAGGCGAACAGGCGACCGCCCATTTTCAGCGCTTGCGGGTCCTTGGCCACTTCTTCCACCGGCATGGCGGCGAATTTGGCGAAGATCGGTCCGAACTTCGCGTCGGCCTTGTTCATCTCCTTTTCCCATTCGTGAACGCCGGTCCAGCCGTTCTCGTAACCCGGCAGGATGCCTTTCCAGTTGCCCAGGCCCGGGTAAAGAATCAGGTAGCCCACGGCGAACACCAGCGTGCCGGCGAACAGCATGAACCACCATTGCGGCAGCGGATTGTCATACTCCTCGATGCCGTCGAAGCTGTGGCCCATGGTCTGGTCGACGCTGCCCTTGGTTTCGCCCTTGCGGGTGCCGATCAGCAGCCAGGTCAGGCCGATCAGGCTGCCGATGGTCAGTACGCAGATCCACGTACTCCAGAAAGTGGTCATGACCGGGTACTCCTTGCTTCAGGTTCTTGGGTGCTATCGGCTTGTGGCTCATCGGCGAACGGCAGCAAACGTGCTTCGGCGAACTCCGGATTGCGCTTGCTGTTGAACACCCACAACGTCAGGCCGACGAAGGCCACGAACACCACGACCGTGCCCAGGCCACGAATCAATCCACTGCTCATTACGCTCATTATTTCAAAGGGCATGGCTCACCTCTTGCTCTTGATGGCAGTGCCGAGCACTTGCAGGTAGGCGACCAGTGCGTCCATTTCGGTCTTGCCCTTGAGCGATTCGACCGAGCCTGCGATGTCGGCATCGGTGTACGGCACGCCGAGGGTGCGCATTGCCTTGATCTTGGTTTCGGTGTGGCTGCTGTCGAGCTGATTGGCCACCAGCCATGGATAGGCCGGCATCTTCGATTCCGGCACCACGTTGCGCGGGTTGTACAAGTGCGCGCGGTGCCAGTCTTCGGAGTAGCGGCCACCGACACGGGCCAGGTCCGGACCGGTACGCTTGGAACCCCACAGGAACGGGTGGTCCCAGACGCTTTCCCCGGCCACCGAGTAGTGACCGTAACGCTCGGTCTCGGCGCGGAACGGCCGGATCATCTGCGAGTGGCAACCGACGCAGCCTTCGCGGATGTAAATGTCGCGACCTTCCAGTTGCAACGCGGTGTAGGGCTTCATGCCTTCCACCGGTTTATTGGTCACGTCCTGGAAGAACAGCGGGACGATCTGGGTCAGACCGCCGATGCTCACGGCCAGGACCATCAGCAGCATCAGCAGGCCGACGTTTTTTTCGATTGTTTCGTGTTTCATCTCGGACTCCTCAGGCCATCTGCGCGGCAGCGGCGACTTCGGCAGGCTGCGAGGCCCGCACGGTGCGCCAGGTGTTGTAAGCCATCAGGAACATGCCGCTGAGGAAGATCGCACCGCCCACCAGTCGCACGATGAAGCCTGGGTGGCTGGCCACCAGGGTTTCGACGAAGGAGTAGGTCAGCGTGCCGTCTTCGTTGACTGCGCGCCACATCAGGCCCTGGGCGATGCCGTTGACCCACATCGAGGCGATGTACAGCACGGTGCCGATAGTGGCCAGCCAGAAGTGCGCGTTGATCAGGCCGATGCTGTGCATCTGCGGGCGACCGAAGATTTTCGGGATCATGTGGTACAGCGCGCCGATGGAAATCATCGCCACCCAGCCGAGTGCGCCGGCGTGTACGTGGCCGATGGTCCAGTCGGTGTAGTGGGAGAGGGCGTTCACGGTCTTGATCGCCATCATCGGCCCTTCGAAGGTCGACATGCCGTAGAACGCCAGGGAGACCACGAGGAAGCGCAGGATCGGGTCGCTGCGCAACTTATGCCAGGCGCCGGAAAGCGTCATCATGCCGTTGATCATCCCGCCCCAGCTTGGCGCCAGCAGGATCAGCGACATCACCATGCCCAGCGACTGCGCCCAGTCCGGCAGCGCGGTGTAGTGCAAGTGGTGCGGACCGGCCCAGATATACAGGGTGATCAGCGCCCAGAAGTGCACGATCGACAGGCGATAGGAATACACCGGACGCTCGGCCTGTTTCGGCACGAAGTAGTACATCATCCCGAGGAAACCGGCGGTGAGGAAAAAGCCTACGGCGTTGTGGCCGTACCACCACTGCACCATGGCATCGGTCGCACCGGCGTACAGCGAGTAGGACTTGGTGAAACTCACCGGCAGCTCAAGGTTGTTGACGATGTGCAAAATCGCCACGGTGATGATGAAGCCACCGAAGAACCAGTTGCCCACATAGATGTGCTTGGTCTTACGCTTGGCCAGCGTGCCGAAAAACACGATGGCGTAGGCGACCCAGACGATGGTGATCAGGATGTCGATCGGCCATTCCAGCTCGGCGTATTCCTTGGAACTGGTGTAGCCCAGCGGCAGGCTGATCGCCGCCAGCAGAATCACCAGTTGCCAGCCCCAGAAGCAGAATGCGGCAACTTTCGGCGCAAACAGTTGTGTCTGGCAGGTGCGTTGCACCGAATAGAACGAACTGGCGAACAGGGCGCAACCGCCGAACGCGAAGATCACCGCATTGGTGTGCAGTGGGCGCAAGCGGCCGAAACTGGTCCACGGCAAATTGAAGTTGAGTTCGGGCCAGACCAATTGAGCCGCGAGAAAAACCCCGAGCCCCATGCCGACGATGCCCCACACCACCGTCATAATGGCGAATTGGCGGACCACCTTGTAGTTGTAGGCGGTACTGATAGAAGTGTTCATGGTTCCCCATCCACGGTTCAGCCGAAAGGGCGTTCGCGCAAGGCAGACGCTCCCTTCGCCTGGAGTTATAGGCAGACTAAAAGCGAGGCAAGCATGGACAAAGAGCACAAGGCCAGTATTGACGGGGATCAATGGGCGCAGTGTGTGCGGGAGCATGGATGGCTGTGGAATGAAGCCGCTTCAACGGTTTCGGTTGAACCTGTGACGCTGATTCTTGCGCATGGCGCCGGGGCGCCGATGGACAGCGCCTGGATGAACGACATGGCCGCGCGCCTTGCTGCGCAGGGCGTCAACGTGCTGCGCTTCGAGTTCCCCTACATGGCGCAACGACGTGTCGATGGCGGCAAGCGTCCCCCGAACCCGGCACCGAAACTGCTGGAGTGCTGGCGTGAGGTGTACGCCGTGGTGCGACGCCATGTCACTGGTCGCCTGGCCATTGGCGGCAAGTCCATGGGCGGGCGGATGGCCAGTCTTTTGGCCGATGAGCTCGAAGCCGATGCCTTGGTGTGCCTCGGCTATCCGTTCTATGCCGTAGGCAAGCCGGAGAAGCCACGGGTCGAGCATCTGGCTGCGTTGAAGACCCGGACGCTGATTGTCCAGGGCGAGCGCGATGCGTTGGGGAATCGTGAGGCGGTCGAGGCTTATGCGTTGGCGCCGAGTATCGAGGTGTTCTGGTTGGCGGCGGGGGATCATGATTTGAAGCCGTTGAAGGCTTCGGGGTTTACGCATGAGCAGCATTTGGCGGCTGCGGCGAACAAGGTTGCAACATTTCTGCGGTGAGATTTGCAGTGCCTGTCCGGGCCTCTTCGCGGGCAAGCCTCGCTCCTACAGGTTATCGGTGTCTGCTCGGGATGACCTGTAGGAGCGAGGCTTGCCCGCGAAGAGGCCCGGACAGGCGACATCCCATTCAAACTGGCAATAAAAAACCCGGAGGCTTTCACCGTCCGGGTTTTTTGTCTTTCCAGCATCAATCAGCGGTTAAACCGCTCCACCAACGAATACTGGGTATTCGCGGTCTTGGTCAGCTCTTCACTCAACAACGCCGAGTGCTGCGCCTGTTCCGACGTCTGGTCGGCCAGTTGCGAGATGTTGCTGATGTTGCGGCTGATTTCTTCGGCCACTGAGCTTTGCTCTTCGGTCGCGGCCGCAATCTGGGTGGTCATGTCGGTGATGTGTGCCACCGCTTCGCTGATCCCGACCAGCGCCTGATCCGCTTCGAGCACCCGTGCCACACCTTCTTCCGCCTGGCGATGCCCGGATTCCATGGTTTGCACGGCGGTGCTGGCGGTTTGCTGGAGCTTGGCGATCAGGGCATGAATCTGCCCGGTGGATTCGCTGGTGCGCTGCGCCAATTGGCGAACTTCGTCGGCAACCACCGCAAAGCCGCGACCCATCTCGCCGGCACGCGCCGCTTCGATGGCGGCGTTCAATGCCAGCAGGTTGGTCTGGTCGGCGATGCCTTTGATCACGTCGACCACGCCGCCGATTTCGTCGCTGTCCTTGGCCAGTTGCGTCACGGTCAGACCGGTTTCGCCGACCACCTCCGACAGGCGCTGAATGGCTTCGCGGGTTTCCCCGGCGATGTCACGGCCGCGCCCGGTCAGGCGATTGGCTTCTTGAGTCGCGTCCGCCGTGCGTTGCACGTGGCTGGCGACTTCCTGGGTGGTGGCGGCCATCTGATTGACGGCGGTGGCCACCTGCTCGGTTTCGACGCGCTGACGTTCCAGGCCGGTGGAGCTGCTGTGGGCCAGGGTGTCGGACTGTTTCGCCTGGTCGCTCAGGTGCTCGGCGGTGTCCTGCAGACGGGTCAGGCAGGTTTTCAGGCGGGCTTCCTGGCTGAGGATAGACATCTCCAGACGCGCCTGGGCACCACGGCTGTCGGTGTACATCTGTGCGATCAGCGGGTCGGAGGTGGTTTGCTCGGCCAGTCGCAGCAAGCGCTTGAGGCCGCGCTGTTGCCAGCTCAACCCCAGCAGGCCCAGTGGCACCGAAAGACCGGCGGCCAAGGCAAAACCCCATTGGGAGTTGAGCGTGGCACCGATCATGAAGCTCAGTTGGCTGACCAGAATGAACGGCAACCAGTCCTGCAGGACCGGCAGCCATTTATCGGTGGAAGGAATCGCTGACTTGCCCTGGTTGATGCGTTGGTAGAGCGCTTCGGCACGCTGGATCTGCTCGGCGGTGGGTTTGACCCGCACCGACTCGTAACCGATTACCTGGCTGCCATCGAACACCGGTGTGACGTAGGCGTTAACCCAGTAGTGGTCACCGGTCTTGCAGCGATTCTTGACAATGCCCATCCATGGCAAGCCTTGTTTCAATGTGCCCCACATGTGCGCGAACACCGCGGCCGGTACGTCGGGGTGACGAACCAGGTTATGCGGTGCACGGATCAGTTCCTCGCGGGAATACCCACTGATTTCGACGAAAGCGTCGTTGCAGTAGGTGATCACGCCCTTGGCATCGGTAGTGGAAATCAATCGTTGCTGAGCCGGGAAGGTCCGTTCGCGTTGTGTAATGGGCTGGTTGTTACGCATGGCTTTTTTCAATCCGCAAGGCTTTGAGAGGTTGTCGGCACCGTCAGGGATTTATTGAAGAAAATTTTTCAATAATCAGCGGCGCGTCGCAAAACGACCGTTGCGTCAGCCCGCCAGCATCGGATAGGTGAACAGGCTGAAATGCAGCAGGTTCAAACCGAAATGCGTGGCAATGGCCGCACCTAACCCGCCGAAACGGTAGGCCAGACCATAGCCGACACCTGCCAGACTCGCCAGCAACACCCATTGCCAGCCAGCGCCGGCATGCACCAGGCCAAACAACAGCGAGGCGAGCAGCAGCGCCAGGTTTTCACCATAAGGTAGGTGTTTAAAGTGCCGGCTGAGGCCGCCCTGAAGGTAGCCGCGAAACAGCGCTTCTTCCACCAGCGTCACCAGCAACAGGTTGTTGAACAGCCACAGCCAGGCCTGATCAGGCCATTTGGGGGCCCAACTGATCACACCCAACAACAGCGCGCCACCCAATGCCAGCACGCTGCTCAGTGTCAGCCCCAGCAGCGCGGCGGGAATGGAAAGCCGCAGCGAATGCCGGCCGACAATCCACGGGCAGACCAGCAACAGCCAGAAACCAATCAGCGGTTTGTCCAGATTCAGGTACAGCGCAAACGGTACGGCATCGTCGGTAATACGATGCGGATTGATACCTCGACCGTTGTAGAAACCGGGGAGCCAGTGCATCGCCAATGCCAGCGCCATGAAAATAAACAGGCCGTGACCGAGGTAATGGCCGATCCGGAGCTGTTGCTGACGCACGGCGAAACCGGCGATCAGTAGCAATGCGACCGAGATAAGCGCCAGCCAGCCGAGATGGCCGTAGGACAGCGCCATGGCATAACCGAGGGAGAGCAGGGCCAGGAAGGTCCATGGCAAAGCAAACATCTGAAGTCCTTGTGTTCGAAATTCTGCGGGTCGCCTCGGTCCTTTGTAGGAGCGAGCCTGCTCGCGATGGCGGAGTGTCAGGCGGCACTGATATTGGATGTTACGGCCCCATCGCGAGCAGGCTCGCTCCTACAGTGGTGCGATGTCCGGTATACAAAAGCGCGGCGATTATAGGGACATACACCCCACAAACAAAAACACCGCCCGAAGGCGGTGTCTTTTTCTGCAAATACTTACGACGCAATCAACTGCCGCAACACGTAATGCAAAATCCCCCCTGACTTGAAGTACTCGACTTCATTCAGCGTATCGATCCGGCACAACACCTCGATCTTCTCTCGGCTGCCGTTTTCACGGGTGATGATCAGCGTCAGGTTCATTCGCGGCGTCAGCTCGACGCCGCTCAGGCCCTGAATGTCCAGGGTCTCCTTGCCAGTCAGATTGAGGCTCTTGCGGTTCTGATCCAGCTTGAACTGCAAGGGCAACACGCCCATGCCGACCAGATTGGAGCGGTGAATCCGCTCGAAGCTTTCGGCGATGACCGCTTTCACGCCCAACAGATTGGTGCCCTTGGCCGCCCAGTCGCGGCTCGAACCGGTGCCGTATTCTTGCCCGGCAATCACCACCAGCGGCGTGCCCGAGGCTTGGTAACGCATGGCCGCGTCGTAGATCGCCAGTTTTTCCCCGGTAGGAATGTAAATCGTATTGCCGCCTTCCTCGCCGCCGAGCATCTCGTTGCGAATGCGGATGTTGGCAAAGGTGCCGCGCATCATCACTTCATGGTTGCCGCGACGGGAGCCGTAGGAGTTGAAGTCCCGCGGCTCCACACCTTTCTCGCGCAGGTAATGGCCGGCGGGGCTCTCGGTCTTGATGTTGCCGGCGGGGGAGATGTGGTCGGTGGTCACCGAGTCGCCGAGCAGCGCAAGGACGCGGGCACCCGCGACGTCCTTGACCACGGGCGGCGGTCCGCCGATGTCGTCGAAAAACGGTGGGTGCTGGATGTAAGTCGAATCGTTCTGCCAGACATAAGTCGCCGCTTGAGGCACTTCAATCGCCTGCCATTGCTCGTCGCCGGCAAACACTTCGGCATATTCCTTGTGGAACATCGCGGTGTTGACCTGATTCACCGCGTCGGCGATTTCTTGGGTGCTTGGCCAGATGTCCCGCAAGTAAACCGGGTTGCCGTCCTTGTCGTCACCCAATGGCTCACTGCTGATATCAATGCGCACCGTGCCGGCCAGCGCAAACGCGACGACCAGCGGCGGCGAGGCCAGCCAGTTGGTTTTCACCAGCGGATGCACGCGGCCTTCGAAGTTGCGATTGCCCGACAGCACCGAAGCGACGGTCAGGTCGGCTTTCTGGATGGCTTTTTCGATCGGCTCCGGCAACGGCCCGGAGTTGCCGATGCAGGTAGTGCAGCCATAACCGACCAGGTCGAAACCGAGTTGATCCAGGTATTGCGTCAGCCCGGCAGCCTTGTAGTAGTCGGTCACCACTTTGGAACCGGGAGCGAGCGAGCTTTTCACCCACGGTTTGCGTTTGAGGCCTTTTTCCACGGCTTTCTTCGCCACCAGGCCGGCGGCCATCATTACGCTTGGGTTGGAGGTGTTGGTGCAGGAGGTGATTGCGGCGATGACCACCGCGCCGTTTTTCAAGCGATAGGTTTGACCTTCAAAATCGTAGTCGGCTTCACCGGCCAAGTCGGCATTGCCCACCGCAACGCCACCGCCGCCTTCACTTTCGAGGCGACCTTCTTCCTTGCTGGCAGGTTTGAATTGCAGGTCGGTGAAGTCACTGAATGCTTGCGCAACATTCGGCAACGACACCCTGTCCTGTGGGCGTTTCGGCCCGGCGAGGCTGGCTTCGACGCTGCGCATGTCCAGCGCCAGGCTGTCGGTGAACACCGGTTCCTTGCCCGGCAGACGCCACAGGCCTTGCGCCTTGCTGTAGGCCTCGACCAGTTTCACGGTTTCAAGTGGACGACCGGACAGGCGCAGATAATCCAGAGTGATGTCATCCACCGGGAAAAAGCCGCAGGTAGCGCCATATTCCGGGGCCATGTTGGCGATGGTCGCGCGGTCGGCCAGCGGCAGATCGGCAAGGCCGTCGCCGTAGAACTCGACGAATTTGCCGACCACGCCTTTCTTGCGCAGCATCTGGGTCACGGTCAGCACCAGGTCGGTGGCGGTGATGCCTTCCTTCAATTTGCCTGTGAGTTTGAAGCCGATCACTTCTGGAATGAGCATCGACACCGGTTGGCCGAGCATCGCCGCTTCCGCTTCGATCCCGCCGACGCCCCAGCCGAGGACGCCGAGGCCGTTGATCATGGTGGTATGGGAATCAGTGCCGACCAGCGTGTCGGGGAACGCATAGGTGCGGCCGTCTTCATCCTTGGTCCAGACCGTGCGGCCGAGGTATTCGAGGTTCACCTGATGGCAAATCCCGGTGCCCGGCGGCACCACGCTGAAGTTGTCGAAAGCACTCTGGCCCCAGCGCAGAAAGGCGTAACGCTCGCCGTTGCGCTGCATTTCAATGTCGACGTTCTGTTCGAAGGCGCTGGCGCTGCCGAACTTGTCGACCATCACCGAGTGGTCGATCACCAGGTCCACCGGCGACAGTGGATTGATCCGCTGCGGGTCGCCGCCGGCCTTGGCCATGGCGGCGCGCATGGCGGCCAGGTCGACCACGGCGGGAACGCCGGTAAAGTCTTGCATCAAGACGCGGGCGGGGCGGTACTGGATCTCGCGGTCGGAGCGGCGCTCCTTGAGCCAGGCGGCAATCGCTCGCAGGTCGGCGCCGGTGACGGTTTTTTCGTCTTCCCAGCGCAGCAGGTTTTCCAGCAGCACTTTCAACGACATCGGTAGCTTGTCGAGATCACCGAGGCTTTTGGCGGCATCGGGCAGACTGAAGTAATGGTAGGTCTTGTCGTCGACTTGCAGGGTTTTAAGGGTTTTCAGGCTATCGAGGGACGGCATTACGATCACTCCTTAAAGTCCGCACGGCTACGGACTGAGGGGACGGACAGAGCTTTCAACCTAGCCCCGTTTGAACGTTAAAGCTAATAACCGGACTCTATGGGCAAGTCCGAGGTTCCGAACTCGGCTATCATGCGCCGGTTTTCGTGACAGGCTTTGCTTCAACGCAAGTCTGGGCATCGCGCAGTGGCTGAATTCTTCGCCAACTGCCCAGGAGTAAGAATGAACACCCTCTTTATGCATTGCCGGCCGGGCTTCGAAGGCGAAGTCTGTTCCGAGATTTCCGAACACGCCGCACGGCTGAACGTGGCCGGTTATGCCAAGGCAAAAACCGCCAGCGCCTGCGCCGAATTCATCTGCACCGAAGAAGACGGCGCCGAGCGCCTGATGCGCGGTCAGCGTTTCGCCGAGCTGATCTTCCCGCGCCAATGGGCGCGGGGGATTTTCATCGACCTGCCGGAAACCGACCGTATCAGCGTGATTCTCACGCACATGGCGGATTTCCCGCTGTGCGGCAGCCTGTGGCTGGAAATGGTCGACACCAACGACGGCAAAGAGCTGTCGAACTTCTGCAAGAAATTCGAAGTGCACCTGCGCAAGGCGCTGATGGCGGCCGGCAAACTGGTGGAAGACGCGAACAAGCCGCGTTTGCTGCTGACGTTCAAGAGTGGTCGCGAAGTGTTCATGGGCCTGGCCGAGTCGAATAACTCGGCGATGTGGCCGATGGGCATTCCACGCCTGAAGTTTCCGCGCGAGGCGCCGAGCCGTTCGACGTTGAAGCTGGAAGAGGCGTGGCACCATTTCATCCCGCGCGATCAGTGGGACGAGCGTCTGCACAGCGACATGACTGGCGTCGACCTTGGCGCGGCGCCGGGTGGCTGGACCTGGCAACTGGTCAATCGTGGCATGCTGGTGACTGCCATCGACAATGGTCCGATGGCTGAAAGCCTGATGGACACTGGTCTGGTGCAGCATTTGATGGCCGACGGTTTCACCTTCAAGCCACGGCAGCCGGTGGACTGGATGGTCTGCGACATCGTCGAGAAACCGGCACGCAACGCGGCGATGCTGGAGGAATGGATTGGTGAAGGGCATTGCCGCGAAGCGGTGGTCAACCTCAAGCTGCCGATGAAGCAGCGTTACGCTGAAGTGAAACGCTTGCTGGAGCGCATTGCCGACGGTTTTAAGGAGCGCGGGATTCGCGTCGAAATCGGCTGCAAGCAGCTGTATCACGACCGCGAAGAAGTGACGTGCCACCTGCGCCGCCTGGACGTGAAGAAACCAAAATCCCGCTGATGTACACAAACCGTGTAGGAGCGAGGCTTGCCCGCGAAGAGGCCCTTAAGGACGCCAAAAGCTTCGCGGGCAAGCCTCGCTCCTACAGGGGATGGCGTCATGCCACAGATGACCGAACACCCGGCAATGCGCGACAATGCCGGCCAGTTTCAGGAGTGAATCATGAGTGAAATGCTTGATACGCCGGTAGACGGCACCCTCGACGCCACCGGCCTCAACTGCCCGGAACCGGTGATGATGCTGCACCAGCACATCCGTGACCTGGCACCCGGCGGCCTGCTCAAGGTGATCGCCACCGACCCGTCGACCCGTCGCGACATTCCCAAGTTCTGCGTGTTCCTCGACCACGAGCTGATCGCGCAGCACGAAGATGCCGGCACTTACCTGTACTGGATTCGCAAGAAATCGGATTAACCAACGCTGACCCTTGTAGGAGCGAGCTCGCTCGCGATGGACGTAAACGATAGCGCGTGTTTGCTGGATAAACGCGTCGCTCTCAGCTCCATCGCGAGCAAGCTCGCTCCTACAGTTCAACCCATCGAATGGCTCATGCGGATCCGCTTGCGTGCACTGCGCGTCAGGCGAATCGACAGCATCAGCGCCGCGCAGCTCAGGCCGACGATCAAACCCTGCCACAGCCCGCTCGGGCCACGGGGTTCGCCGAACCAGTCGGTCAGACCGAGGGCGTAACCCACCGGCAAGCCGATGCCCCAGTAGGCGAACAGGGTGAGGATCATCGTCACCCGAGTGTCCTGAAAACCGCGCAGGGCGCCGGCCGCGGTCACCTGGATGGCGTCGGAAAACTGGAACAGCGCCGAGTACACAATCAGCATCGCCGCGATATGGATCACCGTCGGGTCTGCGGTGTAGATCGCTGCGATGTGCTCGCGCATCAGCAACATCATGCTCGCCGACAGGCAGGCGTAGGCCAGCGCGGTGCCCATGCCGACACCCGCGGCAAAACGCGCCTCGCGCGGCTCTTCACGCCCCAGTGCCTGACCGACGCGCACGGTCACAGCCATGCCCAGGGAGTAAGGGATCATGAACACCAGCGAGCTGACATTCAGGGCAATCTGATGCCCGGCCACCACCGTGGCGCCGAGGCTGCCGATCAGCAGGGCAATCACCGCGAAGATGCTCGATTCGGCAAACACCGCGATGCCGATCGGCAAGCCGATACTCAGCAGGCGTTTGATCACCGCCCATTGTGGCCAGTCGAAACGGCTGAACAACTGGCTCGACTGATACGCCGGCGCCCAGCGCTCCCAGCCGGCCATGCCCAGCGCCATCACCCACATCACAATCGCCGTGGCCCAGCCACAACCGACGCCGCCCATGGCCGGCACACCGAAGTGGCCATAAATGAAGACGTAGTTCAGCGGAATGTTCAGCGCGAGCCCGCACAACCCCAGGACCATCGCCGGGCGCGTGCGTCCCAGGCCGTCACTGAAACAGCGCAACACATGGTAGAGCGCGACGGCGGGCAGCCCGCTGGCGATACCGTGCAGGTATTGCATGCACGGGCCGATCAGCTCGGGATCGACCTTCATCAGGTGCAAAATCGGTTCGGCGCTGAACAGCATGCCAGTCGCCATCAAGCCCACCACCAACGCCAGCCACAACGCCTGCCGCACGATCGGGCCGATTTCGCTGTGGGTGCCAGCACCAAAGCGCTGGGCGACTTTCGGCGTGGTGGCCAGCAGCGTGCCGGTCATCAACAGAAACACCGGGACCCAGATCGAGTTGCCCAGCGCCACCGCCGCCAGATCCCGTGGCCCGACTCGACCGGCCATCACCGCATCGACGAAGCCCATCGCCGTGGTGGCCAGTTGCGCGATCATGATCGGCAACGCCAGGCCGAGCAGGTTCTTCAGCTCGAGGCGAACCCGGGCGGGGCGATTGAGGGAAATGGCGGCGGGGCGGTCAGTCACGGAATTCAAAGGCAAAACGTCCAAAAGGTTTTGATGCGCGAGGCGGCGCATTCTACGCGTTGACGTAACGGTCAGGAAAAGTCCTGTGTTACCCATTTGTAATCACACAAAAACCTGTAGGAGCGAGCCTGCTCGCGATGGACGTCAACGATGACGAGGGCTGTCTGAATCACCGCAGTGCTCATGCGTTTTTCGCGAGCAGGCTCGCTCCTACAAATTGTGTGTGCTAGGCGTGAAGTGTCATCTGCGCCTACACTGCCGATCCGCCAAAGGAGCCTGCCATGCTGATTGTTGCCGACGAAAATATTCCGCTGCTCGATGCCTTCTTCGAAGGTTTCGGCGAAATCCGCCGGGTGCCGGGACGTTCAATCGACCGCGCCACCGTCGAGCAGGCCGATGTGCTACTGGTGCGCTCGGTGACCAACGTCAATCTCGGGTTGCTCGAAGGCAGCAAGGTGCGCTTCGTCGGCACCTGCACCATCGGCACCGATCACCTCGACCTCGATTACTTTCAGCAGGCCGGCATCACCTGGTCCAGCGCTCCCGGCTGCAATGCCCGAGGCGTGGTCGACTACGTGCTGGGCAGTTTGCTGACCCTCGCCGAAATCGAAGGCGCCGACCTCACCCGGCGCACGTACGGCGTGGTCGGTGCCGGCGAAGTGGGTGGGCGGTTGGTCAAGGTTCTGCAAGGGCTGGGCTGGAACGTGCTGGTCTGCGATCCGCCACGGCAAGCTGCTGAAGGGGGCGATTTCGTCAGCCTTGAGCAGATCATCGAGCAGTGCGATGTCATCAGCCTGCACACACCGTTGAAAAAACACGGGGCCGGTTCGACCTGGCATTTGTTCGACCAAAACCGTTTGAACCAGCTCAAGCCCGGTGCCTGGCTGATCAATGCCAGCCGTGGTCCGGTGGTGGACAACGCCGCCCTGTGCGAGGTGCTGCTGCAGCGCGAAGACCTGCAAGCGGTGCTGGATGTCTGGGAGGGCGAGCCTGAGGTCGATGTGGCACTGGCCGAACTCTGCGTGCTGGCCACGCCGCACATTGCCGGTTACAGCCTCGACGGCAAGCAACGCGGGACGGCGCAGATCTACCAGGCGTACTGCGATTTTCTCGGGCAACCGGCGCAGGTCCGCTTGAGCGATTTGCTGCCGGCACCGTGGTTGTCGCAGGTGACCTTGAACGCTGAGAGCGATCCTGCCTGGGCGCTAGCGATGTTGTGCCGTGGCGTGTACGACCCTCGCCGCGACGACGCGGATTTCCGCCGTAGTCTTGTGGGCAGTGTGAGTGAGCAGCGTGCGGCGTTTGATGCGTTGCGCAAGAATTATCCATCGCGGCGCGAGATTGACGGGTTGCAGGTGCGGATTGAGGGGGATTCGCCTGCGTTGCTGAAGATTGTGGCGGCTTTGGGTGCATCGGCTGTCTGAAAACCGAGTTGGCCCATTCGCGGGCAAGCCCGCTCCCACAGGTCATGCGTGATTGCTGGAATCGCATTAATCCTGTGGGAGCGGGCTTGCCCGCGATAGGGTGCGCAGCGCCCTCAAAAAGCACCCACAAAAAACCCGGCCATCAGGGCCGGGTCAAGAAGACGGGGCTATATCAATCTTGTTTGGCAGGCTTGACCAATCGCTTTTCCAGTTCGCGGCAAGCGCCCTGGATCATTTCTTCAGTGATCGGTACTTCGCGGCCTTTTTCGTCAATGATTGAGCAACCCAGAGACTGATCTGGCTGTGTGCGGATCACTTGAATCTTGTCATCGCTGCTATTTTGCAAGGACATGGCCTGTCTCCTCTTCAGGTGTGTGCTTACTGTAGAACCGTCAGGTGACCGGGCTATGACAACTCCCTGCGATCTTTCCAGAGCGGCAACACCAGTCCACCAGAAATACCCAGACGTTGCCACCCGGACTTTAGACCAATAGCGTCTAGGAGCTAGTCATCGCGGTCATAATTAACCTGACTCATTGTGATTTACAGCGTTCAACCCCATTGAACCGTCAGGCTGGCCCTATCAATTGCGTAACTGGATGAACCCGATGCTCTCTGCCCGTCACCGCCGCGCGATTCGCCTGACCAGCCTTTTTCTCGCGCCCTATCGTTGGCAGGCCTTCGGCGCCTTGCTCGCGCTGGTCGTCACGGCCGGCATTACCTTGTCCATGGGGCAGGGGATTCGCTTGCTGGTGGACCAGGGGTTCATGACCCAGTCCCCGCATCTGCTCAACCAGACGATCGGTTTATTCATGTTGCTGGTGATAGGCCTGGCGATTGGCACCTTCGCGCGTTTCTACCTGGTGTCGTGGATCGGTGAGCGCGTGGTCGCCGACATCCGCCGTCAGGTGTTCAACCATCTGGTTTATCTGCATCCCGGGTTTTACGAAGACAACCGCAGCTCCGAAATCCAGTCGCGGTTGACCGCCGATACCACGCTGCTGCAATCAGTGATCGGTTCATCGCTGTCCCTGTTCCTGCGTAATCTGCTGATGGTGATCGGCGGGATTGTGTTGCTGTTTATCACCAACCCGAAACTCACCAGCATCGTCGTTGTGGCTTTGCCGCTGGTGATTGCGCCGATCCTGATTTTCGGTCGTCGGGTGCGCAGCCTGTCGCGCCTGAGTCAGGACCGGATTGCCGATATCGGCAGTTATGTTTCCGAAACCCTGGGCCAGATCAAAACCGTGCAGGCCTACAACCACCAGACCCAGGACGAACAACGTTTTGCCGTGACCGTGGAAGAGGCGTTCAACACGGCACGTAAACGGATTTTCCAGCGGGCCTGGCTGATTACCCTGGTGATCGTGCTGGTGTTGGGGGCGGTCGGCGTGATGCTCTGGGTGGGCGGCATGGACGTGATGGCCGGACGAATTTCGGCAGGGGAACTGGCGGCGTTCGTCTTCTACAGCCTGATTGTCGGCAGTGCATTTGGCACGTTGAGTGAAGTCATTGGTGAGTTGCAGCGCGCCGCCGGGGCCGCCGAGCGGATTGCCGAACTGCTGCGCTCGGAAAACATCATCCAGCCACCGGCGACTGGCCTGGTGACGTTACCCGAGCGGGTGACGGGCAATCTCGTTCTGCAGGACGTGCGTTTTTCCTACCCGTCGCGCCCGGAAAGCTACGCCGTCGATGGCTTGAATCTGACCATCAAGGCGGGCGAAACCCTCGCGCTGGTCGGGCCGTCCGGTGCTGGCAAATCGACGGTGTACGACCTGTTGCTGCGTTTTTACGATCCCGCCGAAGGGTGCATCCTGCTCGACGGTGTGCCACTGACCCAACTCGATCCATTGGACTTGCGCCGCTGCTTCGCGCTGGTTTCCCAATCCCCGGCACTATTCTTCGGCAGCATTGAAGAGAACATCCGCTACGGTAACCCGACCGCGACGCTGGAACAGGTTCAGGAAGCGGCGAAAATCGCCTACGCCCATGACTTTATCGAGGCCATGCCCCACGGTTATCAGACTCATTTGGGCGACGCAGGCCTCGGTTTGTCCGGCGGTCAGCGCCAACGCCTGGCCATCGCCCGAGCGCTGCTGGTGGATGCGCCCATCCTGCTGCTCGACGAAGCCACCAGCGCCCTCGACGCCCAGAGCGAACACCTGATCCAGCAAGCCCTGCCCAGCCTGATGAAAAACCGCACCACCCTGGTCATCGCCCATCGCCTGGCTACGGTTAAAAACGCCGACCGGATCGCGGTGATGGATCAGGGGAAACTGGTCGCGGTGGGCACGCACCAGGAGCTGATTGCGAGCAATGCGCTGTATGCGCGGTTGGCGGCGTTGCAGTTCAACGACGGGCACGATGTCTCGACCCCATTCGGTGAGGTAACACCGAACCTGTAGGAGCCAGCTTGCTGGCGATGGTCGTTAACGATTACGTGTACAGACTGGTTCACCGCAGCGCACTGGAGTCCATCGCCAGCAAGCTGGCTCCTACAGTGGATCGTGGAGTGGCCAAAAAAAATGCCCGCATTTCTCAATGCGGGCATTTTCGTTTAGGCCTCAGACAGGCTTATTGATCATCAAAATAGCGCTCATGCCAATCCACCAACGGCTGTGGCGAGTTGAGCTTCTGGCCGTAGATCACCGAGTACGACAGCACGTTTTGCACGTACTGGCGGGTTTCGTCGAACGGGATGCTTTCCACCCAGACGTCGAAGCTCAGGTGATCCGCACCGCGCAGCCACTGACGCACGCGTCCCGGGCCGGCGTTGTAGGCGGCGGAGGCGAGGACGCGGTTGCCGTTGAACTGGCTGTGCACCTGGCTGAGGTACGCGGCGCCGAGCTGGATGTTCTTGTCCGGATCGAACACCTGCTGTGGCGAGGCCAATGGGATGCTGAACTTGCGTGCGGTTTCCTTGGCGGTGCCCGGCATCAGTTGCATCAGGCCGCTGGCGCCTACGCCTGAGCGGGCGTCGGCCATGAACGCGCTTTCCTGGCGGGTAATGGCGAATACCCAGCTCGAATGCAGGCCGCGAACCTTGGCTTCACGCACGAGGGTTTCGCGGTGGGCCATCGGGAAGCGGATGTCCAGATCGTCCCAGTACTGCGCCTGACTGATGGTGCGGATCGCCGGGAAATACCATTTCAGGTCGTAGGCCAGTTTGGCCTGGGCGACCATTTCGTCACGGTTGAAGTGGCGGCTGACGTGATACCACTCGCGACGCCCATCGACGATCTGCCCGCGCGCATGGAATTCCAGGGCGCGACGCACGCCCGGCGTGTTGCGAACCTTGTTGATCAGCGCCTGGCTCAATACCAGCGGCTTGTTGTTCAGCGAGTAAGGCAGCTGCGAACGGTCGGCAGCGAGGAAGCCGTAGAAGTCACGTTCACGAGCGAGGCCTTTATAAAGCGTCTGCGCCTCCGGATTTTGCGGTTGCGCCAGTTCCAGGCTGCGGGCCTGCCAGTAACGCCAGCGGTTGGTGGTCGCCAGGTCCTGGGGCAAACGGCGGGTCAACTGATAGGCATCGTCCCAGCGGGCCAGGCGCAGCAGCAGGCGCAAGCGCCACTCGGACACGGTGTTGTCACGCAATTCCGGGTCGTACTTGGTCATCACGTCCAGCGCGCGACTGTCGAAACGGCGAGCGAGGGTCAGGCCGATTTCCCGGGCAATCGCGACCTTTTCGTCACGGGAGAAATGCATGCTGCTGGCGTAACCGTCGAGCAACGCCATGGCCTTGTCCGGGTCTTGCTTGGCCAGGCGGCGCAGGCCGAGGCTGACAATGTCGGACATCGGTTCGTCGGCCGGTGTGAAACGCGACGGCTGGTTGAGCAGTTCGGGTTTCTGCGCCACGTCCACCAACAAACGGCCGCGAGGGGCGAGGGTGGTCAGGCCGTTGACCAGGCTGTTGGCCAGCGGATAGTTGCGCGCCTGGGCGGCAAGCTTGGTGCGTTCCCAGCGTTTCTGTTCGGTCAGTTGGCCTTCGGCAGCCCAGACTCCGAACAGGCCGTCGCACGCCGAAGGCAAGGATTTGCCAGTCAGCCACAGCTTGTTGGCGTTGGCGTAGCCTTCGGATTTCAGGTTGTGCCCGATCTGGTACTGCGCGTTCAGGCAGTCCAGCTCGGTGAAATTCAGCTTGGGATCGTAGTACTTGACGAAAGTCGCCCAGTCGCCGCGATCGGCTAGCCAGCGCAACCAGCGCAGTTTCATCCAGTTGGCTTGCGGCAAGTCACCGTGTTCGGCGAGGAATTTTTCGATCTCGGCGTTGCTCGCCGTTTTCAGGCGTGCGGTCAGTTCGTCATAGGCCAGGTACGGCTCCAGCGGGTAGTCGCTGAGCGCCTTGCTATAACGGAAGTACGGGCCGGTATCACCCTTGGCCAGGGCGCGCTTGGCTTCATCGTAATACTGGCGTTGAGTGGACAGGTCCACCGCCTGGGCAGTTTGAACGGCAGCGGCAGAGAGAAGAAAGCAGGATAAAAGACTGAAAAGGCGACTGCGCATGAGACGTCCGGGCAGAGAAATCATGACAAGTGCGAGGCATGCCCGCACTGAATAATCTGTAGCTTAGCCTTTTGCCAGCAACCGGCGAAAGCTTTGCGGGCCTGTCAGCATCAGTTCGCAACATTTGTCATGCAGAGTGCCCCGAAGGTGAAATTGCCGGCCTTCTGAAGCCTCAAGTCAGGTAGAATGCGCGCCCGGTTTTTGGAGAAGCTCATGACCCTGCTCAAATTCAGCGATGTGTCCCTTGCTTTCGGCGCTATGCCGTTGTTGGACAAGGTGTCCTGGCAGATCGCCCGTGGTGAGCGGGTGTGCATCATCGGCCGCAACGGCACTGGCAAGTCCAGCATGATGAAGCTCGTCAAGGGCGACCAGAAGCCTGACGACGGCTCCGTGTGGCGCGCACCCGGTCTCAAGATTGGCGAATTGCCGCAAGAATTGCCGGTAGCCGACGAGCGGACCGTGTTCGACGTAGTGGCTGAAGGCCTGGACGGTGTCGGTGCGCTGCTTGCCGAATATCACCACCTGAGCCAGAACATCGTCACCGACGCCGACCTGGACAAGCTGATGCACGTCCAGCATGACCTCGAAGCCCGCGACGGCTGGCGTTTGCAAACCCTGGTCGACAGCACACTCAGCCGCCTGCAACTGCCGGCCGACAAGACCCTCGCCGAATTGTCCGGTGGCTGGCGTCGTCGCGTCCTGCTGGCGCAGGCGCTGGTGTCCGAGCCCGATCTGCTGCTGCTCGACGAACCAACCAACCACCTGGACATCGGTGCGATTGCCTGGCTCGAAGAAGCACTGAAGGATTTCCAGGGCGCCGTGCTGTTCATCACGCACGACCGTTCCTTCCTGCAAAACCTCGCGACCCGCATTCTTGAACTGGATCGCGGTGGCCTGATCGACTGGAATGGCGACTACGCCAGTTTCCTGGTGCACAAAGAAGCCGAACTGGCCGCCGAGGCCACCGCCAACGCGCTGTTCGACAAGAAACTGGCCCAGGAAGAAGTCTGGATCCGCCAGGGCATCAAGGCCCGTCGCACCCGTAACGAAGGCCGCGTCCGTGCACTGAAAGCATTGCGCGTCGAACGTAGCGAGCGTCGTGAGCGCACCGGCAAGGCCAACATTCAGCTGGATACCGCTGACAAGTCCGGCAAGCAGGTGATGGTCCTCGAGAACGTGAGTTTCGCTCACCCGGGCGGTCCGTTCCTGATCAAGGATTTCTCGATGGTCCTGACGCGCGGCGACCGTATCGGTCTGCTTGGCGCCAACGGTACTGGCAAGACTACGCTGCTGAAGCTGATGCTCAGCGGTCTGCAACCGACCAGCGGCAAAGTGGAAGAGGGCACGCGCATCGATGTGGCGTACTTCGACCAGTTGCGCCATCAGCTGGACCTGGAAAAGACCGTGATCGACAACGTGGCCGAAGGTCGCGACTTCATCGACATCGATGGTCAGAGCCGTCACGTGCTGAGTTACCTCGGCGACTTCCTGTTCAGCCCGCAGCGTGCCCGCACGCCGGTCAAGGCGCTGTCAGGTGGTGAGCGTGCGCGTCTGTTGCTGGCGAAACTGTTCAGCAAACCGGCCAACCTGCTGGTCCTCGACGAACCGACCAACGACCTCGATGTGGAAACACTCGAATTGCTGGAAGAGGTCCTGCTGACCTTCAACGGCACCGTGCTGATGGTCAGCCACGACCGGGCATTCCTCGACAACGTGGTCACCAGCACGCTGGTCTTCGAAGGTGAAGGCAAGGTTCGCGAATACGTCGGTGGTTATCAGGACTGGCTGCGTCAGGGCGGTTCGCCGCGCCTGCTGGGCGTGACCGAGAGCAAGTCCGGCAAGGCTGACCTGACGTCGGCGGTCGTGACGGCTGAGCCTGCACCGGTTGCGGCGGCGGTCGAAGCGCCGGTGGCCAAGAAGAAACTCAGCTACAAGTTGCAGCGCGAGCTGGAAATGTTGCCGAGCCAGATCGAAGCCATGGAACAGCAGATCGCCGTCGTTGAGGCCCAGATGGCCGATGCTGGCTTCTATCAGCGACCTGCTGCCGAGACGGCCGCGGTGATCGCTCAGTTGGAGCAGTTGCAGGCAGAACTCGACGTGATGGTCGAGCGTTGGGCCGAGCTGGATGCCTGATTGATCCTGCAATAAAAAAGCCCGGCGCTCAGTGATGAACGCCGGGCTTTTCGTATGCGATCCCTTGTAGGAGCCGGCTTGCTGGCGATCGCGGTTTGTCAGCTGGCATTGATGTCGACTGATGCACCGTGATCGCCAGCAAGCCGGCTCCTACAAGGATCGGTTATCAGCTTTTGTTTTGCAGGCGCACGGCAAGTACGTCGCAAGGTGCGCCGTGCAGTACGTCATTGGCGGTGGAGCCCAGCAGCAATGCCAGGCCATGCCGGCCATGGCTGCCCACCACGATCAGGTCGCAGGTTTGCTCTTTGGCCAGGTGATGAATCTCCTGGCGTGGCTGGCCGTAGGTCAGGTGGCTGTACTCTTTGGACAGTTCCGGGTACTTCACGATCAGCCGGTCAAGACGTTCCTTGGCCTGATCGAACTGTTGCTGCTGCAACTGGGAAAGGTCCATCGGCACGTCGCCGCCAAAGGCCATGGCCATCGGCTCGACAATGTGCACCAGGGACAGTTTCGCGCCGTTGCTCACCGACAGTTCGCGAGCTCGGTGGATGACAGGGTCGCACTCTTCGGTCAGGTCTACAGCGACCAGAATGTGGTTGTAGGGCATGAGGTGCTCCTCCTGAGGATTGCAATATTGGTAAGTATGGCTGGTTTCAAGCGCAGTGTTTTCAAAGTGACTCAAAGCGCTCATCAAGAATCGGGAGTACAGATATGACGGTCTGGATAGTGGTGTCAATCCTGTTGGTGGTTCTCAGTCCGCTGGCGTGGTTGCGTCCGTCCCGTGGGCAGAGCGGCCGCATGGCCCTGCGCATGGAGGCGCGGCGTATCGGGCTGGCCATGCAACTGGCGCCTCAGGAGTGGCCGCACTGGCTGAGCCAGGAACCGCCAAGCCCTTGCGCGCAGTACCATCGACCGCGTCGCGGCAATCAACCGGCGTGCTGGAGTTACTGGCAAAAGTCGCCGGGCGTTTGGGTGAATCAATGGCAGGAGGTCTGCGAGGATCCGGCGTTGCTGATTCATTTCGAAAAGTTGCCGGCCAACGTCTACAAGGTCGAAGCGGACAAGCAGATGATCACGTTGTACTGGGGCGAGAAGGGCGAAGCGACAGTTTTGCAACAAATCGATGCAACCCTCAAAGCCCTCGCCTGACCCGGACCCCTGTAGGAGCGAGCCTGCTCGCGATGAACCGGAGAACCCCGCTGGGTGTCAGGCACCCAGCGTTATCGTTGACGACCATCGCGAGCAGGCTCGCTCCTACGGAGGTATTCGCCTTTCTGCAGGCAATAAAAAGCCCGACATTCAACATCGGGCTGGAGTTGGCCAGGCAGGCCGGTAATTCGCTGTGCGCTGATCTTACGCCGGGCATTCGCCGACGCGTTCATATTTTTTCCTCAACCTCCCGCCCAGCGTAGCCCGTTAAACAAAGGCTGCCGTGAATTAGGGCGACTTTTCTAACTATTGATTCTATGAATGGCCTCACATGCAGCCGGGTGTTGCAGGTCTTCGTGTTACGGAAATGACCGGAAAGTCGCGTTTCAACCCGTGTTTTGGGCGATTGACAATTGTCGGAAATTCCGTGAAGGTGACGTACCCAAATCAAACGGGCGTATGAATTGAGCGTTTGTATTTCAGATCGCTCCTACAGAATCCCGACTATCGCGTTGGCGGGTGTGCCGGGTGGATTGGCGTAGCATCGACGATAAACGTCACTGCCAAGCCATTCGCCTGCTTCCGACGTGTACTGTTCAGCTTCCATATCGTGGAGATCAGTTGATGATTTACGAAGGTAAAGCCATCACGGTTAAGGCTCTTGAAAGTGGCATCGTCGAATTGAAATTCGACCTCAAGGGTGAGTCCGTCAACAAGTTCAACCGTCTAACCCTGAACGAACTGCGTCAGGCCGTAGACACCATCAAGGCAGATGCTTCGATCAAGGGTGTGATCGTCAGCAGCGGCAAGGACGTGTTCATCGTCGGCGCCGACATCACCGAATTTGTCGAGAACTTCAAGCTGCCGGATGCAGAGCTTGTCGCTGGCAACCTCGAAGCCAACAAGATTTTCAGCGATTTCGAAGACCTCAACGTCCCGACTGTCGCCGCGATCAACGGCATCGCCCTGGGTGGCGGTCTGGAAATGTGCCTGGCGGCGGACTACCGCGTCATGTCCGTCACGGCCAAGATCGGTCTGCCGGAAGTCAAGCTGGGCATCTACCCGGGCTTTGGCGGCACTGTGCGCCTGCCGCGCCTGATCGGTGCCGACAACGCCATCGAATGGATTGCCGCCGGTAAGGAAAACCGTGCTGAAGACGCGCTGAAAGTCGGCGCCGTCGATGCAGTGGTTGCACCGGAGAAACTGCAGGAAGCCGCTCTGGAACTGATCAAGCGCGCCATCTCCGGCGAGTTCGACTACAAGGCCAAGCGTCAACCGAAGCTGGAAAAGCTGAAGCTGAACGCCATCGAACAAATGATGGCTTTCGAAACCGCCAAAGGTTTCGTGGCCGGTCAGGCTGGCCCGAACTACCCGGCACCGGTCGAAGCGATCAAGACCATCCAGAAAGCTGCGAACTTCGGTCGCGACAAAGCGCTGGAAGTCGAAGCCGCCGGTTTCGTCAAACTGGCCAAGACCTCTGCCGCGCAGAGCTTGATCGGTCTGTTCCTGAACGATCAGGAACTGAAGAAAAAGGCCAAGGCCTACGACGAAATCGCCAAAGACGTGAAGCAGGCTGCCGTATTGGGCGCTGGCATCATGGGTGGTGGTATCGCTTATCAGTCGGCCTCCAAAGGCACGCCGATCCTGATGAAAGACATCAACGAGCACGGCATCGAGCAAGGCCTGGCTGAAGCCGCCAAGCTGCTGGTCGGTCGCGTTGATAAAGGTCGCATGACCGCGGCGAAAATGGCCGAAGTGCTCAACGGCATTCGTCCGACCCTGTCCTACGGCGACTTCGGTCACGTGGACCTGGTGGTTGAAGCGGTCGTCGAGAACCCTAAGGTCAAGCAGGCTGTGCTGGCTGAAGTGGAAGACAAGGTCAAAGAGGACACCATCCTCGCGTCCAACACCTCGACCATTTCCATCACCTTGCTGGCGAAAGCCCTCAAGCGTCCGGAAAACTTCGTCGGCATGCACTTCTTCAACCCGGTGCACATGATGCCGCTGGTTGAAGTGATTCGTGGCGAGAAGTCCAGCGAGCTGGCCGTTGCCACTACCGTTGCCTACGCCAAGAAAATGGGCAAGAACCCGATCGTCGTCAACGACTGCCCGGGCTTCCTGGTCAACCGCGTCCTGTTCCCGTACTTCGGCGGCTTCGCCAAGCTGGTCAGCGCCGGTGTGGACTTCGTCCGTATCGACAAAGTCATGGAAAAATTCGGCTGGCCGATGGGCCCGGCGTACCTGATGGACGTGGTCGGCATCGACACCGGCCACCACGGTCGCGACGTTATGGCTGAAGGCTTCCCGGACCGCATGAAAGACGACCGCCGTTCGGCTGTCGACGTGCTCTACGAAGCCAAGCGCTTGGGCCAGAAGAATGGCAAGGGCTTCTACGCCTACGAGACCGACAAGAAGGGCAAGCAGAAGAAAGTCGCCGACCCGTCGGTACTGGAAGTGCTCAAGCCAATCGTCTTTGAACAGCGCGAAGTGACTGACGAAGACATCATCAACTGGATGATGATCCCGCTGTGCCTGGAAACCGTGCGTTGCCTGGAAGACGGCATCGTCGAAACCGCTGCCGAAGCCGACATGGGTCTGGTCTACGGTATTGGTTTCCCTCCATTCCGTGGCGGTGCGCTGCGCTACATCGATTCGATCGGTGTTGCCGAGTTCGTTGCCCTGGCTGACCAGTACGCTGATTTGGGCGCGCTGTACCACCCGACCGCAAAACTGCGTGAAATGGCCAAAACCGGCCAACGGTTCTTCGGTTAAGCGTCCCAACTTTTGAGCGAGAGTGAAATTTTATGAGCTTGAATCCAAGAGACGTCGTGATTGTCGACTTCGGTCGTACTCCGATGGGCCGCTCCAAGGGCGGCATGCACCGCAACACCCGTGCTGAAGATATGTCGGCACACCTGATCAGCAAATTGCTGGAACGCAACGTCAAGGTCGACCCGAACGAAGTCGAAGACGTGATCTGGGGCTGTGTGAACCAGACCCTGGAGCAGGGCTGGAACATCGCTCGCATGGCGTCGCTGATGACTCAGATCCCGCACACCGCTGCCGGCCAGACCGTCAGCCGCCTGTGCGGATCGTCGATGAGCGCCCTGCACACTGCTGCGCAAGCGATCATGACCGGCAACGGTGACGTATTCGTCGTCGGCGGCGTCGAGCATATGGGCCACGTGAGCATGATGCACGGTGTCGATCCGAACCCGCACATGTCGCTGTACGCGGCGAAAGCCTCGGGCATGATGGGCCTGACCGCTGAAATGCTGGGTAAAATGCACGGCATCACTCGCGAACAGCAGGACGCTTTCGGCGTGCGCTCCCACCAGCTCGCCCACAAGGCGACTGTGGAAGGCAAGTTCAAAGACGAAATCATCCCGATGCAGGGCTACGACGAGAACGGTTTCCTGAAACTGTTCGACTACGACGAAACCATTCGTCCGGAAACTACCCTGGAAAGCCTGGCGGCATTGAAGCCAGCGTTTAACCCGAAGGGTGGCACCGTGACAGCCGGTACTTCGTCGCAAATCACCGATGGTGCTTCGTGCATGATCGTGATGTCGGCGCAGCGTGCACAGGACCTGGGTATCCAGCCTCTGGCGGTGATTCGTTCGATGGCAGTGGCAGGTGTGGATCCGGCAATCATGGGCTATGGTCCAGTACCGGCAACACAAAAAGCACTGAAACGCGCGGGCCTTGGCATCAACGATATCGACTTCTTCGAGCTCAACGAAGCTTTCGCCGCACAGGCCCTGCCAGTGCTGAAAGATCTGAAAGTGCTCGACAAGATGAACGAGAAGGTTAACCTGCACGGCGGCGCGATCGCCCTGGGTCACCCGTTCGGTTGCTCCGGTGCGCGTATCTCCGGCACTTTGCTGAACGTGATGAAGCAAAATGGCGGTACTTTCGGGGTAGCCACCATGTGCATTGGTCTCGGCCAAGGCATCTCCACCGTCTTCGAACGCGTTTAAGCGTTCCGTTGACGGAAGCCGGGGCCAAGTGCCCCGGTTTTTGTTTTTCCGGATTTATTTTGTTTTTATTTTGAAAAAATTTGAGTGAGGGCCAAACCATGCCGATACAACCTGGGCTCTACCAACATTACAAAGGTCCGCAGTACCGCGTATTCAGTATTGCGCGGCATTCGGAAACGGAAGAAGAAGTGGTCTTTTACCAAGCCCTGTATGGCGATTACGGCTTTTGGGTGCGCCCCTTGAGCATGTTCCTGGAGTCGGTCGAGGTTGACGGTGAACAGGTGCCACGCTTTGCTTTGGTGCAAGCCGAACCGAGCCTTTTTACCAAGCCATAAGCTGAGAGCGCGCAGAACCCTGCGCTTGACCTCACCTTGTAGCCACTATATATAGCGGTGCCGCGTCAGGCGCCAACCGCCTTTCACTTCTAGAATTCAGGAATTTTCTGATCCATGGGCAAATCGCTGGTCATTGTGGAATCCCCGGCTAAGGCCAAGACCATCAACAAGTATCTGGGTAACCAATACGTGGTGAAGTCGAGTATCGGCCATATCCGAGACCTGCCCACCAGCGGTTCGGCTAGCGCCAGCAAAGAGCCAGCCGCCAAGCGCGGCAAAGCCGCTGCGGGTGAAGGTCCGGTGCTCTCGCCTAAAGAGAAAGCGCGCAAGCAGCTGGTCTCGCGCATGGGTGTCGATCCGGATCATGGCTGGAAAGCCAAGTACGAGATCCTCCCGGGCAAGGAAAAGGTTATCGAAGAGCTGCGCCGGCTCGCCAAGGATGCTGACACCATCTATCTCGCAACCGACTTGGATCGCGAGGGGGAAGCCATTGCCTGGCACCTGCGCGAAGCCATCGGTGGTGACGACAGCCGCTACAAGCGCGTGGTGTTCAACGAAATCACCAAGAAGGCGATTCAGGAAGCCTTCTCCAAACCAGGCGAGCTGGACATCGACCGTGTCAACGCCCAGCAGGCGCGTCGTTTCCTCGACCGCGTGGTGGGTTACATGGTTTCGCCGCTGCTGTGGGCCAAGATCGCCCGTGGCCTGTCCGCCGGTCGCGTGCAATCGGTTGCCGTGAAGCTGGTGGTGGAGCGTGAGCGTGAAATCCGCGCGTTCATCCCGGAAGAGTACTGGGAAGTCCACGCTGACCTCGGCACCGCCAAGGGCGCTACCGTGCGTTTCGACGTCGCTCGCGAGAAGGGCGAAGCGTTCAAGCCGCTGAACGAAGCCCAGGCCATGGCTGCGCTGGAGAAGCTCAAGGCTTCCAGCTACAGCATCGTCAAGCGCGAAGACAAACCGACCAGCAGCAAGCCGTCGGCACCGTTCATCACGTCCACCCTGCAGCAGGCCGCGAGCAACCGCCTGGGCTTCGGCGTGAAGAAAACCATGATGATGGCCCAGCGCTTGTACGAAGCCGGCTACATCACTTATATGCGTACCGACTCCACCAACCTCTCGGCCGATGCCGTGACGATGGCTCGTACGTATATTGAAGGCGAATTCGGCAAGAAGTACCTGCCGGAAACCCCGAACGTCTACAGCAGCAAGGAAGGCGCACAAGAGGCTCACGAAGCGATTCGTCCGTCTGACGCCAACACCGAGCCAAGCAAGCTGTCAGGCATGGAGCGTGATGCAGAGCGGCTTTACGAGCTGATCTGGCGCCAGTTCCTCGCCTGCCAGATGCTGCCGGCGCAATACCTTTCGACCACGGTCACCGTCGGTGCTGGCGATTTTGAGCTGCGCGCCAAGGGCCGCATCCTCAAGTTCGACGGTTACACTCGCGTCATGCCGCAAATCGCCAAGCCTGGCGATGACGACGTGCTGCCGGACATGGCCCAGGGCGACGCGATGAAGCTGATCAAGCTTGATCCGACCCAGCACTTCACCAAGCCGCCGGCGCGTTACTCGGAAGCGAGCCTGGTGAAAGAAATGGAAAAACGCGGTATCGGTCGTCCTTCGACCTACGCGGCGATCATTTCGACCATCCAGGACCGCGGCTACGTGGCGCTGCACAACCGTCGTTTCTACTCGGAAAAGATGGGTGACATCGTCACCGAACGCCTGTCCGAGAGCTTCTCCAATCTCATGGACTACGGCTTCACCGCCGGCATGGAAGAGAATCTCGATGACGTGGCCCAGGGCGAGCGCGACTGGAAAAACGTGCTGGACGAGTTCTACGGCGACTTCAAGAAGAAGCTCGAAGTGGCCGAAAGCCCGGAAAGCGGCATGCGTGCCAACCAGCCGGTAATGACCGACATTCCGTGCCTGACCTGTGGTCGTCCGATGCAGATCCGTACCGCATCGACCGGCGTGTTCCTCGGTTGCTCGGGTTACAGCCTGCCGCCGAAAGAGCGCTGCAAGGCCACCGTCAACCTGGTGCCAGGTGATGAAATCGCCGCGGACGACGAGGGTGAGTCGGAATCGCTGGTGCTGCGTGGCAAGCATCGTTGCCCGATCTGCAGCACGGCGATGGACGCTTACCTGCTCGACGAGAAGCGCAAGCTGCACATCTGTGGCAACAACCCGGATTGCGACGGCTACGAAATCGAAGAGGGCACCTATCGCATCAAGGGCTACGAAGGTCCGAGCCTGGAATGCGACAAGTGTGGCAGCGAGATGCAGCTCAAGACGGGCCGTTTCGGCAAGTTCTTCGGTTGCACCAACGCAACGTGCAAGAACACCCGCAAACTGCTGAAAAGTGGTGATGCGGCACCGCCGAAGATGGATCCGGTGAAGATGCCTGAGCTGAAATGCGAAAAGGTCAACGACACCTACATCCTGCGCGACGGGGCTTCCGGCCTGTTCCTGGCCGCCAGCCAGTTCCCGAAAAACCGCGAGACCCGTGCGCCGCTGGTCATGGAGATCATCCCGCACAAGGATGAGATCGATCCGAAGTACCACTTCCTCTGTGAAGCGCCGAAAAAGGACCCGGACGGTCTCCCTGCCGTGATCCGTTACAGCCGCAAGACCAAAGAGCAGTACGTGCAGACGGAAGTCGACGGTAAGCCGACTGGCTGGAAAGCGTATTACGACGGCGGCAAGTGGACGGTTGAAGACAAGCGTCCAGCAGCCAAAGCTTAAACAGCGCCGTAATTAAAAGGCCGCATGAAACCCTCGGGTTTTCATGCGGCCTTTTTGTTTTGGGCTTGCGGTGTGCTTGGGTGATCCACGACACTGTCTGACCTGTGTGAAGCAATTATTTCGTTGTGGAGGCTGCCGTCATGGCCCACGAACTCTATACCCGTACCAATCAGAAGATTTATTTCGCCGGCCTGTCGCTGGAAGCGCTTGGCAAGGCAGAAGAGGGGCGGGCGATGAACTCCCTGGCGCTGATTCAGGCCGGGCGCGAATCCGCGTTGTTTCACTTGTACGGTGCGTTGCTGGGGCTGTGCCATGAAATTGCCGGTTTCTATCGCTTGCCTCAGGCCAATGCGCCGCGGGCGGAGATGTTGCTGACTCGGGAAGTGCTGGAAGCCATCGCCATTCCCGAAATGGCCGAGATGGTCGAGTTGGCGCAAAACCCGGAAACCTGGCTGGCCAAGCTGCTGTCGGCTCATGCTGCGTTGTTCCAGCCGCCGCGTGCACCGCACAAACCCAAGGGCGACGTGACACAACCGCTGATCCTGGCCGTTAATCTGGATGAAGAAGATACGCCGGAAGAACTGAGTCGGGAGGAGTTGGAGAGCTGGCGTCAGAACCTGAAAGGCCTGGCGATTCGTTTTCGCGAAGGGTTGAACGAGTGCTGAAGGATTGAGTGTTTAACGGAGGGGCCGACGGGCTGTCCGTTTCAGGGATGAGTGCTGTGAGAAATGTCTCTTCGTAATGGCATCTGGTCAAGATCCTGAGCGAAGCCTGTCCGATGCCTATATAATCGCCGCCTTTCGTGGAGAACAGACCTTTATGCCAACGTCCTTTCTAGAAATTGTCGAGTTACCAGACGGCCGAATCGAGCTGCGCAGGGCCGAGGACGAGGGTTCTCTGGTTACTTTGGATTTCTCTGAGGATGCCAAAGCGTTCCTGCAGGGCCAACACGTAGAAGTCGCCAAGGCGATGTTGAGCGTCGGCGTTCAGATGGCTGGCCGCTTGGTTGAGGGTGATTTCAATACGGATGAGAGCTCACGGGTCCTTCATTGATCCCGTTCGTCGCTTTTTCCTGATACCGCTACAGACCGGCTTCTCTATCCTTGGAGAAGCCCCGCGCAGTTCAGTGCGTGCTTCGTTTAACCCAGTCGAATGTTCAGGCTTTGTGCGTCCCCGGTCCGGGCGGCGCTGATCAACTGTTGCCGTGAAGTGGTGCTCAGTGGATTGAGCCAGCTGACGACCGTGTGGCTGCGACCCAGACGCAAGGCTTCGCAGGTCAGCTGTTGTGCACTCTGGGTGCCGCGCGGTTGCAGCAACAGAATGCGTTCACGATTCAGGCCAGCGTCTCGGAGCCAGGTTTGTGTCAGGCTGGCCGGCGGGGCGATCAATGTCAGCCAGCGCGCGTCCTGATCCTCGCTCAGTTCCCTGAGGATCGGTGCCAGTAGATTCAGGCAGTTCCCGGCCGCACCACGCAATGACAGCTCACTGAAAACTTCAGGTTCGGCGCTCCAGGGCGACTCGACCACATCCTTCAGAATCGGTGCCATCGGCTGCACCATGAACGCCTCGAACAACGGCAGTTGGGCTTGCTGTGATGTGTGTGGGAACTGCATAAAGCCTCCTTTAGCGGCGAATGACGCCGACACTCAAGCCTTCGATCACCAGTTCCTGATCTTTCAGGTTCACTTCGATAGGGGCGAATTCAGGGTTTTCTGCAATCAACCAGACTTTGCTGCCGTCACGCTTGAAGCGTTTGACCGTTACTTCGTCGCCGATCCGCGCCACCACGATCTGGCCGTTGCGGGCCTCACGGGTGGTATGGACAGCCAGCAGGTCGCCGTCGAAAATGCCCACGTCCTTCATGCTCATGCCATGAACGCGCAGTAAATAGTCAGCGCGAGGATGGAAAAAGGCAGGGTTGATGTTGCAGGATTCTTCGATGTGCTGCTGGGCAAGGATCGGTGCACCGGCAGCCACTCGGCCAATGATGGGCAGGGTGGATTCGTCGGCCTTGGCTTCGAAACCAGGGATGCGGATGCCGCGGGATGCGCCCGGCGTCATCTCGATCGCACCCTTGCGAGCCAGCGCCTTGAGGTGTTCTTCCGCTGCGTTGGGCGACTTGAAACCCAGTTCTTGAGCGATTTCCGCGCGGGTCGGCGGGTAGCCGTTGTCTTCCAGGCAGCGTTTGATGAAGGCCAGAATCTCGGCTTGGCGTGGCGTCAGCTTTAGCATATTGATCGCTCTGTCTTTTTATACAGTGACTGGGATTATATACAGTGAAAGCGACTTGGCAATGCCCCTTTTTTTACCGGCCGCCAGACGGTCGATCAGCCGGCTGATTAAAGCGTCGTCGTTGTATGGTTAAATAGCTGACCGGCCATTCCCAAAACGAACCGCCAGACTTGACAAGGCCTGGACTGAAACGTATGTTTCAAACAAGTGTTTGTCAGGCGGAGTAGCCATGGCCCAGTCGGAAACCGTTGAACGCATTCTTGATGCTGCCGAGCAGTTGTTCGCGGAAAAAGGTTTCGCAGAAACCTCGTTGCGTCTGATCACCAGCAAGGCCGGTGTCAATCTGGCGGCGGTGAACTATCACTTCGGGTCGAAGAAGGCGCTGATTCAAGCCGTCTTCTCGCGTTTTCTCGGGCCGTTCTGTTTAAGCCTTGATAAAGAGCTGGAGCGGCGTCAGGCCAAGCCCGAGAACAAGCCGACACTTGAAGAACTGCTCGAAATCCTCGTCGAGCAGGCCCTGGTGGTACAGCCACGCAGCGGCAACGATCTCTCGATTTTCATGCGTTTGCTGGGACTGGCGTTCAGTCAGAGCCAGGGTCACCTGCGTCGTTATCTCGAAGACATGTACGGCAAGGTATTCCGTCGCTACATGATGTTGGTCAACGAAGCCGCGCCACGCATTCCACCGATCGAGCTGTTCTGGCGCGTGCACTTCATGCTGGGTGCTGCGGCGTTCAGCATGTCCGGTATCAAGGCCTTGCGCGCGATTGCCGAGACCGATTTCGGCGTCAACACCTCCATTGAGCAAGTGATGCGCCTGATGGTGCCGTTCCTGGCTGCTGGCATGCGTGCCGAAACCGGCGTGACCGACACGGCCATGGCCACTGCGCAATTGCGTCCGCGCAGCAAATCGACACAGGTTGCCGCCAAGGTTTAACCGCGCACGGGTGGGCGCGGCAGCTGACATCCGCTAAGCTAGCCGCCCATGCCGACTCTCGTTCTGAACCCGCTCCCCATAGATATCGCCGACCTGCCGGGCAAAGTCCGCAGCGGCGAACGCGTGCGAGCCGGGTTTATCGTTATCAAGGAATCTCTATGACTGCTGGCCTGCAAGGCTCGTTGATGGTGGACGTCGCCGGTACCTGGCTGACGGCTGAAGATCGCCAATTGTTACGCCAACCAGAAGTGGGCGGCCTGATCATTTTTGCCCGCAACATTGAACACCCGCGCCAGGTGCGCGAGCTGAGCGCCGCAATCCGCGCCGTTCGACCCGATCTGCTGCTGGCAGTGGATCAGGAGGGCGGGCGGGTGCAGCGCCTGCGCCAGGGCTTCGTGCGACTGCCGGCCATGCGCGCCATTGCCGACAACCTGAACGCCGAATACCTGGCCGAGCAGTGCGGCTGGATCATGGCGACCGAAGTGTTGGCCGTCGGCCTCGACCTGAGCTTTGCCCCGGTGCTGGATCTGGATTACCAGCGCAGCGCCGTGGTCGGTACCCGTTCGTTCGAAGGTGATCCGGAACGCGCTGCGCTGCTGGCGGGTGCATTTATCCGCGGCATGAACAGCGCCGGCATGGCGGCCACCGGTAAGCACTTCCCTGGCCACGGCTGGGCGGAGGCCGATTCCCACGTCGCGATCCCGAATGACGAGCGCAGCCTCGATGAAATCCGCGCCAACGATCTGGTGCCGTTTGCCAAATTGAGCAAGCAACTGGCCGCCGTGATGCCGGCTCATGTCATTTATCCACAAGTCGATTCCCAGCCGGCCGGCTTCTCCCGCCGCTGGTTGCAGGACATCCTGCGCGGCGAGTTGCAGTTCGACGGCGTGATCTTCAGCGATGACCTGTCGATGGCCGGCGCTCATGTGGTCGGCGATGCTGCCAGCCGTATCGAAGCCGCGCTGAGCGCTGGTTGCGACATGGGCCTGGTGTGCAACGACCGCGCCGCTGCGGAGCTCGCGCTGAGTGCCGCCCAGCGTCTGAAGGTCAAGCCGTCCGAGCGCATTGCGCGGATGCGCGGCCAGTCGTATGCCAGCACTGAATACCGTCAAGACCCGCGCTGGCTGACGGCCATTGGTGCGCTCAAAGACGCTCAACTGATTGAATAAGGACTTTACGTTATGACGGTTTACGCGATTATCGGTGGCACCGGCCTGACTCAACTGGAAGGCCTGAGCATTCGTCAGTCACTGGCGGTGGACACCCCTTACGGCACGCCTTCGGCCGAGGTGCAGATCGGTGAGTACGCCGGCAAGGAAGTGCTGTTCCTCGCGCGTCATGGTCACCCGCACCGTTTCCCGCCGCATCAGGTGAACTACCGCGCCAACCTCTGGGCACTTAAGCAGGCCGGCGCCGAAGCGATTCTTGCGGTCAACGCAGTCGGTGGGATTCATGCTGCGATGGGCACCGGGCATTTCTGTGTGCCGCATCAACTGATCGATTACACCAGCGGTCGCGAACACACCTATTTTGCCGATGACCTGGAACAGGTCACCCACATCGACTTCAGCTATCCCTACAGCGAACCGCTGCGCAAGCAATTGATCGCGGCATTGGCGGCTGAAGGCGTTGGTTACAGCAGTCATGGCGTGTATGCCTGCACGCAGGGACCGCGCCTGGAAACGGTGGCGGAAATTGCGCGTCTGGAGCGTGACGGTTGCGACATCGTCGGCATGACCGGCATGCCGGAAGCGGCATTGGCGCGTGAGCTGGAGCTGGATTACGCGTGCCTGGCGCTGGTGGTGAATCCGGCGGCGGGCAAGTCGACAGCTGTGATCACCATGGCCGAGATCGAGCAGGCGTTGCATGACGGAATGGGCAAGGTTAAGTCGACATTGGCGCGGGTGTTGAAGGGCTGAGATAGCCTTTAGGCCGAGTCGCTCCCTTCGCGGGCAAGCCTCGCTCCTACAGGTGTCGAGTTATCCCTTGTAGGAGCTGGCTTGCCAGCGATAGCGATTTAACTGCCACCACTACTTATCGATTTTCTCCGGCAACGGCGCAAACAACGCCTCGATATCATCACTCTGCAACTTCCAGTCCCCAGCCTTGCGCCCATCCAGCACGCCTGCTGCCAAGTCGGATTTTTCCTTCTGCAGGTGCTGAATTTTCTCTTCCACCGTGCCCCGGGCAATCATCTTGTAAACGAACACCGGTTTCTCCTGGCCGATGCGATACGCGCGGTCAGTCGCCTGGTTTTCCGTCGCCGGGTTCCACCACGGGTCGTAGTGAATCACCGTGTCCGCTTCCGTCAGGTTCAAGCCTACACCGCCTGCCTTCAAGCTGATCAGAAAGATCTGACGCTTGCCGCTCTGGAAATCTTTCACCGGGGAGCGTCGGTCGCGAGTCTGTCCGGTCAGCAACGCATACTCCACGCCGCGCTTCTTCAGTTCGACCTCGATTAACGCCAGCATCGAAGTGAACTGCGAAAACAGCAGAATCCGTCGGCCTTCCTCGAACAACTCCTCAAGCATTTCCATCAGGCTGTCGAGCTTGCCCGAGGTGCTTCCGCGCGTCGGCAGGGCCGCGTCGTTGACCAGACGCAAATCGCAGCAGACCTGACGCAGCTTCAGCAACGCCTCAAGGATGATGATCTGGCTGCGTGCCACACCTTTGCGGGTGATTTCGTCGCGGACTTTCTTGTCCATCGCCAAACGCATGGTTTCGTACACATCGCGCTGGGCTTCGTTGAGCTCGACCCAATGGATGATTTCAGTTTTCGGCGGCAACTCCGTCGCTACCTGCTCTTTTGTCCTGCGCAGCAGGAACGGTTTGATCCTGCCGTTGAGGTGTTGAAGTCGTACTTCGCTGGCGCGCTTTTCAATCGGCACGCGGTAATCACGGTTGAAACTCTTCACATCGCCGAGCCAGCCGGGCAGCAGGAAGTGAAACAGCGACCACAGCTCACCCAGGTGGTTTTCCAGTGGCGTACCGCTCAGGCACAAACGCTGGCGTGCATTCAGCTCGCGCGCGGCGTGGGCGGCTTTGCTGTTGGGGTTCTTGATGTATTGCGCTTCGTCCAGTACCAACACGTGCAGTGGCTGTGCGGCCAGGCGTTCGACGTCCTTGGGCAGCAGCGCATAGGTGGTGAGGATCAGGTCGTAATCGGCAAGACTGTCAAAATGCTTTTTACGACTGGCGCCGTACAGTGCCAGTACTTTCAGTTGCGGCGTGAAATGCGCCGCTTCGTCGAGCCAGTTGGGAATCAGGCTGGTGGGCATCACCACCATGCACGGACGATCGAGGCGCCCGGCGTTTTTCTCGCTGAGAACATGCGCCAGGGTTTGTAGGGTTTTGCCCAGGCCCATGTCATCCGCGAGAATCCCGCCAACCTCCAGTTGCCGCAGCGACTGCATCCAGCTCAAGCCTTCCAGTTGATAGGGGCGCAAGGTCGCGTTCAAGCCTTCCGGTGCTGTCGCGGTGTAGTCCTTGATGTCCCGCAGACGCTGGGCAAAGCTGCGCATTTGTTCGCCACCTTCCCAGAGTAGCGGCAGGTCTTCCAGCGGATTCAGGCGCGTCGCGTCGGCCTTGCTCAGGCGCAGCGTGGTTTCACCGGGCTCTTGCAGATAGAACTCGCCGAGGGTCGCCAGCACCGGTTTCAATCGGCCAAAGGGCAGGGCGACTTGCAACGGCCCATGCTCGGAGTTCGGTCGATGGGGGATGTTCACCAAAATCAATTCATCGTCGCGACGCCGTGCGAGGCGTTCCGGGTTGAGGATCTCGGTGTGGGAGCGCATCAGGTTCAACAGGATGGGCAGCAGACTCAACCGCTCACCATTGACGATGATCCCCAGTTCCAGATCAAACCAGTCGCGCTCCGGCGCCTGTTCGACGGTGGCGTACCAGTCGTCCACGGCGGTCAGGTCGAAACCGAAATCCTCGTCGATCTGCAACTCCCAGCCTTGAGTGCGCAGCTTCGGCAGCTCATTGAGCGTGAAGGTCAGCCAGGCACTGTCATTGACCATTTCATAGAGTTCGCCGGCACTTTCCGGCAAGGCTTTACTTTGCCGGGTGGCGATCTTGAAGCCGAGGATTCGTAACTGTTCCCTGTAGGCCTGTTCGACTTCCGGGTGGCGTTTTATCCGTAATGTCTGTGCCTCCTGACGTATCAGGATGTCGGCGTTTTTCTGCCCGCAAACGTATTCATCCAGATAGCTGAAGGACAACGCAGCGCGATGCTGGATGTAACGCTGCATCTTGCCGTTGCGCGGCTCGAAGGCGCTGAACTCAATGCTCGCCAGCCACAGGCGCGGCACCGGTTGAACGTTGTCCACCAGCACTTGCGGCGGTGCTTTCGGGCTGCGGTTTTCCAGTACGGCCTGGAGTTTTTCCAGCAATTCGGCGTCTTGAGCGGCGGCGGGGTAGGCGAGGGTTTCCTGCACCTTCAACAGCACGGCTGCGCAATGTTTGCAGTTGCTGCGGACCGGGCATGTACACGTGGCATCGACCATCAGCAGGGTGCTTTTGGCTGACTCGCGCAGGCGAATGGTCTGACGGTATACGTTACCGCCAGAACCTTCGCACGCGGCAGTAATGGTTGCGTCGCCGACTTCCACGATCCTGACGCGGTTCTCCAGCGCATAGCGGCGGCCGCGCTCCAGGCTTTGTTCCTTGAATCGACTGACCCATGAAGGTGCCAGGGGTTTGCTCAGGGTCGCGGGCATAGGGACTTCAATCAGTCCGGAATTTGTTCGGGGACTGGCCGAGGCGCAGGGGCGGTGAGCGAGGTGATCTTGATCAGCAGGCCGAGGTGACCGTTGTCGAGGAAGTTCAACTGGCCGTTCTTGGTGTGGCTTTCTTGTTTGAGGCGTTCGCTGGCGGTCACCATGCCGTTGGCGTCGATCTGGTTGACCCAGAAGTCGGCGTCAACGTCGGTGAAACGCCCCAGTTTCAGGTTCAGCGTGCCCTCGATCGGGAACTGGCCGAACTGTTCCTTGCCGTCGCTGACCGCAACTTTGCTGGCTTCTTCGCCGAGATTTTGCTGCCAGGCCTTGTGCAGCAATACGGTGTATTCATTGCTGGCGGTGAGTTTTTCCACTTCGCCATTCAGGCTCGGCGTACGCAGGCTCTCGGGGCGGATTTGCTGGGCGCCGGCGGCCCAGTCTTCCGGCGCGGCGCGGCTGACGATGGCGGGCACGGCGTTTTGCCGGACCAGAATCATTTCGATCTGATACAGGTCATCGGCAAACGCCGTTGGGGCGACCAGGGTGGTCAGCAAAGTCAGTAAACGAAACAGGCGCATGCGGCGTCCTTCAAGCAGTTTTCGGAATGAGGCATTCAAGCAATGCCTCTACAGTATTAAAGCGCTCTTCCGGGCGCTCCATCGGGACCATGAATTTAAACATCGTGGCCCCTTCGAATTTGTAGCGTTTAGGCTGGCCCTGAATCAGTTTGATCAGGGTCAGCGGATCGACCGGTGTCTGCGCCGCGAACTCGATCCGGCCGCCTTGCGGGCCACCGTCGACTTTCTTGATGCCCAGCACTTCGGCTTGCAACTTCAGCCCTGTGATGCGCATCAGGTTCTTGGTTGGCTCCGGCAGCAGGCCGAAACGGTCGATCATCTCGACTTGCAGGTCCTTGAGACCATCCTCATCGGTGGCCGAGGCAATGCGTTTGTAGAGAATCAGCCGCGCATGGACATCCGGCAGATAGTCTTCGGGAATCAGCGCCGGAACACGCAAATTGACTTCCGGGCCACCGCCCAACGGCTGATCGAGATTCGGTTGTTCGCCCTTGCGGATCGACTTCACCGCACGCTCGAGCATCTCCATGTACAGGGTGAAGCCGACCGCCTGAATCTGTCCGCTCTGGCCGTCGCCCAGCAGTTCGCCGGCGCCACGGATTTCCAGGTCGTTGGTGGCGAGCACGAAGCCCGCGCCGAGGTCCTGGGTATTGGCGATCGCCTCCAGACGCTTTTCTGCATCCGGGGTGATTTGCTGGCGCGGCGGTGTCAGCAGATAAGCATAGGCCTGGTGGTGACTGCGACCGACGCGGCCACGCAACTGGTGCAACTGCGCCAGGCCGAATTTGTCGGCGCGCTCGATGATGATGGTGTTGGCGCTCGGTACGTCGATACCGGTCTCGATGATGGTCGAGGCGATCAGCACGTTGAAGCGCTTGTGGTAGAAGTCGCTCATCACCTGTTCGAGTTCGCGCTCGCGCATCTGCCCGTGGCCGATGCCGATCCGCGCTTCCGGCACCAGTTCGGCGAGGTCGGCGGCGCATTTCTCGATGGTCTTCACGTCGTTGTGCAGGTAGTAGACCTGGCCGCCACGCAGCAGCTCCCGCAGCAGCGCCTCTTTGACCGTGCTCTTGTTCTGCTCCATGACGAACGTCCGCACCGACAGGCGACGGGCCGGCGGTGTCGCGATGATCGACAGGTCACGCATGCCGGACACTGCCATGTTCAGCGTGCGCGGAATCGGCGTGGCGGTCAGCGTGAGGATGTCGACTTCACTGCGCAGGGCCTTGAGCTGTTCTTTCTGACGGACACCGAAACGGTGTTCTTCGTCGATGATCACCAGCCCGAGGTTTTTGATTTTCACGTCGTCTTGCAGCAGCTTGTGCGTGCCGATGACGATGTCGATCTTGCCTTCGGCAAGGTCGGCGACGGCGGCATTCACTTCCTTGGCCGACTTGAAGCGGCTCATCACTTCCACGGTCACCGGCCAGTCGGCAAAGCGGTCGCGGAAACTGTTGTAGTGCTGTTGGGCGAGCAGGGTGGTCGGTACCAGGATTGCCACCTGACGGCCGCCGTGCACCGCAATGAACGCTGCGCGCATTGCCACTTCGGTCTTGCCGAAACCGACATCGCCGCAGACCAGCCGGTCCATCGGCTTCGGTGCGAGCATGTCGGCGCGCACGGCTTCGATGGTGGTTTGCTGGTCCGGAGTTTCTTCGAACGGGAACCCTGCGCTGAAAGTTGCGTAATCGGCTTTCGGATCTTCGAAGGCATAACCTTCGCGAGCGGCGCGGCGGGCATAGATATCGAGCAATTCCGCCGCCACATCGCGCACCTGTTCGGCGGCTTTGCGTTTGGCTTTCTGCCAGGTTTCCGAGCCGAGACGATGCAATGGGGCCAAGGCATCGTCGCTGCCGGTGTAGCGGGCGATCAGGTGCAGGTTGGCCACCGGCACGTACAGTTTGGCGCCTTCTGCGTATTGCAGGGTCAGGAACTCGGCGGCTTGATCGTCGATTTCCAGCGTCGCCAGGCCCAGGTAGCGGCCAACGCCGTGATCGATGTGCACCACCGGCGCGCCTTCGCGCAGTTCAGTGAGGTTTTTGATCACGGCGTCGTTGTTGGCGTCGGCGCGTTTTTCACGGCGACGACGCTGCATCACGCGCTGACCGAACAACGGACTTTCGGCGACCAGCGCCAGGGCCGGATCGTCGAGCACCAAGCCTTCGTCGAGCGGTGCGATGGTGATCGCCAAGCGCTCCTTGCTCGCGACAAAGTCGGGCCAGCTGTCGACGGTTTTCGGTCGCAGCTTCAGGCGTTCGAGCAGTTCCAGCAGCACTTCACGACGGCCCGCAGATTCGGCGGTGAACAGCACGCGACCAGGGAATTCGTCGAGGAAACCGGCCAGCGCGGCCAGCGGTTGAGTGGCTTTGGCTTCGATGGCCAGGTTCGGCAGTTCTCGCGCCGGGAAGCGCTCGCGGCCGACACCGGTTTCAACATCCTGTTGACTGGCGACGACGCGCGGCCAGTTCTTCAGGCGTGCGAAGCAGTCCTCCACCGGCAGGAACAATTCGGCTGGCGGTAATAAAGGACGGGACGGATCGACACGGCGCTCTTCATAACGATTGCGCACGTCGTTCCAGAAATTCTCCGCCGCCTGCTCGATGCCCGGCAGGGAAAACACCTGGGTGTCCTGGGGCAGGTAATCGAACAGCGTGGACGTTTCGTCGAAGAACAGCGGCAAGTAGTACTCGATACCCGCCGGTGTAATCCCGCTGCTCAGGTCCTGAAAGATCGGGCAGCGACGGAAATCGACATCGAAGCGCTCACGGAAGCGTGCCTTGAAACGGGTGACCGCATCTTTCTGCAGCGGGAATTCCCGTGCGGGCAGCAAGCGGACGGTGTCGACTTTATCGATGGAGCGCTGGTTTTCCGGATCGAAGGTACGCAGCGTTTCGATTTCGTCATCGAACAGGTCAATCCGGAAGGGCAGTTTGCTGCCCATCGGGAACAGATCGATCAGCGAGCCGCGGACGGTGAATTCGCCGTGCTCGTACACCGTGTCGACGTAGCGATAACCGCTGGCCTCAAGCCGGGTGCGCATTTGCTCGACGTCGAGCTTCTGGCCAACGTCCAGCACCAGACTGCTGCCGAGCAGGAATCTGGTCGGCGCCAGGCGGTGCAGGGCCGTGGTGATCGGCACCACCAGCACGCCATGACTCAACTCCGGCAATCTATATAGAGCAGAGATACGCTGGGAAATGATGTCCTGGTGTGGCGAAAACAGATCGTAGGGCAGGGTTTCCCAGTCCGGGAAATGCAGCACCGGCAAATCCGGGGCGAAGAAACCCAGCTCCTGCTCCAGCCGCTCGGCACTCTGGCTGTCGGCGGTCAGTAGCAGGGTAAAGCGTTTGGCAGCGCTGGCAGCCTCGGCAATGGCCAGGCTCAGGGCGGCACCGGGCAGGTTGCCCCAGTGCTGTTTACCTGCCGCGGCAGGGAGAAGCGGTAGACGCAGAACGGGCACGGAAGGTTGAGCTCCAAGCGTTGCGACAAAGTCGGTAATTGTAGCGGCCCCGGGTGCCGCCTGTCAGTTGCTGACTGTGTCTATTACGCAGGTTTGGCGAAATGTAGTGGTAAAGACAAAAAACGCCGGTTTTTTGCTGAAAATTACTGATTATGTAGTGGCTAAATGACCGAGTGTTACGGAGGGTTACGGATAAGATAGCGATGTCTCCAAAAAATTGACTTCGCTGAAAGCCGCGGTTTTACTGGGCTTCGGCGGTGCGTAATTTTTTTGAAGAAGAAATTGTTACGGATCGCACGACAGGCGCGCATTGCTACGAGAGGCACTCGGCGGCATAATGTAGCCCCTTTTTTCTGCCCCTACATGTGGAAGGTTCCCGTGACTCAGAAGCCCGACCAGTGTCTTGGTGAATGGATCGACCGTGAAGCACTCGCAGAAGCGATGATTCCGCTTATCGGTCAGCTCTACCGCAATAACAACGTGGTGAGCTCGATCTATGGCCGCAGCCTGATCAACCAGTCTGTCATCGCGATTCTCAAAGCTCACCGCTTTGCTCGCCATCGTTCTTCCGACGATAGCGAACTCTCCGTCCACGAAACATTCCCTCTGCTGAAAGCCATGAGCGAGCTCAAGCTCGGCGCTGCTTCGGTAGATTTGGGCAAGTTGGCGTACAAATTCCGCGTCGAAGGCAATGGCCGTACTGCCGAGCAGTTCGTCCGTGAAGAAATGGCTGAAGTGGTTGGCCAGCAAAACGCCTCCGCTCGCAAAGGCACCGACGTTGTCCTGTACGGCTTCGGTCGTATCGGCCGTCTGCTGGCGCGCATCCTGATCGAAAAAACCGGTGGCGGCGACGGCCTGCGTCTGCGTGCCATCGTGGTGCGCAAGGGCGCCGAGAACGACCTGACCAAGCGCGCCAGCCTGCTGCGCCGCGATTCGGTACATGGTTCGTTCAACGGCACCATCACCATCGATGAAGAAAACAACACCATCACCGCCAACGGCAACCTGATCCAGGTTATCTACGCGAAGAACCCGACTGAAGTGGATTACACCCAGTACGGCATCAAAGACGCGCTGCTGGTGGACAACACCGGTGTATGGCGTGACGCCGATGGCCTGGGCCAGCACTTGGCCTGCCCGGGTATCGACCGTGTTGTTCTGACCGCGCCTGGCAAAGGCAAGCTGAAGAACATCGTTCACGGCATCAACCATGGCGAAATCACCGCTGACGACAAGATCGTTTCGGCTGCTTCCTGCACCACCAATGCCATCGTGCCGGTGCTGAAGGCTGTCAACGACAAGTTCGGCATCGTCAACGGTCACGTTGAAACGGTTCACTCGTACACCAACGACCAGAACCTGATCGACAACTTCCACAAGGGCGATCGCCGTGGCCGTAGCGCCGCGTTGAACATGGTGATCACCGAGACCGGTGCTGCCACCGCTGCTGCCAAGGCATTGCCTGAGCTGGCCGGCAAGCTGACCGGTAACGCGATCCGTGTTCCGACGCCAAACGTGTCGATGGCCATTCTCAACCTGAACCTTGAGAAAGCCGCTACCCGCGAAGAGATGAACGAGTACCTGCGCTACATGGCGCTGCACTCCGATCTGCACAAGCAAATCGACTTCGTCAATTCGCAGGAAGTGGTTTCCACCGACTTCGTTGGCTCGCGCCACGCAGGCGTTGTGGACGCTGAAGCAACCATCACCCAAGACAACCGCGTTGTTCTGTACGTTTGGTACGACAACGAATTCGGTTACAGCTGCCAGGTGGTTCGCGTGATGGAAGACATGGCCGGTGTAAACCCGCCAGCATTCCCGCGCTAAGCCTTAGCTGCACATGAAAACGCCCCGACTTTGGTCGGGGCGTTTTTGTTTGTGCAGGCTTTTGAGCCGTGTCGCCAGGTCGGGCCTCATCGCTAGCAGGCTAGCTCCCACAGGGGGCTTGTGAGCGACACAGATCCAATGTGGGAGCTAGCCTGCTAGCGATGGCGGTCTGTCAGGCGCCGCCAACCACCGCCGCCTGCGCCGTCCGCAACTCATGCCGGTTACCACGGAACAACACCAGTGTCGCAATCAACCCCAGCACTGCCGCGCCGCTGAGCCAGATCCCCGGCGCAGCCTTGTTATCCAGCACATGAATCAGGTACGTACAGGCGGCCGGCGTAAACCCGCCGAAGGTTGCCGTCGCCAGGCTGTAGGCCAGAGAGAAACCGGTCGTACGAACTTCCACCGGCATGATCTCGGTCAGCGCCACGACCATGGCGCCGTTGTACGAGCCATACAGGAACGACAACCACAACTCGACGATCAGCAAATGGCTGAAGCTCGGGTTCGCCACCAGCCACGACAGGGCTGGGTAAGCGGTGAGAATCGCCAGAATGGTCGCTGCGAGAAGCAGGGGTTTTCGCCCGATCCTGTCGGACACAGCACCCATCACCGGCAGCCAGAAAAAGTTCGACAGGCCGATACAGACCGTCACCAGCAGCGCATCCAGATCCGACAGGTGCAGTTCGGCCTTGCCGAAGGTCGGGGTGTAGGCGGTGATCAGGTAGAACGACACCGTGGTCATCACCACCAACGCCATGCCGGCGATGACAATGCCAAAGTTCTGACCGATCGAGTGGACGATTTCCCGCAGGGTAGGGCGGTGTTTTCGTGCCTGGAACTCAGGCGTTTCTTCCAGCGAACGGCGAATCACGAAGATCACCGGCACGATCATGCAGCCGATCAGGAACGGCACACGCCACCCCCATTCACCCATTTCTTCCGGGCTGAGCCAGTGGTTCAAACCCACCCCCAGCAGGCCGGCAAACACCACCGCCGCTTGCTGACTGGCAGACTGCCAACTGACGAAGAACCCTTTGCGCCCCGGTGTGGAAATCTCCGCGAGATACACCGACACACCGCCCAGTTCCACGCCGGCAGAGAAGCCTTGCAGCAGTCGGCCGAACAGCACGATCAGCGGCGCGGCCACGCCCAGCGTGGCGTAACCCGGCACGCAGGCAATCAACACCGTACCGGCCGCCATCATCGCGAGGGTGATGATCAAGCCTTTGCGGCGGCCATGACGGTCGATGTAGGCACCGAGGAAAATCGCCCCCAGCGGGCGCATCAGGAAGCCGGCACCGAAAGTGGCCAGCGACAGCATCAGGGAAGCGAAAGCGCTGTCAGCGGGGAAGAAGGTTTTGGCGATGGCTGTGGCGTAAAAGCCGTAGACCATGAAGTCGAACATTTCGAGAAAGTTGCCGCTGACAACGCGAAAAATCGCTTTGCCTTTGCCGGTCGTGGAGGACATGTCTGGATACTCACTTTTTAAATCTTGTAAGAAAGCGTTTCGCGTGTGTCCCATAATGGCTGGCGCGCTTTTGCCGGGAGATGAAGATTTGTTAACTGGACGTTGGAAGGTGGTTGTGATGCTGGCTGGTGTTTTGGCTGGCTGCGGCAATGGCGACTCCATGGAGAGCGTCGGCGGCCCGACTATGGGCAGCACTTATTCAATCAAATACGTGCGCCACGCCAATCTGCCCGCGCCCGCACAGGTGCGCAGCGAGGTGGAGAAGATCCTCGCCGAGGTCGACAAGCAAATGTCTACCTATCGCAGCGATTCGGACATCGAACGCTTCAACGATCTGCCCGCCAATCGCTGTCAGAAAATGCCCGCGCCCATCCTCAAATTGATCCGCGTTGGTGAACAACTGTCAGAGCAAAGCGAAGGATCCTACGACCTGACCGTGGAGCCACTGCTCAATCTCTGGGGATTCGGCCCCCGGGCGCGTGAAGAAAAAGTGCCCAATGCCCAAGCGCTTGCCGAGGTGCGGCAGCGAGTCGGTTATCAGCATCTGCGCATAGAAGGCGATCAGTTGTGCAAGGACGCTGCCGTCGAAGTCGACTTCAACAGCATCGCCGCCGGCTACGCCGTCGATACGATTGCCGCAAAGCTCGACGCGATGGGCATCCACAACTACCTCGCCGAAGCCACCGGCGAACTCAAGGCTGCCGGCAAGAAACTTGATGGCTCGCCGTGGCGCATCGCGCTTGAACAACCCCGAGACGATCAGCAGGTTGCAGAGCGCATCATCGCGGTCGACGGCTATGGCGTGTCCACTTCCGGCGACTATCGCAACTATTTTCTGCAGGACGGTCGGCGTTATTCCCACACCTTCGATGCTCACACCGGTACGCCGGTCTCACACACGCTGGCGTCAGTCACGGTCATTCATCCTTCAGCGTTGATGGCCGATGGCCTATCGACGCTGTTGCTGATTCTCGGTCCTGAACGGGGTTGGGACTATGCCGAAACCCACAACATAGGTGCATTCTTTGTGATTCGTGCCGATACAGGTTTCGTCATACGTACCAATCAGGCTTTTGAGCGTCTCAGTGGCGGCAAAACTGAATGATTACGGTGATTCGCGCATTGAAAACTGGCGTTGTAGTGCAGGCAAAAGTAGCCTACGACGCGACCAAGGGTTAATGTGCGCGGCGTTGACGCTTCTATAGACTGTGTCCGGGTTCTGCACTGGCCCCAAATTGTTCCTTCACGCCGCAGATCGGCGTGATTTAGCCGCAGGTGCCGAGAGCGCCGCGGCCTGTTCTGAGGAGTATGCATGGCTGTCTACAACTACGACGTGGTGGTGCTGGGTTCCGGCCCGGCGGGAGAAGGCGCGGCAATGAACGCCGCCAAAGCAGGGCGCAAGGTGGCGATGGTCGATAGTCGTCGCCAGGTTGGCGGCAACTGCACCCACCTGGGCACCATCCCGTCCAAGGCACTGCGTCACTCCGTCCGGCAGATCATGCAGTTCAACACCAACCCGATGTTCCGGGCCATTGGTGAGCCGCGCTGGTTCTCGTTCCCGGACGTGCTGAAAAGCGCCGAGAAAGTCATTTCCAAACAAGTCGCTTCGCGCACCGGCTACTACGCCCGTAACCGCGTCGACGTGTTCTTCGGCACCGGCAGCTTCGCCGACGAGCAAACCATCGAAGTGGTCTGCGCCAACGGTGTAGTTGAAAAACTGGTGGCCAAGCACATCATCATCGCCACCGGCTCGCGTCCTTATCGCCCGGCGGACATCGATTTCCATCACCCGCGTATCTACGATAGCGACACCATCCTCAGCCTCGGCCACACCCCGCGCAAGCTCATCGTTTACGGTGCCGGCGTGATCGGTTGCGAATACGCGTCGATCTTCAGTGGTCTGGGCGTACTGGTTGAGCTGGTGGACAACCGCGGTCAGTTGTTGAGCTTCCTCGACTCGGAAATCTCCCAGGCGCTGAGCTACCACTTCAGCAACAACAACATCACGGTTCGCCACAACGAAGACTACGACCGCGTCGAAGGCGTGGACAACGGCGTGATCCTGCACCTCAAGTCCGGCAAGAAGATCAAGGCCGACGCCTTGCTCTGGTGCAACGGTCGTACCGGCAACACCGATCAGTTGGGGCTGGAAAACATCGGCGTCAAGGTCAACAGCCGTGGCCAGATCGAAGTCGACGAAGCCTACCGCACCTGCGTGCCGAACATTTACGGCGCCGGTGACGTGATCGGCTGGCCGAGCCTGGCCAGTGCCGCACACGACCAGGGCCGTTCGGCCGCTGGCAGCATCGTCGACAACGGCAGCTGGCGCTTCGTCAACGACGTACCGACCGGCATCTACACCATTCCGGAGATCAGCTCGATCGGCAAGAACGAGCAGGAGCTGACTCAGGCCAAAGTGCCGTACGAAGTGGGCAAGGCGTTCTTCAAGGGCATGGCGCGTGCGCAGATCGCCGGCGAGCCTCAGGGCATGCTGAAGATCCTGTTCCACCGCGAAACGCTGGAAGTGCTGGGCGTGCACTGCTTCGGTTATCAGGCGTCGGAGATCGTGCACATCGGTCAGGCGATCATGAACCAGCCGGGCGAACTGAATACGCTGAAGTACTTCGTCAACACCACGTTCAACTACCCGACCATGGCCGAAGCCTATCGGGTAGCGGCGTACGATGGCCTCAACCGGCTTTTTTGAGCGGCTCCGGCCGGTGGCCTGAGCCGGCCGGGGAGACCGATTTCAGCAATTCTCGAGCGTGGCGGTGGCCAAACCGGGAAAGTCTGTAATCAGGCTGTCAACGCCGAAGTCGGCGAGTCTGCGCATCAGCGCGGGCTCGTTGACTGTCCACACCGACACATGCAACCCCTGTCGCTGTGCCTTCTCCAGGCGCTCCGGCGTACACAGGGTCCAGTTCAGCGCCAGAATCTCACAGCCATAGCTTGCTGCGACCTTCAACGGGTCGAGCCAGGCGTACTCGGCCACTAATCCGCGGGACACGTCCGGCACCAGGTCCAGCGCGGCTTTCAGTACTTCGCGCGAGCTTGAAGTGATGGTCACCTTGTCGAGCAGGCCATGACGTACAGCCATTTCACGAATCGCCAGGACGGTGGTCGCGGCGCGAGTGCGTGAAGCGCTTTTGACTTCCAGCTGCCAGTGTTCGAAATCGCATTTCTCGAACAGCTCTTCCAGCGTGGGAATCGGGCACGGCTTGATCCAGCCCGGTCCGCCCTTGCGCGCGTCGTAGGTCACCAGCTCGGCGGCCGTGTGCTCGACCACCTTGCCGCGTCGGTCGGTAGTGCGCTTGAGCGTCGGGTCGTGGATGACCATCAGCTCGCCGTCCATGGACAGGTGCAGGTCCAGTTCGCAGCGGCGCACGCCGTGCTTGAGGCATTGCTGAAAGCTGTTCAGCGTGTTTTCCGGTGCTTCGCCCTTGGCGCCGCGATGGCCGTAGATGAGGGTCACGGTTCTTCCTTAAATTAATTGCCTGATTCGTTTTCGCGGGCCAGGCGTCGTTCCTGGGCCTGCTTTTGCAGAATGTAACGGGCCAGCAGTTGGCGTTGGGCATCGGTCGGGCGTTCGAACTCGGTACCGATGTCGAAGCCACCGCCCTTGCGGTCGCAATGGGTGACGCGCGCCCGAAGCAGCAGGCCGAGGGCTTGTGGCATCAGCACCAGTTTCACCGACAAGTGAGTGCCTTCAGCGATAGCGGTCGGATACTGGAAGTCGATGCCGCCTTCCGAGATGATCACTGGCTGCGGCTCGCCAATCTGTCCGAGCACGGTTATGGCGATCACCTGGCTGAGCAGATCGATGCGTTTGTTCTGGGATTTCAGGAACGCCGCGAGGTTGCGGTCGCGTTCACTGATCTGGCGCAGCAGGTGTTGCGACTCGAATTCGCTCAGGTGCAATTCGCTGAGCAGGTTGAAGAGTGGGGAAGCATCCTGCAACACTTCCTGGCCTGCGGCTTCGGGAGCGGACAGGGGCCGAATTTCCAGTGCGATCGTGTCCTCGATACGGTAGTATTCGCGGCGATCTTCTTCATCTAATGTCGACATGGCGAACCCATGGTAGCGGCGGTGGTCTGAGTGTAAAGCTGGTTATCGACCCCCGCCACAAGGACGTTCCTTTTCCCTCCGAACAAGCCCCGACATGTTCAGACCTCTCTTCGTATTTATTGGCACGCGTTATACCCGTGCAAAGCGTCGCAATCATTTTGTGTCGTTCATTTCCCTGACTTCGATCATCGGTCTTGCCCTCGGCGTGATCGTGATGATTGTCGTGCTGTCGGTCATGAACGGCTTCGATCATGAGATGCGCACGCGCGTGTTGGGCATGGTGCCCCACGCGACCATCGAGTCCGGTGAGCCGATCAGCGACTGGCAGGGCCTCGCCGCCAAGGTCAAGCAGAACCCGCAAGTGACGGCCGTGGCGCCGTTTACCCAGATGCAGGGTTTGCTGACCAACAACGGCAAGGTCTCCAAGGTGCTGCTCAATGCCATCGACCCGGCGCTGGAACGCCAGGTGTCGATCATTGACAAGTTCATGCTGCAGGGCAAACTCGACGACCTCGCGCCCGGCAGTTTCGGCATCGTCATCGGCGACAAGGCGGCCGCCAAGCTCGGCGCGGCCATCGGCGACAAGCTGACCTTCGTTGCGCCGGAAGTCACCGTGACCCCGGCCGGCATGTTCCCGCGCATGAAACGCTTTACCGTGGTCGGCATCTTCCATGTCGGCGCCGGTGAAATCGACGGTTACCTGGGCGTCACCAACCTGCAGGATCTGGCGAAGCTGCACCGCTGGAAGTCGGATCAGGTGCAGGGCATCCGCCTGAAGTTCGACGACCTGTTCCAGGCGCCACGCACCGCGTGGAACATCGCCCAGCAGCTCGGAGAAGACCATTTCTACGCCCGTGACTGGACCCGCACCCACGGCAATCTGTATCAGGCGATCCGCATGGAAAAAGCCATGATCGGTCTGCTGTTGCTGCTGATCGTTGCCGTGGCCGCGTTCAACATCATTTCCACGCTGGTGATGGTGGTGAACGACAAGAAGGGCGACATTGCGATTTTGCGTACCCTCGGCGCCACGCCGGGTTCGATCATGGCGATCTTCATGGTGCAGGGCACGGTCATCGGTGTGGTCGGTACGCTGATCGGCGCCGTGGTCGGGATCTTCGCCGCGCTGAACGTCAGCGCCGCGATCTCGGTGCTCGAAGGCCTGATCGGACACAAGTTCCTCAACGCCGACGTGTACTTCATCGATTACCTGCCGTCGCAAGTGCAGAGCCAGGATGTGTTGATGGTCTGCGCCGCCGCGTTGGTCCTGAGTTTCCTCGCCACCCTGTATCCAGCCTGGCGTGCCGCGCGCACCCAGCCTGCGGAGGCGCTACGTTATGAGTGAGTCGGGCATGAGTGATAAAGCAATCTTGAGCTGCCGCAACCTGGGCAAATCCTACGAGGAAGGCCCGGAATCGGTAGAAGTGTTGGCCGGTCTGCAACTGGAGCTGCATCCGGGTGAGCGCGTGGCGATTGTCGGCACCTCGGGTTCGGGCAAAAGTACTTTGCTCAACCTGCTGGGCGGTCTCGATACGCCGACCAAGGGCAGTGTCTGGCTCGACGGCGAAGAGCTGTCGGCACTCAGCGAGAAGAATCGCGGCCTGTTGCGCAATCGGTCGCTGGGTTTCGTTTACCAGTTCCACCATTTGCTGCCGGAATTCACCGCGCTGGAAAACGTCTGCATGCCGCTGCTGATCGGCAAGACCGCGATCCCGGAAGCGCGTCAGCGTGCGACGGCGTTGCTGGAGCGGGTAGGGCTGGGCCATCGCCTGGAGCACAAACCGGCGGAATTGTCCGGTGGCGAACGTCAACGCGTGGCCATCGCCCGCGCGCTGGTGAACAAGCCAGGGCTGGTGATGCTCGACGAGCCGACCGGTAACCTCGACTCCCACACCGCCCAAGGCATTCAGGATTTGATGCTGGAACTCAGCACCTCGATGCGCACGGCGTTCCTGGTGGTGACTCACGACATGAACCTGGCTCGCCAGATGGATCGCGTCCTGCATTTGCAGGAAGGTTGCCTGACGCCTATCTGATTGGCCGAAACCCGATGTCTGAAAAGACGTCGGGTCTTTTTGTTTTTATACGGTGCCCCAGCGAATGTTCAGACCGTTATCGATCTTTATCGGCACGCGCTATACCCGCGCCAAGCGCCGCAATCGCTTTGTTTCGTTCATCTCGATGACCTCGATGATCGGCCTCGCCCTCGGTGTGCTGGCGATGATCGTGGTGTTGTCGGTCATGAACGGCTTCCAGCGCGAAATGAGCTCGCGCATCCTCGGCATGGTGCCTCACGCGACCATCGTCGGCGTGAACCCGATCGACGATTGGCAGCCGGTGGCCGACGCCGCGATGAAAAACCCGGAAGTGACCGCCGCTGTGCCGTTCACCGAGATGGAAGGCATGCTTTCCTATAAAGGCACGATGCAGCCGATCCAGGTCAGTGGTGTCGACCCGGCGCTGGAAGGCAAGGTCTCGATCGTTGCCCAGCACATCGTCCAGGGGCGTCTCGATGCCTTGAAGCCGGGCGAGTTCGGTGTGGTGATCGGTGAGATCACGGCGCGACGTTTCCGCTTGAATGTCGGCGACAAGATCACCCTGATCGTGCCGGAAGTCAGCACCGCACCGGGCGGAATCACCCCGCGCATGCAGCGTCTTAACGTGGTGGGCGTGTTCAAGGTCGGCGCAGAGCTGGACGGCTCGATGGCGCTGATCCACGTTGCAGATGCCGCGCAGATGCAGCATTGGGAACCGAATCAGGTGCAGAGCGTGCGTCTGGCGGTGAAGGATTTGTACGCTGCGCCGAAGGTCTCCAGCGATATCGCTGGCGGCTTGGGCACGGCGTACAAGGCTGACGACTGGACTCACACCCAGGGCAGCCTGTTCAGCGCGATGAAGATGGAAAAAACCATGATCGGCCTGCTGTTGCTGATGATCGTTGCGGTGGCAGCGTTCAACATCATCGCGACCTTGATCATGGTGGTGAACGACAAGGGCGCGGACATCGCGATCCTGCGTACAATCGGTGCCACGCCACGGCAGATCATGGCGATCTTCATGGTCCAGGGCACGGTGATTGGCGTGGTCGGCACCTTGATCGGTGGCGTGCTCGGCGTGATTGCCGCGCTGAACGTCAGTGAGCTGGTGGGCTGGGTGGAGCGGGTCAGTGGGCAGCACATCTTCAGTTCTGACGTGTATTTCGTCAGCAACCTGCCTTCGGAATTGCAGGGCGGGGATGTGCTGTTGATTTGCTCGGCCGGGTTTGTGTTGAGCTTCCTCGCCACGGTTTACCCGGCGTGGCGGGCGGCGAAGATCGAGCCGGCTCACGCGTTGCGGTATTCGTAAGCCGTTACACCGCTTTCGCGGGCAAGTCGGGTCGCCGCACCGCTCGCTCCTACAGGTTTTATTGCGTCGATACAAAACCTGTAGGAGCGAGGCTTGCCCGCGAAGGCGCCGGACCTGCTAGCCTCAATCCCCCTTCGGCAACTCAATCACAAACCGCGTCCACCCATTCTCCGATTCGCAACGAATCTGCCCGCCATGGGCCCGAATGATCGACTGGGTAATCGCCAAACCCAATCCCGCATGTTCACTGCTGCCTTCCAGACGCGCCGGATCTGCGCGGTAGAAGCGATCAAACAAACGCGGCAGTAATGCCCCGTCAATGCCTTCGCCACTGTTCTCAACGGTCAGGCGCAAACCTTCTGGCCGCTCGATAATCCGCACCCGAACCTCACCCTCGGCCGGCGTGAATCGCAGCGCGTTATCCAGCAAATTCGAAAGTGCCCGACGCAACATGCTCCGGTCTCCCTCCAGGCGCGCGTTGCCTTCGCGGCTCAACGTCACCTGGGCGTCTTCGGCCAATGGCGCAAAAAACTCCAGCAACACATCCGCTTCTTCCGCCAATTCCAGGGGTTCACGTTTAGGCATCAGCAACCCGTGATCAGCCTTGGCCAGGTACAACATGTCGTTGACCAGTTGCGCCATCCATTGCAGCTCTTCGAGGTTGCTGTGCAGTGCTTCGCGGTAATCCTCAAGGGGGCGAGGGCGGGTGAGAGTGACCTGGGTGTGGGTCAGCAAATTTGACAGGGGGGTGCGCAGTTCATGGGCGATGTCGGCAGAAAACGCCGAGAGCCGCTGAAAAGAGTCGTCGAGGCGTCCGAGCATGGCGTTGAAGTTGTGGGCCATTTCCGCAAGTTCGGGGGGCATGTTTTCTTCGGGCAGTCGGGCATTCAGCGACTGCGCGGAAACGCCACTGGCGATTGCACTCATGCGCCGTAACGGACGCAACCCGCTGCGGGCCGCCCAGGCTCCCAGCAGTGCAGTGGCCAGGGCCGACAAGCCGACGGTCAGCCAGATCAAGTGCTGCATGCGCTGCAGAAAGTGCTGGTGGTGGGTGATGTCCAACAGCAGGGTCAATTGCGGGGAGTCAGGCTTGTCGACAAACAACGGCGCATTGAGGACGCGGTAGTCGGTGCCGTTGTCGTTCATGGTCGACAAACCCGGCCTCTGCGGAAGTTTATCGGGCAGGCTCGCGGCGCTGTCGTACCAGCGCTTGCCGTCGCTGCCGGAAATGCGCAGGGACAAATCAGCCTGACGGTTCAATTCATCTGCCAGTCTGACTTCGCTTTCACTGGACTGAAGATCGTGAAGCGCCCGGCGCAAACCAATGAGCTTGCCGTCCAGCAATTGCTGGTCCAGTTCAACGAAGTGCGCCTCGCTGGCTCGACTGAACAACACGCCCGCGAACAACGAAACCACGGCGGTGCAAGCTGCAAACAGCAGCGCCAGACGGCTGCTCAATGAAAGTCGGCGCATCAGGCCGAGCGCTCTTCGAGGACGTAACCCATGCCGCGCACGGTATGGATCAACTTGTTCGGGAACTCGTCGTCGATTTTCAGGCGCAAACGGCGGATGGCGACTTCGATGACATTGGTGTCGCTGTCGAAATTCATGTCCCAGACCTGGGAAGCGATCAGCGATTTGGGCAGCACTTCGCCCTGACGGCGCAGGAGCATTTCCAGCAGGGCGAACTCCTTGGCGGTCAGGTCGATGCGTTGGCCACTGCGTTCGACGCGACGGCGGATCAGGTCCAGGCGCAAATCGGCCAGTTGCAGGCTGGTTTCCTGCGGCGTGGTGCTGCCGCGACGCAACAGGCTGCGAACCCGGGCCAGCAGTTCGGAGAAGGCGAACGGCTTGACCAGATAATCGTCGGCGCCCAGTTCGAGGCCGTGAACCCTGTCTTCCACCGCGTCTCGCGCGGTCAGAAACAGGACTGGCGTGTCGAGGCCTGCGCTGCGCACTGCCTGGAGGATTTGCCAGCCGTCGCGACCGGGCAACATCACATCGAGGATCAACAGCGCGTAGTCACCGCTCAATGCCAATTGCTGGCCAGTGTCGCCGTCGGCCACCAGTTCGGTGTTGAACCCGGCTTCGGTCAGGCCCTGACGCAGGTAATGGCCGGTTTTCGGTTGGTCTTCGACGATCAGCAGTTTCATGGGCGACTCGAGGCAAATGGAACGAACGCTTTATACCGTGGGCAGCGGTTGTGCAGGCCAACCTGACAAAGTTGTAATCTGGCTGTCAGGTTACGGGCAGTGGCAGCAGTTTAGTGTTTTCCACAGGCTGAACTTTATCTTGTTGGAGTACGACTATGTTTTTGCGCAAACCCCTGGTGCTGGCTGCGTGCCTGCTGGTGCTGAGTTCGCCGGTGTGGGCATCGCCGGCGCACACCTACGACTTCGGGCAACCGGCCCCGGCTGCCAAGGCTACCCGCAGCGTTGAAGTGGTGATGGGCGACATGTCGTTCACCCCAAAGACCATCGATATCAAGGCCGGTGAGACAGTTCGCTTTGTGCTGGTGAATAAAGGCCAGTTGCTGCACGAATTCAACCTCGGTGACGCGGCGATGCATGCAAAACATCAGCAGGAAATGATGAAGATGCAGCAGAGCGGCATGCTTACGCCTACAGGGATGAAGGAAATGGACCACGGCGCGATGGCGGGAATGGATCATGGTATGAAGCACAATGACCCCAATAGCGTGCTGGTCGAGCCGGGCAAAACCGCCGAACTGACCTGGACCTTCACCAAGGCCACCAACCTGGAATTTGCCTGCAATATTCCAGGTCACTATCAGGCTGGCATGGTCGGTAAACTGACAGTCAGTCAGTAAGCACTCTAAGGCGCGAGCAAAGGCTGGTAGAATCCGCTGATTCTTCAGTCAGGTTTCCGCCATGCATCCCGCAGCCGAACACTCGCCGCTGGGTAAATCCAGCGAATACATCGCCACTTACACGCCGTCCTTGCTGTTCCCGATCCCGCGCACCGCGAAATGGGCGGAGCTGGGGCTGACGGCTGAAACCCTGCCGTATAAAGGCGTGGATTTCTGGAACTGCTTCGAGCTGTCGTGGCTGTTGCCGTCCGGTAAACCCGTGGTGGCGATCGGCGAATTCTGCATCCCGGCGGATTCGCCGAACATCATCGAATCCAAGTCGTTCAAGTTGTATCTGAACTCGCTGAATCAGACACCGTTTGCCGATATCGCAAGCCTTGAAGCGACGCTGGTGAACGACCTGTCCGCTGCGGCAGGCAAGCCGGTCGGCGTGCGGGTTCGCCGCCTGAATGACGTTGAAGCCGAAGGCGTCGTGGCGTTGCCGGGTGTGTGCATCGATGACCTGGACATCAGTGTCAGCAACTATGAGCATCCGCGTCCGGAGCTGCTGCGTTGTGATGATTCGCGCATCGTCGAGGAGAGCGTGCACAGTCATTTGCTCAAATCCAACTGCCCGGTGACCAGTCAGCCGGACTGGGGCAGCGTGGTGGTGGAATACCGTGGCGCGGCGCTGGATCACGCGAGTCTGCTGGAGTACATCGTGAGCTTCCGTCAGCACTCGGACTTCCATGAGCAGTGTGTGGAGCGGATTTTCCTCGACCTGCAACGCTTGCTGAAACCGGAGAAATTGACGGTGTACGCGCGGTATGTGCGTCGCGGCGGGTTGGACATCAACCCGTATCGCAGCACTGAAGACGTGCAACTGCCGAACCATCGCCTGGTCCGCCAGTAACATCTGTAGGAGCCCGGCTTGCCGGCGATGGCGTTTTTGAGACCGCTATCGCCGGCAAGCCGGGCTCCTACAAAAGCACAGCGTGTGACTACGTAATAAAAAGCCCCGCTATCACTAGCGGGGCTTTTTTGTATCTGGCGGGTTCAGATCCCCATGCTGACCAGAGATTGCACAATGTTGCGCAAGGTGCCGGCAATGGCGGGGTGTTCAAGTTCAAAGCGTTCGACGGCCAGGTTTACGCCATCGGCGAGGCTGGAGTCCTGGGTTTTGGTTTCGAGCTCAAGCTCAAGTTCGATCTGTTGCATCAGCGCATGCAGGTCGGCGCGCTCTGCTTCGGTCAGCGGAGGATTCTGTTCCAATTGCTCGCGCAGGTCATTGAGCTGTTGTTGCAGTTCGCGGGCAGGCATGGCGTTCTTCCTTTTATCGATAGGCACTGGCATAGACCGTGGCAGCGCGCCAAAGGTCTATGGCTGACCTTTAGATTAATCCACTCGCGCGCAACCTGCATGATCTCGATCAGGGCTTTTCACCCTTGAGCCGACGCAGGCTGATGTCGGCCAGGCAGGTGTCGAGTTCGCCGAGGTGATCGATCACCGAATGCACGCCCAGGCTGAACAATTGCACGGTGGCCTTGCCGCGCAGGTGCTCGCGTTCCTTTTGGCTCAAGGCTTGCCATTCGCTGGGCGCCAGCCCGCAGAGCGAGCCGCAGGAGGCCAGGCCGATTGTCCACAACCCGGCATTCAGGCCCGATTGCAGCAATCGCGGTTCGCCGCTGACCAATACGCAACCATCCAGTTGCCCGACATTCAGCGCCATCAAGGCTTGCCAGCATGCGTTCGGTGCTGGCCACGGATTGATTGTTGCGGGGTGTTGCGACGGCTTGACCCAGTCGGGCAGGGCGGCGGCCAGCGAGAGGCTCAATGCGGGGGGAAGTTCGTCGAGCCAGGCACAGGGAATCTGTTGGCGCTGCAAACTGTGCAGGCTGTCCAGAGCGCCAGGTGTGACTTCGGCATGCTCGGCGCAATGGTCGCCGTGCTGGCGCGTGCGGGCGCCGAAGTCCACTAGGCAACCGCTGAGGCCAAACAGGACGGCGGTCAGGCTGGGGGCGGCGAGGGGCAAGGTTTCGGCGTGCGGCATGTCAACATCCCTGAAATAGCGTCAAGGCTATGCGCCGCCAGTGACAGTTGAGTGACATGGATGTGAATCGCTCACAGTCATGGCGAATCATCCGTAGGCCATCACGCACGATGCTGCCTAAAGCGGCTTTTCCGTCTTATACTAGCCAGCTTAATGCCCGGGCCAAGATGCCCGTGCCAGTACAAACCAAGGAGTTTTTCTATGCGCTGGAGCAATCATCTAGCTCAGTTTTGTGTATGCGCCAGTGTGTTGCTGGCCCCGTTCGCTGCCCAGGCAGCCACGGAAGAGGACCCTTGGGAAAGCATCAACCGTCCGATCTACAAGTTCAACGACGTGCTCGACACCTATGCGCTGAAGCCTCTGGCGCAGGGCTACCAGTTCGTGACCCCGCAATTTCTCGAAGACGGCATCCACAACATGTTCCGCAACGTCGGTGATGTCACCAACCTTGCCAACAACATCTTGCAGGCCAAACCGGCCGCTGCCGGCGTCGACACCGCACGCCTGATCTTCAACACCACCTTCGGCCTGCTGGGTTTCTTCGATGTGGGCACCAAGATGGGCCTGAACCGCAGCGACGAAGATTTCGGTCAGACGTTGGGCTATTGGGGTGTAGGAAGCGGCCCGTACGTGATGCTGCCGTTGCTGGGCCCAAGCACTCTGCGTGATGCGCCTGCCAAGTTTGTCGACGGTTACACCGGCCCATACCCGTACATCCACGACGTACCTGTGCGTAACTCGATCTTCGCCCTGAACATCGTCGACACCCGCGCCAGCCTGCTGTCGGCCGAGAAGCTGATCAGCGGCGACAAGTACACCTTCATCCGCAATGCGTACTTGCAGAACCGCGAGTTCAAAGTCAAAGACGGTCAGGTCGAAGACGATTTTTGATTGAGACCGGTAAAAACGAAGAAGGCGGCCTGATGGCCGCCTTTTTTGGTTTTGGATCCGGGTTATTTCATTTTCAAGATTGTAAGGCCGAGTTTCTGACTGGCGCCGTCCTGTTCTTTAACCCGGACCACTTCAGTGTCGGCTTCGAGCCCTTTGAGTGCCGCATGATCGGAGTCGATCCGCACGCTGAGCCGGTCGCCGACCTTAAACCGACGCGGTGCCTCAACCTGCATGCCACTGCTGGAAAGGTCGATGCAGACGGCTGCAACTTCGTCCCCTTCATGAATCAGCGCGACATCGGCATCGACTCGCATGCGGATGAAATCACGCTTTTCGCTGTAGTCCCGTTCGGTTTGGCTCATGGGCTTCATCCTTCCATTGGGTTACGGTTTTATCAGTTCTTATAACTCTCGGTGATTTGACAAGTAAAGACGTCAAGCGACCATCGGCGTGAGCTTGAAACGCCCCGCGGATGGGAGTACCGTCTGCGCCTTAGAAGGGCACCTCTGGTGTGCCTGTCAGTAGGGTCGATGCCCGAAAGCGGTGCAGCAGAGAGGCTAGAAAGCGAATCCAGTAGTGTGTGCGGGGTCAATTGCCCAGCCTGCTACGCCAACCTAATTCTGGCGCCGTTTGCCCACATGCCAAAAACCAGTGCCACGCTGCTGATAATCGATGATGACGAAGTAGTGCGCGCGAGCCTCGCCGCCTATTTGGAAGACAGTGGTTTCAGCGTCTTGCAGGCCAGCAATGGCCAGCAGGGTCTTCAGGTATTCGAGCAAGACAAGCCCGGCTTGGTCATCTGCGATCTGCGCATGCCGCAGATGGGCGGACTCGAACTCATTCGCCAGGTCACCGAGCGGTCACCGCAAACCCCAGTGATTGTGGTTTCGGGTGCCGGCGTGATGAACGACGCGGTCGAGGCCTTGCGCCTGGGCGCGGCGGATTACCTGATCAAGCCTCTCGAAGATCTGGCCGTGCTCGAGCACTCTGTGCGTCGGGCCCTGGATCGCGCGCGTCTGCTGCTGGAAAACCAGCGCTACCGTGAGAAGCTGGAAAAGGCCAACCGCGAGCTCGAAGCCAGCCTGAACCTGCTCCAGGAAGACCAGAATGCCGGTCGCCAGGTGCAGATGAACATGCTGCCGGTCAGCCCCTGGACCATCGACGAGTTCCAGTTTGCACACCAGATCATCCCGTCTTTGTATCTGTCGGGTGATTTCGTCGACTACTTTCGGGTCGACGAGCGTCGGGTAGCGTTCTACCTGGCGGACGTTTCCGGTCATGGCGCTTCTTCAGCCTTCGTCACTGTGCTGCTGAAATTCATGACTACGCGCTTGCTGTTCGAATCCAAGCGCAACGGCACATTGCCGGAATTCAAGCCTTCAGAGGTCCTTGGTCATATCAACCGGGGCCTGATCAGTTGTAAGCTGGGTAAACACGTCACAATGGTCGGTGGAGTCATCGACGAGGAGACAGGTTTGTTGACCTATAGCATCGGTGGTCATTTGCCGTTGCCTGTGTTGTACACGCCAGACAGTGTTCGATATCTGGAAGGGCGTGGTCTGCCGGTGGGCCTCTTCAATGAAGCCACCTACGAAGATCACGTGCTGGAGCTGCCGCCGACGTTCAGCCTGACGCTGATGTCCGATGGCATTCTGGACCTTTTGCCAGAACCTACACTCAAAGAAAAAGAAGCGGCTTTGCCCCAGCGGGTCAAGGCAGCGGGCGGCACCCTGGATGGGCTGCGGCAGGTTTTTGGATTGGCCACGCTAGGGGAGATGCCGGATGATATCGCCCTGTTGGTGTTGAGCAGGAATCTTTAATGAGTACCGGTAGAATCCAGTTCGCCGAGCAGGACGGCACCTTCGTCCTGAAGTTCGTCGGTGAAGTTCGCCTGACCCTGTGTTCGGCGTTGGATGCGACTATTGAGCGGATCTTCACGGCGTTGAACTTCAACGCGATCGTGATCGACCTGACCGAGACCCGCAGCATCGACAGCACCACCCTTGGCCTGTTGGCCAAACTGTCGATCCTGTCGCGGCAGAAAGTCGGCCTGCTGCCGACCGTCGTCACCACCCACGAAGACATCACCCGTCTGCTGCAGTCCATGGGCTTCGAGCAGGTGTTCAACATCGTTGACCGCCCGATCCCGTGCCCTGAGTGCCTGACCGACTTGCCTGACCAGGACCAGTCGGAAGAAGTGGTGCGGATCAAAGTGCTGGAAGCGCACAAGATCCTCATGGGGCTGAATGATTCGAATCGTGAAGCGTTTCATGATCTGGTGAATGCGCTGGAGCGTCATTGATCCTTTGAAAGGGTAGGGGCTGGACTTGGCCCCATCGCCGGCAAGCCGGCTCCTACAGTTGAATGATCACGTGTAGGAGCCAGCTTGCTGGCGATGGCGGCCTGAAATCCCCCAAATTCCCAAGCACAAAACCCGCACCAAACAAACGCACACAAAAAAGGGCGAACCCATCAAGGTTCGCCCTTTTTGCATTGCGCTGAACTAGATCACAGCTTGGCCTGCAACAGCGCCTCAAGCTTCTCCTGGTCCCGGGCAAACTGACGAATCCCTTCTGCCAGTTTCTCGGTCGCCATCGCATCTTCGTTGGACAACCAACGGAACTGCGCTTCATTCAGGCTCAAGCGCGCTTCACCGGTATGACCTGGCGCCAATTTACGCTCCAGCTTGCCAGTGTCCGCCGCCAGTTTATCGATCAAGTCCGGGCTGATGGTCAGGCGGTCGCAACCGGCCAGTTGCTCGATCTGATTCAGGTTACGGAAGCTCGCGCCCATGACCACGGTCTTGTAGTCATTGGCCTTGTAGTAGTTGTAGATACGCGTCACCGACTGCACGCCCGGATCATCCGCGCCGGTGTAGTCGTTGCCGTTGGCCTTCTTGTACCAGTCGTAGATGCGGCCTACGAACGGCGAAATCAGGAACACACCCGCATCGGCACACGCCGCCGCCTGGGCGAACGAGAACAGCAATGTCAGGTTGGTCTGGATACCTTCTTTTTCAAGGATTTCAGCAGCGCGGATACCTTCCCAGGTGGAGGCGATCTTGATCAACACGCGGTCACGGCCGATGCCGGCCTTTTCGTACAGCTCGATCAGACGGTGCGCACGCTTCAATACGGCGTCAGTGTCGAACGACAGGCGCGCGTCCACTTCAGTGGAAATACGGCCCGGAATCACTTTCAGGATCTCTTGCCCTACCGCGACGCCAAAACGGTCGCTGGCCAGGCCTACATCGCCCTTGCAGTCGCTGACACAAGCGTTCAACAACTCGGCATAGCCGGGAATGGCCGCGGCTTTGAGCAACAGGGAAGGGTTGGTGGTAGCGTCCACCGGTTTAACGCGAGCGATCGCTTCGAAGTCGCCGGTGTCGGCAACCACGGTGGTCATCTGTTTGAGTTGTTCCAGCTTGGAAGTCATGGGCGTGCTCTGTCCTATGGGTCTAATGACATTACCCGAGCGCTGACAGCCACTCAAGGGCACATGTACGTATCGAAGGCCCCGGCGGCAACATCTGGAAAACGGATGTTTGAAAGGCGGGGCGCGGTGTCCGTAAATACGATGCCAAATCCGGGCGCAGGTTCAACGCGGTTGACCGTTAACGCCCTTCAAGCAACTCCGCCGCCTGATCCAGCAACGCCAGAGGCTCCTTGGCCTTATGGATATCCACCGACAACAATTGCCGAAACTTGCGCGCCCCCGGAAACCCGGTGCCCAGCCCCAGCACATGCCGGGTGATGTGGTGCATCGAACCGCCTGCATCAATATGCGCCGCTATATAAGGCCGTAACTGCGCCAGCGCTTGCGCCCGAGTGATCACCGGTGCCGTGCTGCCGAACAGTTGCTGATCCACCTCAGCCATCACATAAGGATTGTGATATGCCTCACGACCGAGCATCACACCGTCAAAGGTCTGCAAATGCTCGTGACAAGCCTCCAGCGTCTTGATCCCGCCGTTGAGAATAATCTCCAGCTCCGGAAAATCCGCCTTCAACCGCGCCGCCACGTCATAGCGCAGGGGCGGAATGTCGCGGTTCTCCTTCGGCGACAACCCCTCCAGAATCGCAATCCGCGCATGCACCGTAAAACTCGTGCACCCGGCGTCGCGAACCGTGCCGACGAAATCACACAGCTCTTCGTAACTGTCCCGCCCATTAATCCCGATCCGGTGCTTCACCGTCACCGGAATCGACACCGCATCGCGCATCGCCTTCACACAATCAGCCACCAACTGCGGATGCCCCATCAGCACCGCGCCGATCATATTGTTCTGCACCCGATCACTCGGGCAGCCGACATTCAGGTTCACCTCGTCATAACCGTGCTCCTGCGCCATGCGGGCGCAAGCAGCCAGGTCCAGCGGAACACTGCCGCCGAGTTGCAGGGCGAGGGGGTGTTCGGCTTCGTTGTGACGCAGGAAACGATCGTGATCACCGTTGAGCAGCGCGCCGGTGGTGACCATTTCGGTGTAGAGGAGGGCGTGCCTGGAGAGCAGGCGCAGGAAGAACCTGCAATGCCTGTCAGTCCAATCCATCATGGGCGCCACACTGAAGCGACGAGACGGCTCAGGACGGGCAGGGCTAGTGTTTACAGGCGCTTCAGGTTTTTCGAAATTCATTGATACTGATCTTTTATACAGCGGTTTTTACCCATTTTTCCTTGTTTTCCAAACTCGGTTGCTACAATGTATCAACCGAATTCGGCAATGTACCAACTGGAAATGGGCACGATCACATCACGCAAGCGCAAGTACAACTCGACGGCCTAAATGGCGCAGATACGGATCAATCGGGACGGGAAAGCAGTTTATCAGGAAAGCCAGGCCTTCGACCGCAAGCAGGTCGCCCAACGATGACGCGCCTACGGGTTTGTGAGTTCCCGGTCGACTCGGTGGAGCAGGTGTTCATCCAGTCCGGCTGGAGCGCCTCGGAGGAATGCAATGCAGGGAGGTCGGCGGTCTTGGACGGGTTGTTCTGCTGAGCAAGGATTAGGTATCTCGGGTCTGGAGCAACTAGTGTGTATAGCGTGGCCGTGCGGTGGGGCACCATTGGAAAAAATGTCGGCGATTTTTCAATGAAAACCAAGTAGAGAATATGGGTTTTGATGTTTACAATGTGTCAGAGAAACGTTTGTCTCTTCGTTTGAAAAGAGTCGAAAATAAATACAATATTTGTTGGTGTGCAGCAAAGAAGGGACTCGTTCGTGATTAAAAATTTGACCAGTGGTCAGTCAGTTACCCTCAATGCAATACGAGCGTTGGCTGCATTTTCGGTTCTGGTGGGGCATACATTTGTAGATGTTGTCCCAAAAAGCTGGTTTGGGCAGATAATGCCATTTCAAAGCTTGGCCGTTGTTGTTTTTTTCTGGCTTTCAGGGTTTCTTATTGCCTATCAGTGTTTGAGTAAGGCTAATTATAGTTTTGGCGAATACATGATAGATCGGTTTAGCAGAATATATGTTTTATATGTTCCTGCGATGATCATTTCATATCTGGTTTTTATTGTTTTGTTGGGGCGTGTACCTCCAACGGTTTGGGATTTTGTTGGGCATGTATTGCAGCTTCAGCACACGCCGTTTTCCAGAATGATCGAAGGGATACCGCCTATAAAAGTTTATGGGGGTAACAGTGTTCTTTGGACGATAGCTATTGAGTGGTGGCTATATGTCTTCTTCGGCATTGCCTTTTTTTGGCAGTCGATGTCAACACTTGAAAGAGCGCTTGCGTTACTGCTAGCTGGTCCGGCGATCCTCGTTGTTGGGTACTTTACGGTTTGGGAGTCTGTCGCTTGGGAGTGGTTTCTTGGTGCAGCCTGTGCTGCGATATATTTTTACGCGCCACAGATTAGCTGGAAGCAAGTTGTTATCCCGCTTTTTGCTGTTGTGGCTGGGGTATTGTGGAGGTTTCAGAGGCTCTCGCTTGCTAGTCATATGAATATGTATGACTTGCAGCTTATGATTTTAGTAGGTGTAGGGTTGATGCTTGTTTTATTGGCCAGCACGAACCTTCGTATCCCCTCGGCGGTAAGGTGGGTGGCTGCAAAAGGGGCTTTTGTATCTTATGCAATGTATTTGACGCATGAGCCGATTCGTGTGTTGATTGCTAATTATATAAGCGTAACTAATGTTTCTAATGTTTGGCTTTCAGTTTTCTTGTGTACGCTGTTTGCTGCTTTTTGCGCGTGGCTTCTAGAGGATAAACATTTGAATTTGCGTGCTTGGCTGAAAAGAAAGTTAATCGCTCCCAGGCGAGAACTGCTCAAAGTTCAGGCCTCGAAGCTGACCTAGATCTAATTGCCATAGCCTGCCATGTGCGGGCTTTTCGGAGGGAGGGCTGGTCGGGGGGCGTGAGAGTGATTGGGTTGTATTAGCCCAGAGCCTTGATTCTTTACGTTACCCATAGTCTTCCTGGCTGGAACCTCGAACTTTGATCGTTTGATAAGATTACGGCGATGAAACCCAAACATGCAGAATTCTGCCGATAGCTAAATTTATTCATGGGGGCGTCGATAGGTTTCGAGCGTCCCCTCGACAGGATATTTAATGAAGCTTATTCACATCGGGCTCCCCAAGGCCGCGTCAACTTACATTCAAGCCGCGGCACAGCAGCGGGGCGACGTGCAAGTACTGCAATGGCACAATTACGCGCAGAATATTGTTCATGCCGCTTCTCTGAAAGCTTATCTGAGAGGGCCAGGTGAATCGAGCATAGCCCCACACCAGCCTCTGGCTGGCGCCCCTGCTTTCGTTAGCAGTGAAGAGCTCTGCGGGTGGGCTCCGAGACCTGTAACGCAACTCGAAATTCAAACGTACCAAAACCTGGTGGCGGCGGCGCTGAAACGTGAATTAGCCGGAGCTAAAGTACTGATTGTAACAAGAAGTCCATTGTCATTTGTGGACAGCTATTACAATCAGGCTGTAAAGGAAGGCGCCTCTGAAAACCCATTTGTGTTTGCCGAGCGGTGGCGTGCCCTGTTGCTTGAGCTTCTGAATTACACCAGGCTGTGCGAACTTTACTCTTCATATTTTGGTGCATCGAACGTATTGGTTGTTCCCGTAGAGTTATTACGTGACGACCCCGCTCATTTTTACGACATGATTGAAGGGCACGCAGGCTTTACCCTGAGGCCTCGCTCTCCTGAGAGTATTCAGCACAACCGCTCACTAACCAGCCATGAACTTCAGGCTATGAGAGTGCTGAATCGAATTGTAAAAATACTTTCAGCAGATCAACAGGGCAAGCCAGAGCAATTCCTGCTGCCTCATTTAAACTCGATAAAGCGCAGTTTTTTATCGTATTACCTTGAAAATGATCCGAACTCCATGCGGCGCAGCCAGCGGTCGCTTCGGGCGGTCGGGGTTAGCGTCGACAAGCGTTTGGTATCAACGGTACTTCTTGAAAAATGCCGTACGCAAATCATTGGCGGCTTGAGCGGCCTGGGGCACCATTCCTTTCCGAGTAAATATCTATCTAAATACCTGGCGGAAGTTGGGGGTGATCGCCTAATGAACGGGTCATAACAGTAATGCCCAGGACTACTGATCACAATGGAACGATGCCGAGTAAATTGCTCGGCACGGACTAACCAATGCGCAGGGAGACGCTAGACTATTTTATGAATTCGCCAGTCAATAACCCTAATTTGACTTCTGTCAGCCACCATGTGACCCAGACTGAACGCGCCCATTACATGGGGCATCAAGGCGCCGTACTTTGGTTGACGGGCCTCTCGGCTTCCGGGAAGTCGAGTTTGGCAATGGCCTTGGAGGCGCATCTACTGAGGGCTGGTTACGCGTGCTACACACTTGACGGAGATAATGTTCGCAAAGGACTTAATGCCAACCTCGGCTTTTCAGAAGACGATAGAACAGAGAACATCCGCCGGGTTAGTGAGGTGGCAGCGCTTTTTGCCGATGCGGGCATGGTTTGCATCACTGCGTTTATTTCACCTTATCGCGAGGGGCGTGCTCGTGCTCGTGCTGCAGCCTGCAACACGTCTTTCCACGAGATCTACATAGCGGCAGACCTGGCAACCTGCGAGATGCGTGATCCCAAGGGCCTGTATCGCAAGGCCAGGGCCAGAGAGCTTCGCGATTTCACTGGTATAGACGCGCCATACGAGCCGCCTCTGACCCCTGATCTGGTCATTGATACGGCTAACCAGACGTTCGAACAAAGCCTGAGCAGACTGATTGAATACGTTGTTGAGCACATCCTGCCAAGAACTGACCGGCGTCGGTGAGTCGGCGCTACACCGGTGGGGCGACGAGGTTCAACAAGAACGCAAAGGCGTTACTCCGCAGAGCGATGCGCTGACTCTGGAGCAACAGAAAATCCAGGAGCTGGAAGCTCGTATCACTCGACTTGAGCGAGAGTTTTGGGGGGATATGTAGTGTTTTTTGGTTTTGCTACATCGTGCGCATGGAAACGTTTATGTTGGTCTGGGTGTTTAGTTCAATGAGGGTTAATGCCCCGTCATCAAAGGAGCAGCCGGTGTCGATGTATACCGCATTTCCCAAACGGGTAACTGAGGCAACTGTTGAGTGGCCGACATAAATTTGGTCTATGCCTTTGATTAAAACTTCATCCCGGGTTTCGATTTTATTTCTGGCATACAGCGCTTTTTCTAAAGCTAGACGCTGATAGGCCTCGCCAAGCCGACCAGTAATAGCGTCTTTGGCGTTCTGCCATGTGTGATTATTGTGTGTGAGTGGAGTTTCAGCATGCACAATCCCAATTTTTCGGCCATCCAACAATTCAACTTCAATTATTAGAGGGAGATTTTGCAATACGTTAGAGAGCTTTTTTTGGACTACAGGCGGTAGTTCATAAAGCCATGCACCACCATTGCGAGAATGTCTGGCAATGTCTCCATGGCCAGAAATACAGTCGATGAGCATCTGTTCGTGGTTGCCTCTCACAGCATGAAACCATGGCTCCTGCAGCCAGTCCATCACGTCGATGGAGTCGGGTCCTCTATCAATGAGGTCGCCCACGGAAAAAATTCGATCAAGGTTTTTATTAAATCCGGATTTTTTTAAAAGAAACGCTAAGAGCTTGAAGTGTCCGTGGATGTCGCCGACTACAAAATCTCGACCAATTTTGTTGGGTGTAAACGACTGGGTTTTGTGCATTGTCAGTAATTTAATGAGTTGATATTCAGATGATCGCAATGATTGCCCGGCGGAGGCCAGGCGCTGCTCTGGCAGCGCCATGCCGTGGTTTCAATGTGCGGGTTCGAGGGTTGCGGTGGCGCCGGTGGCGGTCGGTTGGCGATCGATAAACGCCTGGACGTACGGTGCGGCCACCTCGCCATAGGCCTTCGAGCCCACCTCATTGAGGTGATTCGCGTCCGAATAGATCAGGGTGCCGTTCAGCATCGGCACGTGGGCGAACAGCGGGGTGCGCGACAGGTCGAGGAAGGTGGCGTTGTCATGACGCGCGACGATCGCCTTGATCTTCTCGTTGGCACCCGCCCACTCCGCGTGCATCGACACTGTCATGTCTAGACCGAAATGATTGGCACGCTGGATGCGCAAGGGGTTCGCCGCGAGCATTGGCACTTGGGCCAGCACCAGCACCCGCTGGTTGCGGGCCGACGTTTCGCTCAGGAACTGCTCCAGCTGGGTGAGGAATGCGCTGCTCGGCGTATGGAATTGCCACATGCCGGCAAGGATGATCGCGTCGGCCGTTGGCGTGTACTTCCTGGCTTGCGCGATCTGCGCCCGACAATCGGCGCGCCCCCATTCGGCAATGCGCTCCACATCGAAACCCGGAATGGTCACGCAGTTGCTCGAGGAGATGACCCTGATCTGCGCGTGGGTGGCATTGCCCACCACGTCGGCGAAGTAGTTCAGTTGCGCGGCATGGCTGTCGCCAAGCATCAGCAGCGTGTGTTGAGAGGTGCGTTCACCTCGGATGCAGTCGCCGATCATATGGCTGTGGCAGAGTTCGGCATCGATCCCGTAGCGGGTCAGTGCGTCGGGAAGCGGCTCCACCAGCTTGCGGCTGAGTGTGGTGGCCGCCAGCACCGCCAGCAGCGTCACTCCCAGCATGCCGGCCAGGCGCCCGTAAGCTGCGGGGGTGGACATGCGCCGCCGGAAGGGCGACTCGACCCAGCGATAGGAAAGATAGCCCGACACGCCCGTCAGCACGATGAAGGCCACGGCAGCCAGGGGGGGCAGCTCATAAGTTCCGGACAGGTAGCGAATGCCCGCCAGGATCGGCCAGTGCCAGAGGTAAAGCGAGTAGGACAGGGCGCCGATGAACACCAGCGGCTTGAGCGAGAGGAGGCGGTTGACCAGGCTGTTCCGGCTCAGCAGCAGCAAGGCGGTACCCAGGCATGCCGGTATGGCCATCAGGCCAGGGAAGGTGCGTCCTTCGGCGATGAAGGCGAAACTGCCGGCGATCAGCAGTAAGCCCAATGCAGCCATGAGATGGGCCTTGCCGGTGGAGACGTCCTTGCGCGGGACCAGCGCCGCAAGGCTGCCGAACAGGAATTCCGGGATCCGCGCCAGCAGGGAGAAATACACCCGTTGCTGATGTTCGCCGTGCAGGCGGAATTCTGACCAGGCCAGCAATGCCGCCGTCAGCACCAGCAGCGAAGGCACCAGCCAGCGCCGAGGGGTCAACAGCAGGAGGGCCGGCAGCAGCAGGTAGAACTGCATTTCGATCGCCAACGACCAAGTGTGCAGCAATGGCAGCTCATGGACGGCCGGGCCGAAGTAATCGTGCTGCTTGGCGAAGAAGGTGTTGCTGTTGAAGTAGAGCGCCGACTTCACGCTGGCCCTGAACGCGTCGAAGTCGTTCGGAATGAAGAGTATTGCCGCGCACAGCGCCACGATGATGATCAGCACCAGGTAGGCCGGCACGATCCGTTTGATCCGGCTGGTGTAGAAGCTGATCAGTGAGAATTCATTCTGGCGCTTGCGGGTCAGGATGATCCCGGTGATCAGGAAGCCCGAGATCACGAAGAACATGTCTACGCCGATGAAGCCGCCGGGCAACCAGTATTTGTTCAGGTGGAAGATGATCACGCTGAGAACGGCAATCGAGCGCAAGCCCTGGATATCGTTCCTGAGTTCTTGAGTACTCATGTATTTCGCTCGTGATGCTCGCGGTGGCTCGAGTGCCGGTTTCTCGGCTTGAAGTACTGCTGGAGCATCGGTATGTGTGCGGATAGATCAGACATTCAAGGCCTTGCCACAGGAAAGCTTTCAAAGGTGGTGAACTGGCCGATTCTACAGGGATTGTTCCATGTGTGTCGCCGCGCGGCCCCTGTCGACAGATACGCGGCTTCAATGCGCGGCCTGGCCGGTGACACATTGATCGGGGCGCGGCGCGGGGAATCACTCATGGTTAATGGTTAAAAATTAAAGCGTTCCTCAAAGGCGGTCTGCTGCCCCAACTTGACAGTGCACTGGCGTGCCACTTCGACGGGCACGACCTGGCCCAGCAGTGGTAACAGTCCTGTGTAGAACACCTTGTCGCAGGCCGCATCCTTGCTGAAGGCCTGAGAGTTACCCGACGCATCGGCGGTAATGCGGCAGCCCGCGACCAAATCAGCAGGCAGTTCTTTTAACGGCAAAGGTTTTTGGGTGCGGCTTTCCTGAACGATGACCAGCTCGTTGCAACCACCGCTGACTGAACCTTCCTTGACGGTTTTTTCAAAGGCTACGCGTTGGTAGTCTGTACCGGTGAAGACCGCTTGGTCGTTAACGCTGACCCTGTACTGCGATGGCTGGAAAGCAATTGCCCTTATGCAGAAGCGGGTGGTGATCGGCTGGTTGTTTACCGTGGCAGTTGCCGTCTTGCAGCCCGGAACGGCATTCGCGAAGTAGGCGTCAGGCGAGTTGGCGCAGCCAGCCAGTGATAGCAGACACGCGCCAATCAAGATTTTTTTCATGGAATTCCCTGTGAGTCAGCGCGCCGGTTTTAAGTTTTTGCACTGAAGGCACAATGATATCATTGTCGGGCAAGTCATCGATCTGTCCTTTCTATAACCGGTTTGCAAACCAGGTGCGTCTTTCGGCACAACGATGCTGGAGGCTGCCCACTCCGTTATTTGAGAGCGCCTGTTTACATCAAGAAACCCTGGAACCTGAACCAATGCTGTCGCCTGGCGAGGTTTCACCCTGCTTGATGACCCAGCGGCTTAGGATAAATCCATGTCCGGCACTTCCAGCCCATAGGGAACTGAAAAATGATCTCGAACCTCTTCAAAGTCGTGATGATCGGCGGTGTCTTGCTGTTGAGCGCTTGTTCAGGTGTGAGCACTCATAGCAATTATTCAGAAGACCTCCAGCCATCCGCCGGTTTCGGCCCTGGCCCGACCAATAACCACAGTCAGTTGAGTTTCCATGGCAGCGCGCTCGGTAGCAGCTTCGGCGAGTACAGTTCCGGCTTGTTGCACGACGATTAAGGTGTGACGCAACGGCGCGGTATTTCTGCCGTTGCGCATTCTCCGAAGGGCGGCTGCATGAAATACGGCTATTTGGCCTCAGGCGTCGCTATCCACTCACCCAAAACCTTCTGATACTTCCCAGTCACCTTGGCCAGGTGCAACCACTGATCGACATACAACTTCCACGTCATGTCATCACGCGGCAGCAGATACGCCTTCTCCCCATATTGCATGAACTGGCTCGGATTCACTGCGCACAATCCGGGTTTGAGTTTCTGCTGATACAGGGCTTCCGACGTGTCGGTAATCATCACGTCAGCTTTCTTGTCCAGCAGCTCCTGGAAGATGGTCACGTTGTCGTGAAGGCTCAATTGCGCCTTGGGCAGGAAGGCGTGAACAAAAGCTTCGTTGGTGCCGCCGGCCGGTTCGACCAAGCGAACCGAAGGCTGGTTGATTTGCTCGACGGTCTGATACTTCGCCTGATCTTCGCAGCGCACCAACGGGATTTTGCCGTCGACGTCCAGCGTGGTGCTGAAGAAGGCTTTTTTCTGACGTTCCAGGGTGACCGAGATCCCGCCCATGCCGATGTCGCATTTGCCCGCCAGCATGTCGGGCATCAGGGTTTTCCAGGTGGTCGGTACCCACTCGACCTTGACGCCAAGGCTGTCGGCCAGCGAGCGGGCCATGGCGATGTCGATGCCCGAGTATTCGCCGTTCTCGGCTTTAAACGTGTAGGGCTTGTAATCGCCTGTGGTGCACACGCGCAGTTGGCCTTGCTGGATGACGCTGTCCAGGTGCGATTGTTCGGCCTGGGCGCCAAACGATAGTGCGAGCAGGCTACCGAGCATTACTGTGCATTTATTGGTTTTCATGTGTACCCGACTTCCGTGATGGATTGGGGCTGAGAGTACTTAATTTTTCCTGCCGATGGTTATAAGTACTTCGGATTCTGCTGCCCGATTGGCTATTGCGCAGCGGCCTCCATTTCCGGACTCAGCGTTCCCAACCAGGCCACCAGCCCCACAATCAACACCGCGAGCGCCAACTCAACAACCATGCTGCGTCGCAACGCGTTGGCGGCAACTTCGTATTTCCCCTCCCGTAACGACCGTTCCAGAAACGGCCCAAGGTGAAACCGGTTCAACGCGGCGAGCACCAGCATCCCGGCAAACAACCCCACTTTGATAAACAGCAAAATCCCATAGGTACTTAGCAACAAGTCATCAAGCTTCGGCCCGACGATGAACAGGTAATTCACCACGCCCGTGACCGTGATGACGACCACGATCACCGCGCCCACCGATTCAAATCGAGCGACAGCCCGAGCCAGTAACCTGATGCGTTCCGCAGTTTGCAGTGCGTTGATTTTCGCCATCAGCGCAAACGCTACCAGCGCACCCAGCCACGCGCCTGCCGCCAGCAGATGCAGAATATCCATCGCAAAATGCCAATAACGACGGCTGCCTTCATCCATCGCCCCATGACCGCTCCAGGCCAGGCTGGCCAAGGCAATAGCGCCGGCAAAAGACGCAATCAGCAGGCTGAATCCGGGCGCACGGTCATTGAGCGTAACCGCCAAACCGGCGATAACCAGCGCGGTGATGCGCACCGACCAGGCCAACCCGAAATCCGTCTCGAACACCATCATCTGGACATGCGGTCGCAGCTCGGTGAAGTCCGATTCTCCGCTCATCGCACTCACCATCGTCAGCATGCTCGCCACGGACAACAGCACTCCGAGCGCGGCCTTCACCAGCAGGATCGACCGAAACGGCAGCACCGCCCCGGACACCCGTTCCCGGCCCGCAAGGCTGTAGAGCCCGAACAAACCCAGACCAAACAGCACCATCAAATCCACATACAACCCAAACCGCAGTGCAATGCTGACCCAGTCGCTCATCAATCACTTCACTTTGAACGTAACGTTGCCGGTGATCGGGTGAGTGTCCGAAGACACCGCGCGCCATTCGACTTTGTAGCTGCCGGCGGGCAACGGCGAGAGCGGGGTGATGAGCATGGTTTTCGGGTCGCTGCCGCCGGTGACTTTGGCTTTCATCGGCATGGGGGAGTGGGCCATGCCTGGCATTTCGGTCATGACCAGTTTCGCGCCGGAAAACTGAGTCATGAGGCTTTCGGAAAAGTGCAGTTCGATCATGCTCGGTGCCGCGCCATCCGCACCTTCGGTCGGGGTGGATGAGAGTAGTTTCGGGTGCGCCTGAGCCAGTGTGCTCATGAGCAAGCCGATGACAACAGCGGTGGTTTTCATTGTGCGCATGCAAGGCCTCTTTACCGCTCGAAGCGGTTTTTTTTGATGGTGATGTGAGTGCGATCAGAACCACAGCCGAACGCCGAGAACGACGCGTGCTTCACTGCGATCCTCGCCATCGTCTTTGGCGAAATCGGCGGTTTTGCCGTAGGTGCGGTTCCAGGTCACGCCGATGTACGGGGCGATTTCCCGACGAATTTCATAGCGCAACCGCAGCCCGGCTTCGGTGTTGGCGAGCCCGGAACCAATGCCCCGCTGCGGATCGTTTTTGCCGTAGACATTCAGCTCGGCGGTCGGCTGCACAATCAGCCGGTTGGTCAGCAGGATGTCGTAGTCACCTTCCAGCCGCACCGCGCTCTGGCCGCCTTCGCCGATGAACGCCGTGGCTTCGGCTTCGAAGTTGTACAGCGCCATGCCTTGCACGCCGAACGCGGCCCAGGTTTGTGGGGCGCCGGGTTTGAAGTCCTGACGCACGCCGCTCACCACATCCCACCATGGCGAGATTGCGTGGCCCCATAGCGCCTGGATTTCAGCGTCTTCGGTCTTGCCGTTGCTGCGCTCGCCTTCGGATCGCAGCCACAGGCGATCGATGTCACCGCCGATCCAGCCCGATAAATCCCAGGCCAGTGCGCTGCCATCGTCGGCGTCCTGCCATTCGAGTTTGTCGGCGAGGAAGTAGTGATTGAGCGCGGAATCATGCACGTTATGGCCGCCGGGGCTGACGAACACGGCGGCGCGGTCGGCATCGGTCAGCGGCGGGATCGGCGTGCGGCTTTCAGTGGGCGCGGCGGGCTGCATCTGGCCGTCGTCCATGCTTTGCATCTGGCCATGGTCCATGCCCGGCATCTGGCTGTGATCCATATTCTGCATGTCGCCGGTGGCGGCGCTCGCCGAAGAAAGCGTCAGGCCCGTTGTGCAAACGGCGAGAAAAATCGATGTAAGTCTGGTCATGGGTAGCGCCTCATTCTTCCACGCGAACTTCACGGAACATGCCCATTTCCATGTGATACAGGAGGTGGCAGTGATAGGCCCAGCGGCCGAGTGCGTCGGCGGTCACCCGATAGCTGCGTCGGGAGCCGGGGGGCATGTCGATGGTGTGTTTGCGCACCATGAACTCGCCGTTCTCGTCTTCGAGGTCGCTCCACATGCCGTGCAGGTGGATGGGGTGGGTCATCATCGTGTCGTTGACCAGCACGATGCGCACGCGCTCGCCGTACTTGAGGCGCAGCGGTTCGGCATCGGAGAATTTCACGCCGTTGAACGACCACGCGAATTTCTCCATGTGGCCGGTGAGGTGCAGTTCGAGGGTGCGGCCCGGGTCGCGGCCGTCCGGGTCTTCGAAGATGCTGCGCAGGTCGGAATAGGTCAGGACACGGCGGCCGTTGTTGCGCAAGCCAAGGCCGGGATCGTCGAGTTTCGGCGAGGTGCTCATGGCTTGCATGTCCACCAGCGGGTTGTCGTTTTCCGTCGCGGGATGCGCTTGCATGCCACCCATCGCGCTGTGGTCCATGCCAGCCATGCTGCCGTGATCCATCCCGCCCATGCCCATGTCATCCATGGTCACCAACGGTCGCGGATCGAGTGCAGGCACAGGCGCGGACAAACCCGCCTTCATCGCCAGCGTGCCGCGCGCATAACCGGTGCGATCCATCGACTGGGCGAACACGGTGTAAGCGTCCTGCGTCGGCTCGACAATCACATCAAACGTCTCCGCCACCGCAATGCGGAATTCATCGACGCTCACCGGTTTGACATGCAGCCCGTCCGCCGCGACCACCGTCATTTTCAGGCCGGGAATGCGCACGTCGAAATAGGTCATGGCCGAACCGTTGATAAACCGCAGTCGCAGTTTTTCACCTGGCCGGAACACACCCGTCCAGTTCGAGTCCGGCGCCTGGCCGTTCATTAAATAGGTGTAAGTGGCGCCGCTGACGTCGGCGAGGTCTGTGGGATTCATCTTCATTTCGGCCCACATCTTTCGATCGGCGACCGTGGAGGCCCAACCGTTTTTGCTGACGTCGTCGATGAAATCGCCCACGGTGCGCTTGTTGTAGTTGTAGTAATCGGATTGCTTTTTCAGGGTACTCATCAGGCTGGCCGCGTCTTCGTCGGTCCAGTCGGTCAGCATCACCACGTGATCGCGGTCGTACTCAAAGGGCTCCGGCTCCTTGGCGTCGATCACCAGCGGACCGTAAACGCCGGACTGCTCCTGAAGGCCCGAATGGCTGTGATACCAGTAAGTGCCGTTCTGCCGGACCTGAAATTGATAGACGTACACGCCGCCCGGTTCGATGCCGTGAAAACTCAGGCCCGGCACGCCGTCCATGTTGGCCGGCAGCAAAATGCCGTGCCAGTGAATGGAGGTGGTTTCCTTGAGTCGGTTCTTCACCCGCAGCGTGACCGTGTCGCCTTCACGCCAGCGCAGCAGCGGGCCGGGAATGCCACCGTTGATGGTCATCGCGGTGCGCGGATTGCCGGTGATGTTGACCGGGGTTTCGCCGATGAACAGCTCGAAATCGCTGCCCGTGAGCATCTGCGGTTCGCCAGGGCGGGTGAGCGCCCACACAGGCGTGCGCCATAACCCGAGGCCGCCGAGCAATCCGCCCGCGGCCAGCCCCTTTACGAAGGTGCGTCTTGAAGTGTTGGAGTGCATGCCGTTTTTATTCCCGGTCCGTCAGTTGGGAGACAACTTGACGACGAGGCTAACGGGCGATGCCTTTCAGCAGACTGAAGCGGGGATTACAGTTTTGACAGTTTCAACGTGGTGTTCAACGGTTGGTGGAAGGCTTGGAGGTCGATGCCACCGTCCCGCTACCGCAATTGATATACAAAGACTTTTTAAGCCAGCGCTGATCCGGGTAGTACGAAAACAACAGTTGCCCGTCTTTCATCGAGTCAATCAGCTTGTGCGCAATCGCCGGCCGTACCGCCGGGCAACCGAGGCTGCGGCCAATCCGCCCGTTTGCCCGTGCAAGCACCGGGCTGACATAAGGCGCGCCATGAATGACGATCGCCCGGTCAAAGGCGTTGTCGTTGAAGCCCGGTTCGAGTCCTTCCATGCGCAACGAATAGCCGTTTTGCCCGACATAACTTGACTGCGTGCGATACAAGCCCAGGCTGGTGGCGAAGCTTTCGTTTTGATTGGAAAACTTGACCGCCATGTTCTCGCCGCTGTTGCGACCGTGGGCAACCAGTTCGTGAAACAGCAACTTGCGCTGTTTAAGGTCAAACACCCAAAGGCGTTGTTCGGTGGAGGGCAGGGAGTAATCGATGACGGCAAGTCTTTGGACAGGCGCGGCACCTTGGGCCAAGCTGCATTGAGAGGCACGTACGGCCAGTGCAATCACCTTGGCGTTAGCGTCTGGAGCGGCTTTGACCAAAGCGGCTTCAAGTGAGTCGGCGTAGGCTGCCGTGACTGACGTTGAACTCAGCAGCAGGGCCGTAATTAGGAAGCCGAAGCGGTCTAGCGCCATATGCGTGTCTCATCATGATTGTTTCGAGTCTAGCAGCGAGAGCGCGGCTAGCCGGTGAATGCGGGAGATTAAGGATTATCCATGGGGCAGTTAACAAGGTTATTCGTCATAAGCCGTGTGTTTTTTATGGGCTTTCTGATCAGCGGTGCAGCGATTGCGCAAACTTCGCCGATCGAGCAGTCATCTCCAGCTATCAACGTCAGTGAGGCTGCAGCGGATGACATCGTCGGTCAGGCGATTCAGAGCATGCTGGCGCCGTTGGCCTCGGCGTTTCCGCCGTTGCTCACATCCCCCAGGCATCAACGGGTAGACGTTAACCGTGTGGTCATGGATTTTTATATGCATCGCAGCTATCGCGCAGCGTGGACACAAGACAGTGATATCACCCAGTTGCTGGAAAGCCTGGGCAACACGCAAGCGGATGGTCTGGAACCGGCAGATTTTCATATTGATGAATTGGCCAAGGCACGAGCGTCGATGCAAACCCCGGCGCAGCGGGCGAGTTTCGATATCGTCGCCACCCGGACGTTCATCGCCGCACTCCTGCAATTGCGGCGCGGCAAGGTCGACCCTTCGCGCCTGGACATTCATTGGAATTTCGACCCGGTCGGCGTCGATCCGCGTGAAGACGTGAACACCTTCTTCGCCGCCCTCGACAGCCATGACGTCGCCCGGGCATTTGCTCAAGCGCCACCGCAAGAAGCGGTTTATGGCAGCTTGCGCATGGGTTTGGCGCAACTGCGCAAGGTCCGGGATGCAGGTGGCTGGCCGAAGGTTGCCGAAGACAAGTCGCTCAAGCCAGGTATGGACGAACCTGCGGTCGCGCAGCTGCGAGCCCGTTTGGCGGCCGGTGGTTATCTGGCCCCACAGTTGAAACCACGTAGCGACTACGACGCTGTCGTCACTGCGGCGGTCAAAAAGTATCAAGCCGAACAATACCTGGGCGCGGACGGTGTGGCCGGGGCGGCGACGCTCGCAGCGTTGAATGTGTCGGTTGAGGCGCGGATCGACCAGGTTCGGGTGAACATGGAGCGTGCGCGTTGGTTGCTGTACAAACTTCAGGGCACTTTTGTCATCGTTGACATAGCTGGTTACAAAGTTGCGCTCTACCGCGACGGCAAGCCGATTTGGCGTTCTCGTGTGCAAGTCGGCAAACCGTTTCGCAGTACGCCGGTGTTCCAGTCAGAGATTACCTACGTCACGTTCAACCCTACCTGGACCGTGCCCCCGACCATTCTGGTCAAGGACATGCTGCCCAAGATTCAGAAAAATCCCGGCTACCTTGCTGCCAACCGAATCAAGCCCATTGACCGTGAAGGGAACTTGCTCGACCCATCGACGGTCGATTGGTCCAACCCGCGCGGCGTTACGCTGCGACAGGATGCCGGGCCGGACAACTCGCTGGGCCAGGTCGTGATCCGGTTTCCCAATGAATACGCGATTTATCTGCACGACACGCCGCATCGCGAGTTGTTTGCTCAATCTCGCCGCGCCACCAGCTCAGGCTGCATCAGGGTCGAGAACCCGCTGCAGTTGGTGGAGCTGTTGTTCAACGATCCAGTGCATTGGAACAGCGCCGGGATCCAGGCGCAGTTGGCCAACGGCAAGACCGAAAACATCCGGCTTCCCGTCAAGGTGCCGGTGCTGTTGGCTTACTGGACGGTGGACCTGAGTAATGATGGTCGTGTGATGTTCAAGCCCGATGTCTACGGGTACGACTCTGCGGTTCTGCGGGGATTGAATCTGCGTTCGGAACTGCCTGCTCCGCAATGGCAGCAGGCAGGACCGCCTGCGCTGGCGGCCGGGCAAAAAAGCACTGGCGAGTAGCAGGGCGCGACAGTTGTAGAGGGCGGTTCCTGTTCATTCGGCGAGGCCAATCCGCAGCGGCTGCAGCGACGCGGTTTGCGCCATGGTTGAAAACTACCACAATGAAAAAGACCCAAAGGAACAGGGACAGTGAAGATGGATGTTGCGCCAGAAAATTCGGTACCCATTGCAGGTTTGCCTCATGTGCATGACCTCGATGAGTGCCGCAACATTCAAAAAGGGTCGGTGTTCATCATTGCCTCGGGGGCAACCGCCAAGGATTTTCCGCTGGAGAACTACGCAGACATTCCGATGATCACGATGAACGGGGCCATCTCGAAGTTCATCGGTACCGCTATCAAGCCGTTCTTTTATGCTTGCACCGACATTGCCTTTTACCGGGAGCAGCCTGAATTGCTGGCGGCGGGGATGCACCTCAGTGAGCGGGTTGCCGTGTGGGAAGAGCACATCCGGCGTTCGGCCGTCATGCCCGAAGGGGACCTGTACCTGCTGACCAAGGCGCCCAAGCTTTCCTGGAGTGACCTGGTCTTCAGGGGTGATAAGGAACTCATCAGAAGTCGCAGGCTTGGAAACGGTCGCAACAGAACCCTGGGGTTCAGCAAGAACCTCAAGCGCGGCTTTTTTGATGCGCGCACGGTGGCCTATCTGGCGCTGCAAATTGCCTACCACGCAGGTTTTAACAAGGTGTTTCTGGTGGGTGTCGACTTGAATCAGTCAGTGCGGCGTTTTTATGAAGAAGACGATGCCGACGCGTCACCGTGCATGCTCGATCAGCATTTTTTTACGAGAATTCTGCCCTCGTTCAAGATCCTGTCGAAGTACGTCGTGAATGATGATTTTCAGGTTTACAACTTGTCCGGTTCCTCCAGGATTCCTGTCGAACTTATTCCTCGGGTGACGTTGGATGAAGTCGACAGGATGCTCTGAGGATTGTCCATGCATTCATGAATGAGGCTTACGCCTTGAGGCCGGGTTTCGCGCACGAATGGGCGTTCATTGCGCGCCCATTCCTCATGCTCATGCCTTGCCCAGCTCTTCCTGCAAAAACGCCACCAAGGCTCGCTGCAACCCGGTCAACGCGCCCTCGCGGCTGATCAGCGCCAACTCGGTCGGCGGCAGTTCGGGCAGATCGCTGCACACGCGGTGCTCGGGCAGCACCGCCGAAGCGGGCAGCACCGACACGCCCAGCCCGGAGGCCACCGCCGCCTGAATACCCGTCAGGCTGTGGCTGCCGAACGCAACGCGCCAGGGCCGCTGCGCCACATCCAGCAGACGGATCGCCCGTTGCCGATAAATGCAGCCCTGTGGGAACAAAGCCAAGGGCAATACTCCATTGGCGGAGTCGACTCCCACACCCTTGACCCACACCAGCGTTTCCGGCCACGCCGCCCAGCAGGGGCCGCTGTCCGGTTCGCGTTTGACCAGGGCAATATCGAGGGTGCCCGCCGCGAGTTTTTGCTTGAGATCGGTGCTCATGCCGCTGACGGTTTCCAGGCGCGCTTCAGGTCTGGCCCGGTTGAAGCCGGCAAGGATCACGGCCATGCGCCGGGCATCGAAATCTTCCGGTACGCCGATGCGCAGGATTTCCAGGTCGAGGTCGCTGGCCAAGGCTTCCACCGCCTCCGAGGACAGGGCCAGCAAGCGCCGTGCGTAGTGAATCAGCATCTCGCCATGCTCGGTCACGCTGATGTTCTGCCCGGTTCGGTCACGCAACAGCAGCGCATGCCCGACCAGTTCTTCGAGTTTGCGCACCTGTTGGCTTACGGTGGATTGGGTCCGGTGCACGCGTTCGGCGGCGCGGGTGAAGCTGCCTTCGTCCGCCACACAAACGAAGGTCTTGAGCAATTCGAGATCGAGCATGGCGGCCTCTTGATATTCGATTTGTCACTGACAGATCGTTATTAATTTAATTTCACACTATCACTGATCGCTCTTAACATGAAGATCACCCTTCAGAGGAAACGAACATGACACTCACAATCACCCCGCGCCCCGAGTGGCTGACCTTCGATTGCTACGGCACGTTGATTCAGTGGGATGAGGGCTTGAAAGCCGTGGTGGTGGACATCTTGCGCGACAAGGGGGATCACAGCGTTGATGTCGATCGTCTGATCGAGGTGTACGACCGGTATGAGCACCGGCTGGAACAGATGCCGCCGCATCGCTCGTTCCGCGAGTTGAGCACTAGCGGGTTGCATCTCGCCCTGGAAGAACTGGCGTTGGCGAGTGCCCCCGAAGACAGTCTGCGCCTGGCCGCGGCGATCCCGCGGATGCCGCCGTTTCCGGAAGTGATCGAGACCCTCGCCCGGCTCAAGGCGATGGGTTTCAAGCTGTGCATTGTGTCCAACACCGATGACGACATCATCGCCGGCAACGTTGCGCAACTGGGCGGGCACATCGATCGGGTCATCACGGCGCAGCAGGCCGGCGCTTACAAACCGGATCCGCGACTGTTCGACTACGCTCACGAGCAACTCGGCGTGACACGTGAACAAGTGGTGCACATCTGCGCCAGCCCTACGCTGGACCACACCGCCGCGCGGGACATGCACTTTCGCTGCGTGTGGGTCGATCGCGGCACCGGTCGGCAATTGCTGCCGGACTACCAGCCCGATGCGACAGTAAACACGCTGGATCAAGTCGTGCCCTTGTTCAAATCCCTTGGCTGGTAAACCCGGAGTCATTGCCATGGCACACACCCTTGCAGGCAGTTCCCGTCCCACCCGTTACACCGAGCTGAATCTGGATTCGCAGGCGGCCATCACCGCGCGTACGGAACTGGCAGCGTGCTTCCAGCTTGCGGCCCTGCACGGTCTGGAGGAGGGGATCTGCAACCACTTTTCCGCGATGGTGCCGGGCCGGGATGATCTGTTTTTTGTGAACCCCTATGGTTATGCCTTCGAAGAAGTCAGCGCTGAAAATCTTCTGGTTTGCGATTTTCACGGCAATGTCGTGGCCGGCGAAGGGCAGCCTGAAGCGACCGCGTTTTACATTCACGCCCGCCTGCACCAACAGCTGCCAAGGGTGAAAGTGGCGTTCCATACGCACATGCCTCACGCCACGGCGTTATGTTTGCTGCAAGGCCCGCCGTTGTTGTGGCTGGGGCAGACGGCATTGAAATTTTACGGCCGCACGGCGGTGGACGAGGACTACAACGGCCTGGCCCTCGATGAATCCGAAGGCGACCGGATCGCCAGTATCATGGGCAATGCCGACATTCTGTTTCTGAAAAACCACGGTGTGATTGTCGCCGGACCGACCATTGCCGAGGCGTGGGATGATCTGTATTACCTCGAGCGTGCCGCCCAGGTGCAACTGATGGCGATGGCGACCCAGCGCGATCTCAAGCCTGTGCCCGAGCCGATTGCCCGGCGCGCCTACGAACAAATGCGCCTGGGGGATGCCGAAAGCGCGCGGGCGCATTTGCACAGTGCGATGCGCAGACTGTCCAAAGGACGATTGCCCCTCACTACGGCGTAGACTAAGCTCGCAAAAAATAAGGGTTTTGGGCCTTCGTCCATGCCTTACCCTTGCAGGATGAGCTTTGCCTAATCTCCAAAACGACCCGCACATCGCCACTGGCGTTGCTTTGAAACGGTTACCGCTGCGCAAGGCAGCGATGCTGTTCATTGCTGTGGTGTGCCTGTGCCTGTGCGGTTTGCTTTACCTGCAACTGGAGCAATCGCGCCGGCACGATCTGGCCGTGGCCGAAGTGGCGTCATCGAACCTGACGCGAGCCATGGCGCAGCAGGCCGAAGACACCTTCATGAAAGCCGACCTGGTGTTGACCAGTCTGGTTGACTGGATTCAGGCCGACGGCTTCGGTCCGCCGCAGCGCCCACGTCTTCAGAAAACGTTCGCCCAGCGGGTGCAGACGCTGAGTCAATTGCACGGGATCTTGCTGTTTGACCAGAAGGGCCAGTGGATCGTGACTTCTTTTGCGGATCTGCCTCGTGGTCGAGGCGTGGCGGACCGCGAATACTTTATGTATCACCAGCAGAACGTATCGTCCGTGGCGCACATCGGGCCGGCCATTCGCAGTCGTGAGAATGGCGAGTGGATCATTCCGGTCTCCAAGCGCATCAACGATAAAAACGGCCATTTCCAGGGCGTGTTGCTGGCCGGCATCAAGATGTCCTACTTCGACCAGTTCTTCAAAAGCTTCAGCCTTGATGACAATGGCTCGATGTTTTTGGGGCTGACCGACGGGACATTGCTGGCGCGCCGGCCGTTTGTCGAAGCGCAGATTGGCTCGTCGTTGGCCAATGGCGAGATCTTTCAGACGTTGCTGCCCAACGCGCCCTCCGGCAATGCAACGTTCCGTTCGATGGTCGACGGCACCGTGCGGTTGTATGGCTACCGACAGCTCGACGCTTATCCGCTGGTGGTGTCGGCGGCATCGTCCAGGGATTCGATTCTCAAGGGTTGGTACGACACCGCGTTTCGATCCAGCGTCATCGTTGCCCTTGTCGTGCTGGGCATTGGGTTGTTCGGCTGGGTGTTCGTGCGGCAGGTTCGCCTCGGCGAGCAGGTCGAGGCGGATTTGCGCAAGGCCAAGGAGGCGCTGAAGCTCATCGCGACCCACGACAGCCTGACCGGCCTGGCCAATCGCCGACTGTTCGAGCAGGCGCTGGACATTGAGTTCGGCCGTGGCATCCGTCAGTCGAGCTCATTGAGCCTGATCATGCTCGATATCGATTACTTCAAGCGCTACAACGACGCTTATGGCCACGTGGCGGGGGACCATTGCCTGGCGCAAGTGGCGCGGGCAGTGAAGAGTTGCTGCCATCGAAAAGCCGATCTGGCGGTGCGCTACGGTGGTGAGGAGTTCGCAGTGTTGCTGCCGGATACCGATATTCACGGTGCGATGGTCATTGCCGAGCATATCCGTCGCGCCGTCATGGCCAAAAACATCAGCCACAGCGGTTCGCCCAACGGTTTCGTCACGGTCAGCCTGGGCTGCTATTCGTTTGTACCCACGCGGCTGGACAGCACCGAAGTGTTCATCGGGCGTGCGGACGCCGCCTTGTATCAGGCCAAGCATTCAGGGCGAAACCGTTCGGCGGTGCTGTCCATCGACGGCGGGATCGAGGAGTTGATGCGCTCGGATCGTTGAGACGACTCAGGCGCGAGCGGTCTGTGCGGATTAGCGAAGGCTGTAATCGGCAAGTTTTTGTTCGAGCCGCTGACGCACCATCGGCCATTCATCATCGATGATGCTGAACCGCACCGAGTTGCGCTTGCGTCCGTCCGGCATGATCCGTTCGTGACGCACGATGCCTTCCTGTTGTGCGCCGAGCCTGAGGATTGCGTTGCGCGACTTCTGATTGTTCTCGTCGGTGGTGAATTGCACCCGCACGCAGTCCAGCACGTCGAATGCGTGGCGCAGCATCAGGTATTTGGCTTCGGTGTTGACGAAGGTTTTTTGCCAGCGGGCCGAGATCCAGCTGCTGCCGATTTCGAGCTTGCGATTGAGCCGGTCGATTTTCCAGAAGCGCGTCGAACCGATGACCTCGCCGGTGTCCTTGAGCACGATGACGTAGGGCAGAACAGTGCCTGCATCCCGGCCGTCGAGGGCTTTTTTCAGGTAGCTGTGCACCGTGATCGGGGAGGGCACGACGGTGACAGTCAGGTTCCACAGTTCGCCATCTTCGGCAGCGTGTACCAGCGCATCGGCATCGGCGTATTGCAGTGGGCGCAGGCAGATTCTGTTGCCTTCCAGCGGTGTTTCCATGGCGTCGGTTTTCTCGGCAGATCAGGCAGGCGTCGAGCGCCTATTACGCCGTAGTTCCGACTGCCGACGCAACTGGCAGGGCTAATCGTCGTGTGGCGATTGGCGAAATCAATTGTCGGTCGTACCGTTTTATCCCTTATACATGGCGGCCATCGGCACAGAGATCTGCGGCCACTGCATAAGGACCGAGCAATGAGCGAGCCACGCCTGAGCAATCTTGCGTTGTACCTGCAACGCCTGGGTTTCGATGCACCACCGGCACCGACCCTGGACACCCTGCGTCAACTGCAACTGCGTCACACCGGCGCGTTCCCGTTTGAAAACCTCACCACGCTGTCAGGCGAGCCAGTGCTCATCGATCTGCCGTCCATCGAGCAAAAAGTCCTGCACGATGGTCGTGGTGGTTACTGCTACGAACTCAACAATCTGTTTCTGGCGCTGCTTCAGGCGCTGGGCTTCAACGCTCGTGGTATCTCCGGCCGAGTGGTCATGGGCCAACCCGAGGGTGCGTGGACAGCGCGGACACATCGCTTGAGCCTGGTCACCCTGGATGACGTGCGCTACATCACCGATGTCGGCTTCGGTGGCATGGTGCCTACGACACCGCTGCTGCTCGATACCCCGGCCGAACAGCGCACGCCCCACGAACCCTATCGCATCGAGCAACATGCCGATGGCTACACCTTGCGCGCCAACGTTGCCGGTGAGTGGCGGGCGATGTACATCTTCGACCTGCAACGGCAGGAAGACATCGATTTCGCCGTCGGCAACTGGTACGTCTCGACCCACCCTGAATCGTCTTTTGCCAGGCAACTGATGGTGGCGCGAACGGGAGAAGGCTGGCGGCGCACGCTCAACAACGGCAGTTTTGCGATTCACCGGATGGGCGGCGAGAGCGAACGCCTGCAGGTGACGGATGTGGATGAGCTGGTCGGATTGCTGGGGCGCGAGTTCGGGATTCGGGTGCCGGAGCATGCAACGCTCAAACAAGTGCTTGCGCGGTTGATCGTGGCGGCGTAGCTCAAGGCTTCATCACACGATGAATTTCACTGAGCACCTCCGATAGTTTTTTCTCCAGGCTTTTTAGCTCGGCGGCCGTTATCCCTTCTTTGAAATGTCCGGCATTTACAACAGCGGTGTTCGGGATGGCCGCTGCGCTCTTGCTTCCATCGCCGAGCAAGGCCTTGCGCAAGGTGTTGTTGATCACCGTCTGATAACCGAAACCTTCGCTCTCGGCGGCGAGGCGCGCCGCGTCTAACACGACATCGTCGAGCATGATGGTGATGCGGGTTTTGCCTTTGTTCGAAGCTACCGCTCCGCGTTTGGCGTTACTGAAATCGTATTCGTCTTTCATGGTTCAAGCCTCCAGATATCGGCGCCGCTCATTTTTGGTAGCGGCTCGCGCGGAAATGATTCGAACGAAATTCGGCTCGCGCCAGGTGTACGCAACGACCAACAATCGACCTTTGGCATCCAGCCCCATGATGATCCACCGCTGTTCATCGTGATGGTTGTCCTCCAGCGAGAGGGCTCTCTCGTCATAAAACACCGCCTCGGTCTCCGCGAGGCTGATCCCTTGGTGCTTTAATTTGTTAGCTGCGTTCTTTGCCTTGTGAAACTGAATCTCGAATGACTTCATTATGCATACTTTATATGTATAAGCGAGAGGCGTCCGTGCCGGCGGTCGCTTGGAATGCCAAAGACTAGCGGGCGGGGGAGATGGCGCAGGAAGGATGTATTTCAAATGTTTTTTTGGAGGGGGAAACAGCGCAGGGAAAGGACTGCATGGACACATGTCCATAATCTGACTGATGACTTGTATACAACTCTATAGACATTTGTCCTGAGTCTTGCATACAGTGTGCGCATAACAAAAACCAGGGAACCCCCCAACCATGAAAACGCCCCATGTTTCACACCAACGGCCTGAGGACGAAAACCTCGGTGTCGGCGCGAATATGGCTTACGGCCTGCAACACGTTCTGACCATGTACGGCGGCATCGTCGCGGTGCCTTTGATCATCGGCCAGGCGGCCGGGCTCTCGCCGGCGGACATCGGTTTGTTGATTGCTGCTTCATTGTTTGCGGGGGGCTTGGCAACATTGCTGCAGACCCTCGGTTTACCGTTTTTCGGTTGTCAGTTGCCGCTGGTGCAGGGCGTGTCTTTCTCGGGCGTCGCGACGATGGTGGCGATTGTCAGCAGTGGCGGGGAGGGCGGGTTTCAGTCGATTCTGGGGGCGGTGATTGCCGCGTCGTTGATCGGTTTGCTGATCACGCCGGTGTTCTCGCGAATCACCAAGTTCTTCCCGCCGCTGGTGACGGGTATTGTGATCACCACCATCGGCCTGACGCTGATGCCGGTGGCCGCGCGCTGGGCCATGGGTGGCAACAGTCATGCGCCGGATTTCGGCAGCATGGCGAACATCGGCCTGGCGGCGGTAACGCTGGTGCTGGTGTTGTTGCTGAGCAAGATCGGCAGCGCGACCATCTCCCGGCTGTCGATTCTGCTGGCCATGGTCATCGGCACGCTCATCGCGGTATTCCTCGGCATGGCGGACTTCTCGTCCGTCACCCAGGGCCCGATGTTCGGCTTCCCCACGCCATTTCACTTCGGCATGCCGACCTTCCACTTCGCTGCGATCCTGTCGATGTGCATCGTGGTCATGGTGACGCTGGTCGAAACCTCGGCGGACATCCTCGCGGTCGGTGAAATCATCGACACCAAAGTCGACTCCAAGCGCCTGGGCAACGGTCTGCGCGCCGACATGCTGTCGAGCATGATCGCGCCGATCTTCGGTTCTTTCACCCAGAGTGCGTTCGCCCAGAACGTCGGGCTGGTGGCGGTGACCGGGATCAAGAGCCGTTACGTGGTGGCCACCGGCGGCTTGTTTCTGGTGATCCTCGGCTTGCTGCCCTTCATGGGGCGGGTTATCGCCGCGGTACCGACCTCCGTGCTCGGCGGCGCAGGGATCGTGCTGTTCGGCACCGTGGCGGCCAGCGGAATTCGCACGCTGTCCAAGGTCGACTACCGCAACAACGTCAATCTGATCATCGTCGCCACGTCCATCGGTTTCGGCATGATCCCCATTGCTGCGCCGAACTTTTACGACCACTTCCCAAGCTGGTTCGCCACGATCTTCCACTCGGGCATCAGCTCCTCGGCAATCATGGCCATCGTGCTGAACCTGGCCTTCAACCACCTCACTGCCGGTAACTCGGATCAGCAGTCGGTGTTTGCTGCCGGTACTGAGCGAGTCCTGCGCTATCAGGATCTGGCAGCGTTGCGCGAAGGGGATTACTTCAGCGAAGGCAAGTTGCATGACTGCGACGGAAAGGAGATCCCGGTGATAGAGACGGATCATGGGCATGGCGAGCCGAAGGCGGTGCATGTCAAAAGCAGTGAACATGTCTGAATAAAAAAGGCGCCCCCAGGGGCGCCTTTTACATGGATGGACTAACACGCAACCCTTGTAGGAGCCGGCTTGCCGGCGATGGCGACCTTAAGAACGATGCATTCTTCAAGGCCCTCATCGCCGGCAAGCCGGCTCCTACAGGTCTGAAGTCATCTTTTCCAGCGCCCACAAAAAAGCCCCTGAACCTTTCGATTCAGGGGCTTTTCGATCTTGCTGTCTGGCTCCACGACCTGGACTCGAACCAGGGACCCAGTGATTAACAGTCACTTGCTCTACCAACTGAGCTATCGCGGAATGGCGTGTATGTTACTGATTCAAAAAGAGAAGTCAAGCACCTGTTGGCAATTTGAGCGATTCGTCGGGACGGACGGCGGTTTATCGGCGATTGGCGGTTACCAGAATCGCACCAGAGGTCTACCATGGCCGCCCGGAAGTGGTGACACGCGCTGCCGGCCATTCGCCGAAAAGGTACGCGCCATGAATCACCCAACCCTCACACTTCGCCATAACGAGGTGTTCGCATGAGCATCGCTCAGATCAGCCTGCCCAAAGGGGTCGGTCCGCACGCCGAAAAACTGTTCGACGCAATCACTCAGGCCAGCACCGCTGACGAATTGAATCGCGCTGGCGGCAAGGCCGAAGGTTTTGTCCTGGGCCTGGAAAGTACCAAGGCCATCAAAAGCCAGGTCGCCGAGTCGCTGTACGTCGCTTATGACGATGCAGCCAGCCAACGCGCGACCGAACTGGCTTAACCGCCGAACGTAATGGTGGCGAGCATCAGCTTGGCGTACAGCAGTGTCGCGCCCAGTTGAACCAGCCACAGCGCCAGGCCGCCAAGAAAGACCCCCGCAGCCACTTGCAGCACCAGGTTGTTGCCGCGTTTGGCCGGGGTGCGGGGGATGAAGTCATTCAGGTCATCCAGGTCATCGCGCTCAGCGCGCAGGTCATCGTTTTTCATATCGGCTCACATCGAATTCGGTGGTGTACACAAACACTGTAGGAGCCGGCTTGCCGGCGATATCGGTGGATCAGTCAACTTATCTATTGGCTGGACGGACGCTATCGCCAGCAAGCTGGCTCCTACAAAGTAGATGTGTGCAGTCTAGAGGGCTTGGTTGGCGGGTTGAGAATTATCTGCGGCCAATAAAAAACGGGAAGCCCAAGGGCTTCCCGTTTTGTTTGGCGCTTGAGGACTCAGATCACCGCAACGATGGCCTTGGTCACCACGTCGATGTTGCTCTGGTTCAACGCCGCCACGCAGATGCGGCCGGTGTCCAGGGCGTAGATGCCGAACTCGCTGCGCAGACGGGTCACTTGCTCAACCGTCAGGCCGGAGTAGGAGAACATGCCGCGCTGACGACCGACAAAGCTGAAATCGCGCTGAGGAGCCTGTTTCGCCAGCAGGTCAACCATCTGGGTGCGCATGCCGCGAATCCGCAGGCGCATTTCGGCCAGTTCTTCTTCCCACTGGGCGCGCAGTTCCGGGCTGTTCAATACAGCGGCAACGATGCTTGCACCGTGGGTCGGCGGGTTGGAGTAGTTGGTGCGGATCACGCGTTTGACCTGCGACAGCACGCGCGCGCTTTCTTCTTTCGATTCGCTGACGATCGACAGGGCGCCAACGCGCTCGCCGTACAGCGAGAACGATTTGGAGAACGAGCTGGAAACGAAGAAAGTCAGGCCCGACTCAGCGAACAGACGCACGGCTGCGGCGTCTTCGTCGATGCCATCGCCAAAGCCCTGGTAGGCCATGTCGAGGAACGGCACGTGACCTTTGGCTTTCACCACCTCCAGAACGTTTTTCCAGTCCGCCGGGCTCAGGTCAACACCGGTCGGGTTGTGGCAGCAGGCGTGCAGCACAACGATCGAGCCGGACGGCAGGGCGTTCAGGTCTTCCAGCAGGCCGGTACGGTTAACGTCGTGGGTCGCGGCGTCGTAGTAGCGATAGTTCTGCACCGGGAAACCGGCGGTTTCGAACAGCGCGCGGTGGTTTTCCCAGCTCGGGTCGCTGATCGCCACGACGGCGTTCGGCAGCAGTTGCTTGAGGAAGTCGGCACCGATTTTCAGCGCGCCGGTACCGCCAACGGCCTGAGTGGTGATGACGCGGCCAGCAGCGATCAGCGGCGAGTCATTGCCAAACAGCAGTTTTTGCACGGCCTGGTCGTAGGCAGCGATGCCGTCGATCGGCAAGTAGCCACGGGAAGCGTGTTGAGCGACGCGAATCGTCTCGGCTTCGACAACGGCGCGCAGGAGTGGAATTCGCCCCTCCTCGTTGCAGTAAACACCGACCCCCAGGTTGACCTTGTTGGTACGGGTATCGGCGTTGAATGCTTCGTTGAGGCCCAGGATTGGATCGCGTGGTGCCATTTCGACAGCGGAGAACAGGCTCATTTTTGCGGCGGCTCTGAATGGAGTGTGGAGGGACGTGTCGCGCTCCAGCCGAATGCACTAGAGCGGTGCACAAACGGGGAGCTAGTATAGAGGTCATCCGCGATTGATGGCGACAGTCGATTCGGCTTTTACCGTAAGTTTTTCCGATTATTTTTCGACCGTTAGTCGATTGATCGCGTCAGAGGCTTCAAGGGATGTAGGACGTTTGCCTTGAAAGAGAGGGCAATCGACTCCACATTGAGCACAATCCAGTTTTTTCCTCGGGCGACGTCGGTCGTTTGCGGTCTTTCTCGTTCCTGTCCGGTTTGACCGCGTACGGGTGAACCCAGAGGTATTTCATGTCTGAATTCCAGCTAGTCACCCGCTTCGAGCCCGCCGGCGACCAGCCGGAAGCCATCCGCCTGATGGTCGAGGGCATCGAAGCCGGGCTGGCGCACCAGACGTTGCTCGGTGTGACCGGTTCGGGCAAGACGTTCAGCATCGCCAATGTCATCTCTCAGGTTCAGCGCCCGACGCTGGTGCTGGCGCCAAACAAGACGCTGGCCGCGCAGTTGTACGGCGAATTCAAGGCGTTTTTCCCGAACAACGCTGTCGAGTACTTCGTTTCCTACTACGACTACTACCAGCCTGAAGCGTATGTGCCGTCCTCGGACACCTTCATCGAGAAAGACGCCTCGATCAACGATCACATCGAGCAAATGCGACTCTCGGCGACCAAAGCGCTGCTGGAGCGCAAGGACGCGATCATCGTCACCACGGTGTCGTGCATCTACGGTCTGGGCAGTCCGGAAACCTATTTGAAAATGGTGTTGCACGTAGATCGTGGCGACAAGCTCGATCAGCGGGCCTTGCTGCGCCGTCTCGCCGATCTGCAATACACCCGCAACGACATGGATTTCGCCCGTGCGACCTTCCGCGTGCGCGGTGATGTGATCGATATCCACCCGGCTGAATCCGATTTCGAAGCGATCCGTATCGAGCTGTTCGACGACGAAGTCGAGAGCCTGTCGGCCTTCGATCCGCTGACGGGGGAGGTGATTCGCAAACTGCCGCGTTTCACCTTCTACCCGAAAAGCCACTACGTGACGCCGCGAGAAACCCTGCTCGATGCCATGGAGGGGATCAAGGTCGAATTGCAGGAGCGCCTGGAATACCTGCGTTCCAACAACAAACTGGTGGAAGCGCAGCGCCTCGAACAACGTACCCGTTTCGACCTGGAGATGATCCTCGAGCTGGGCTACTGCAACGGCATCGAAAACTATTCCCGCTACCTCTCGGGGCGCGATCCAGGTCAAGCGCCGCCGACCTTGTTCGATTACCTGCCGGCCGACGCCTTGCTGGTGATCGACGAATCCCACGTCAGCGTGCCGCAAGTCGGCGCCATGTATAAGGGCGACCGCTCACGCAAGGAAACGCTGGTGGAATACGGTTTCCGCCTGCCGTCGGCGCTGGACAACCGGCCAATGCGCTTCGACGAGTTCGAAGGCATCAGCCCGCAAACGATTTTTGTCTCGGCCACGCCGGGCAACTACGAGGCGGAACACGCCGGTCGTGTCATTGATATGGTGGTGCGTCCGACCGGCCTGGTGGACCCGCAAATCGAAATCCGTCCGGCGTTGACCCAGGTCGACGATCTGCTTTCGGAAATCACCAAGCGCGCTGCAGTGGATGAGCGGGTATTGGTCACGACGCTGACCAAGCGCATGGCCGAAGACTTGACCGATTACCTGGCTGACCATGGCGTGCGCGTACGTTATCTGCACTCGGACATCGACACCGTGGAGCGCGTGGAAATCATCCGCGATTTGCGCCTCGGCACGTTTGATGTGCTGGTGGGGATCAACCTGTTGCGTGAAGGCCTGGACATGCCGGAAGTGTCCTTGGTGGCGATTCTCGATGCGGACAAGGAAGGCTTCCTGCGTTCCGAGCGCTCGCTGATTCAGACCATCGGTCGCGCGGCGCGTAACCTCAACGGTCGGGCGATTCTGTATGCGGATCGCATCACCGGTTCCATGGAGCGGGCGATCGGTGAAACCGAGCGTCGTCGCGACAAGCAGATCGCCTTCAACCTGGCCAACGGCATTACGCCGAAGGGTGTGTTCAAGGACGTCGCCGACATCATGGAAGGCGCCACCGTGCCGGGCTCACGCAGCAAGAAGCGCAAAGGCATGGCCAAGGCTGCCGAGGAAAACGCCAAGTACGAAGCGGAATTGCGTTCGCCGGGGGAAGTCGCCAAGCGGATCAAGGCGCTGGAAGAGAAGATGTACCAGCTGGCTCGCGACCTGGAATTCGAGGCGGCGGCGCAGATGCGCGACGAGATTGCCAAGTTGCGGGAGCGGTTGATCGCGGTTTGATTTGCGGTGCTTGTACTGGCCTTATCGCCGGCAAGCCGGTCTCACTCCCACAGTTATTTGAGGGTGTTCACATAATTTGTGTCCGCCCACAAACCCTGTGGGAGTGAGCCTGCTCGCGATTGGGTCAACACCAATTTAATGTGCTTCGCCAGCCTTCAACCCCGCTGGTAACTGCTTGGTCAACAGCACAGCAATCATGCTGACCCCCAGCGCAATCCCGACAAAGTGAAACGCATCGTTGTAAGCCATGATCGACGCCTGTTGATGCGCAATCTCACTGAGCTTGCCCAGCGCCGCCGCTTCACTGCCTAACCGGTCCGTCAGCGACGCCATGCGCTCGGCCACTTGCGGGTTGCTCGGCACAATCGATTCACGCAAATAATCAAAGTAGGTCTTGGTTCGCGCATCCAGCAACGTGGCGAGGAGGGCGATGCCAATGGCACCGCCGAGGTTGCGCAGGATGTTGAACAGGCTCGACGCCGAGCCCGCGTCCTGCGGCAGGATATACGCGGTGGCGATCAGTGAGATGGTCACCATGATCAGGGGCTGGCCGAGTGCGCGGATGATCTGGATCTGATTGAACTGCGGCCCGGCGAAATCCGGGTTCAGCACCCCCGAGGAAAAACTCGCCAGGCCGAACAAGCCGAAGCCCAGGGTGCACAGCCATTTCGGCGAGATGACCTTCATCAACTTCGGCACCAGCGGAATCAGGAACAGCTGCGGCACGCCCATCCACATGATCACTTCGCCGATCTGCAGGGCGTTGTAGTTCTGGATCTGCGCCAGGTACAGAGGCAACAGAAAGATCGAACCGTACAACCCGACCCCCATTCCCAGGCTGGAAATACTCGATAAGCCGAAGTTGCGATTGCCCAGGATCCCGAGGTTGATCAGCGGATTGGGTTTGGAAAACTGCACGATCACAAAGGTGATCAGGCTGATCAGCGCAATGCTGCCCAGGGTCACGATCAGGTTTGATTCCAGCCAGTCCTTGCGATGGCCTTCCTCCAGAAAAACCTGCAAACAACCGAGGCCGATACCGAGCGTAAGAATCCCCATGTAGTCGGTGCTTTTCAGCAGTTCCCAGTGCGCTTCTTTTTTCTCCAAGCCATACATCAGGCCGGCGATCATGATCAGGCCAGGCGGAATGTTGATGTAGAAGATGTATTCCCAGCCCCAGTTTTCCGTCAGCCAGCCGCCGAGCGTCGGGCCGATGGAGGGCGCGAACGTTGCGGTCATGGCGAACATGGCCATGCCTTTGGCGCGATGGTGTTCGGGAAGCTTGATCAGCGTCAGGGTGAACGCCAGCGGGATCAGCGCGCCGCCGGTGAAGCCTTGCAGCGCGCGGAAAATGATCATGCTTTCCAGGCTCCACGCCATCGAGCAGAGCAGGGACGAGGCAAGAAATCCAAGCGAAACCCACACCGCCAGACGGCGTGCGGACAGCAGCTGCACCAGCCACGCCGTCAGCGGAATCATGATGATTTCCGCGACCAGGTACGACGTGGAAATCCATGAGCCTTCTTCCAGCGTCGCCGACAGCGCGCCCTGAATGTCCTTGAGCGACGAGTTGGTGATCTGGATATCGAGCACCGCCATGAAGGCGCCGAGCATCACGCTCATCACGGCGATCCAGTCCCGCCGGGTCGGTTCGCCGGCCGGGCGGATCAGTTGATCACCGGCCATCGTCAGGGGTGTCTTTGATGTTCACTTTTGCGGTGACCGACATGCCCGGACGAATCTTGCCGTGCAGCGGGTTGTCCGCGGCGAAGGTCAGTTTTACCGGAATCCGTTGTACGACTTTGGTGAAGTTGCCCGTGGCATTGTCCGGCGGCAGCAGGCTGAACTGTGCGCCCGAGGCGGCGAACAGGCTGTCGACCCGCGCTTCTATTGGCGTATCGCCGTAGGCGTCGAAGGTCAGTTCGGCTTTCTGGCCAGGCTGCATGTGGCCGATCTGGGTTTCCTTGAAGTTGGCCTGAATCCAGATGTCCTGATCCGGGACGATCGACAGCAAATAAGCGCCGGCCTGCACGTATTGGCCTTCGCGGGCGGCACGCTGGCCGATCATGCCGCTGATGGGCGCGTGGATTTCGCTGCGGGTCAGGTTCAATTCTGCCTGGGCCAGATCGGTCTTGGCGTTGGCGATCATCGCGTCGAGGCGCTTGATCTCGGCGCTGAGGGAGTTGACTTGCTGGCGCTGACTTTGTGCGTCTGCCTGGGCCTTGGTCACCTGCGAGCGGGCGATGTGGGTATCGGCGGAAAGGGTGGTCACGCGCTCTTCCGACACGTAGCCGGGTTTGCGCAGGGTTTGCGCGCGGGACAGGTCAATCTGCGAGCGACCGAGGCTGGCCTGGCTGGATGCGACTTGCGCTTCGCTGGAGGCGATCAGGCTGGCTTGCTGCGTCAGTTTGCTCTGGGCTTGCAGGCGTTCGGCCTGGCGGGTGGCGAGGGCGGCGTTGGCGCGGTCGACAGCGAGGTGGAAGTCATCGCCTTCGAGCTTGATCAGCAACTGGCCCTTTTCGACGTGCTGGTTGTCCTGCACCAGCACCTGATCGATGCGTGCGCCCAACTGGCTCGACACACGGGTGATCTCGCCCTGGACATAGGCGTTATCGGTGCTTTCATAAAACCGTCCCTTGAAGAACCACTGGGCAAACAAGGCCCCGGCAATCAGCAGGACGATCAGCAGGAAAAAAGACAGGCGACGCTTGAGTTGGGCAGGCATGGGGCAAACTGTAGTCGAGAAATTGTAAGGAAAGTTATCAGCAGGCGAATTTGGCATACAGTCGATAGTGGGTAAATGCCATCGGCTGATAATCCACCATTCATCCCGGCCCAGGCCCGTTGTAGACGCAAACTTGGCTTAAATGCCCTGCTCACTGGAGCCGGGCGGGCAACGCCTGTTACCATTCGCCCTTTGTTTTATCTTCATTTCGAGACTTGCCATGACCACCGTCCGCACGCGCATCGCGCCATCGCCTACCGGGGACCCCCACGTAGGTACCGCTTACATCGCTTTGTTCAACTACTGCTTTGCCAAGCAGCACGGCGGTGAGTTCATCCTGCGGATCGAAGACACCGATCAGTTGCGTTCGACCCGCGAGTCCGAACAGCAGATTTTCGACGCCCTGCGCTGGTTGGGCATCGACTGGAGCGAAGGCCCGGACGTCGGCGGCCCGCACGGTCCTTACCGTCAAAGCGAGCGCGGCGACATCTATCAGAAGTATTGCCAGCAATTGGTCGAGATGGGCCATGCGTTCCCGTGCTTCTGCACCGCTGAAGAGCTGGACCAGATGCGCGCCGAGCAAATGGCTCGCGGCGAAACTCCGCGGTACGACGGTCGTGCGCTGCTGCTGTCCAAGGAAGAAGTTGCGCGTCGCCTGGCCGCTGGCGAGCCGCACGTGATCCGCATGAAAGTGCCGAGCGAAGGCGTTTGCGTGGTACCGGACATGCTGCGTGGCGACGTCGAGATCCCGTGGGATCGTATGGACATGCAAGTCCTGATGAAGACCGACGGCCTGCCGACGTACTTCCTGGCCAACGTGGTCGATGACCACCTGATGGGCATCACACACGTGCTGCGTGGCGAAGAATGGCTGCCTTCGGCACCGAAACTGATTCTTCTGTACGAATACTTCGGCTGGGAACAACCGGAGCTGTGCTACATGCCGCTGCTGCGTAACCCGGACAAGAGCAAGCTGTCCAAGCGCAAGAACCCGACCTCGGTGACGTTCTACGAGCGCATGGGCTTCATGCCGGAAGCGATGCTCAACTACCTGGGGCGCATGGGCTGGTCGATGCCGGACGAGCGTGAGAAGTTCTCGCTGCAGGAAATGGTCGACAACTTCGACCTGAGCCGTGTCTCCCTCGGCGGGCCGATTTTCGACATCGAGAAACTGTCGTGGCTCAACGGCCAGTGGCTGCGTGACCTGCCGGTGGAAGAGTTCGCCAGCCGCTTGCAGACCTGGGCGCTGAACCCCGAGTACATGATGAAGATCGCGCCGCACGTGCAGGGCCGCGTTGAAACCTTCAGCCAGGTCGCACCGCTGGCCGGTTTCTTCTTCGCCGGTGGCGTCAACCCGGATGCCAAGCTGTTTGAATCGAAGAAATTGTCGGGTGATCAGGTTCGTCAGTTGATGCAGTTGATTCTGTGGAAGCTGGAAAGCCTGCGTCAGTGGGAGAAGGACAGCATCACCGCGACCATTCAAGCGGTGGTCGAGTCCCTGGAGTTGAAGCTGCGTGACGCCATGCCGCTGATGTTCGCTGCGATCACTGGTCAGGCGAGTTCGGTGTCGGTGCTCGATGCGATGGAAATCCTCGGCCCGGACCTGACGCGTTTCCGTCTGCGCCAGGCCATCGACCTGCTCGGTGGCGTGTCGAAGAAGGAAAACAAGGAGTGGGAAAAACTCCTGGGCAACATCGCCTGATTCCCACGGTCCTGTAGGAGCGAGGCTAGCCCGCGAAGAACGATGACGCGGTGTGTCAGATACACCCAGGCGTCCCGTTCGCCGGCAAGCCTGGCTCCTACGGATCCATGTATACCCCCGGATTTACGGGGGGAGGGCGGTAAGTGATTGTTATGTCGGCAAAAAACTTTGGAAATTGTTAAAAATAAATTTGACACGTTTCCGAAGCGCCATTAAGATTCGCCCCGTCCTCAGCGATGAGGGGCTATAGCTCAGCTGGGAGAGCGCTTGCATGGCATGCAAGAGGTCGACGGTTCGATCCCGTCTAGCTCCACCAATTTACACTTCAAGGTCTGGCCACACCGGCCTTGAAGCGATCAACACTCAGCGTTGATCTGTTGTATAGAAGGGTTTGCGTCCCCTTCGTCTAGTGGCCTAGGACACCGCCCTTTCACGGCGGTAACAGGGGTTCGAGTCCCCTAGGGGACGCCAGTTTTACAGAAGCGATGTCGCAAGATGCCGCTCCGCCGCGAGGCGAAAAATCCGGGGCTATAGCTCAGCTGGGAGAGCGCTTGCATGGCATGCAAGAGGTCGACGGTTCGATCCCGTCTAGCTCCACCAATTTTACAGTTCAAGGTCTGGCCACACCGGCCTTGAATCGATCAGCTCTCAGCACTGATCAGTTGTATAGAAGGTTTTGCGTCCCCTTCGTCTAGTGGCCTAGGACACCGCCCTTTCACGGCGGTAACAGGGGTTCGAGTCCCCTAGGGGACGCCACGATTACCCGCTCTGCGGGATTTTATAAGGGTCATTCAATTATTGAATGGCCCTTTTGTTTGTCTGGCGTTTGGCCAAATCCCCCATTTCTCTCAAACTGTTCTTCAGACCAGCGGTCACATCTACGACTTGCGGAAAATTATTATGAGAATAATATTCTAGTCGTAATATTCGGAGGCAACGATGAACGATAAAAAAGCTCAAACCCGCGAACGCATTCTCAAGGCCGCCAGCGCAGCGCTGATTCAGCGTGGCCCGGCCGAACCGAGCGTGGGCGAAGTGATGGGCGCAGCTGGCCTGACGGTTGGCGGCTTCTATGCGCACTTCGAAAGCAAGGACGCGATGATGCTGGAAGCGTTCAAGCAACTGCTCGGTCACCGCCGTGGCTTGATCGCCGACATGGACGCCGAGTTGACCGGCGAAGAGCGTCGCGCGTTGGTGGCGGCGTTTTACCTGTCACGCAAACACCGGGATTCCTCTGAATCCGCGTGCCCGATCCCGGCCTCCGTCGGCGAGCTGGGACGCCTGCCGGACGCATTTCGGGTGGCGTTGAATGAGCACGTGGAAATGATGGTCGCGCAGTTGGCGGCCAGCCCGGAAGACACCGACAAAGCCTTGGCCGACATGGCTTTGATGGTCGGTGGATTGGCTCTGGCACGGGCGCTGGGGCCGGGAGAGTTGTCTGATCGATTGCTGCGTGCCGCCAAGTCGGCGGTGCTATGACCTGAAGGCAATGGCCTGAGGAGTGAGAGCGATGAGCACGTTAAAGTGGGTTCGTGGCGTTAATGGCACCTTGGGCTGGTTTGCACCGAAACTGGTCGCGAGCAAAATGCGACTGGCGTTCATGACGCCGCGGGATCTGCCGCCGCGTGATTGGGAATTGCCGTTATTGGCGAAATCCGAGCGCATCACGCTCCGTTTTGGCCTCTCGGCGTTGCGCTGGGGGCAAGGCCCGGCGGTATTGCTGATGCACGGTTGGGAAGGTCGGCCAACGCAGTTTGCCAGCCTGATCACCGCGCTGGTTGACGCCGGCTACACCGTAGTCGCCCTGGACGGTCCGGCTCACGGTCGCTCGCCGGGCAACGAAGCCAACGTCGTGCTGTTCGCCCGGGCCATGCTTGAGGCCGCTGCCGAGTTGCCGCCGCTGCAAGCGGTCATCGGTCACTCGATGGGCGGTGCCAGCGCCATGCTCGCCGTTCAGTTGGGCTTGCGCACCGAAACCCTGGTGACCATCGGCGCTCCGGCGCGGATTCTCGGGGTTCTCAGAGGATTTGCCCGCTACGTGCGATTACCGCCAAAAGCCCGTTCGGCGTTCATTCGCCAAGTCGAAAAAGACGTCGGCATGCGTGCGGCTGCATTGGATGTCTCGCGCTATCAGCTCGACATGCCTGGCCTGATCGTTCATGCCGAAGACGACAACTTCGTCCCGGTCAAGGAGTCCCAGCTGATCCACGAGGCCTGGTTCGACAGCCGTTTGCTGCGGCTGGAGGACGGCGGTCATCAACGGGTGCTTGCCGACCCGCGGGTGATTGATGGCGTGTTATCACTGCTGGCCGGTCGCAGCCTGCAATCGCGCCAATCGGCCTGAGCATCCGTTACACTGCCCCGGTCGACATTATCTGACCGGGAGTGGGGCATGGGCTGGGATCGGGCAACGCCATTTATCATTGATCTTGCGGTGGACGCCGAGGACATCGACGGGTTGGGCCACGCGAATAACGCGGTGTACGTGACCTGGCTCGAACGCTGCGCCTGGCGCCACTCGCAGCGGCTCGGCCTCGATCTGGTCGAGTACCGGCGGCTGGATCGGGCGATGGCGGTGGTGCGGCACGAAATCGATTACCTGGCGGCAGCCTATGAAGGCGATGAGTTGCAATTGGCGACCTGGATCGTCGATTGGGACCAGCGCCTGAAAATGACCCGACACTTCCAGCTCAAGCGCCCGAGCGACAACACCACGTTGCTGCGCGCGCAAACCACGTTTGTCTGCATTGAGCTGTCCACGGGCAAACCCAAGCGCATGCCGGCGGAATTCATCGAAGGTTACGGCCCGGCGTTGCAAGTCGCGATTTGAGTGTTTTTGCGGGTCTCTTCGCGGGCAAGCCTCGCTCCTACAGGTGTGGAGCGATCTCTTGTAGGAGCGAGGCTTGCCCGCGAAGGCGTCCGCACAATCAACACCGTCCGGTCTGACGAAATACCTTCTAACCGCCGAAACCAGTAAACTGCCGCACGTTTTTCGTCGAGTGTGTTTTTCATGCAAATTGCTTTGGCGCCCATGGAGGGGTTGGTCGACAACATCCTGCGGGACGTGCTGACCCGTGTGGGCGGTATCGATTGGTGCGTGACCGAGTTCATCCGGATCAACGACCAACTGCTCACCCCTGCCTATTTCCACAAGTTCGGTCCTGAACTGCTGACGGATGCGCGCACCGCGTCCGGCGTGCCATTGCGCGTGCAGCTGTTGGGTTCCGACCCGGTGTGCCTGGCGGAAAACGCCGCGCTGGCCTGTGAGCTGGGTTCCGAAGTCATCGACCTGAACTTCGGCTGCCCGGCCAAGACCGTCAATAAATCCCGTGGCGGTGCGGTACTGCTCAAAGAGCCCGAGCTGCTGAACCAGATCGTCGAGCATGTCCGTCGCGCCGTTCCGGCGCACATTCCGGTCACCGCGAAAATGCGTCTCGGCTTCGACAGTCCTGACGGTTCGCTGGTCTGCGCCACGGCCCTGGCCGAAGGCGGCGCGGAGCACATCGTGGTGCATGCGCGGACCAAGATGGACGGCTACAAGCCGCCGGCGCATTGGGAGTGGATCCCTCGCGTGCAGGAAGTGGTCAAGGTGCCGGTATTCGCCAACGGTGATATCTGGAGCGTCGAAGACTGGCGCCGCTGCCGCGAAATCAGCGGCGTGGAAGACATCATGCTCGGTCGCGGGCTGGTGTCGCGTCCGGATCTGGCCCGGCAGATCGCCGCCGCCCGTGCCGGTGAAGAGGTGGTCGAGATGACCTGGGCCGAGCTGTTGCCGCTGATTCAGGAATTCTGGCTGCAAGCCAAAGCCCAGATGACGCCACGCCAATCGCCCGGTCGCCTGAAGCAGTGGCTGGCGATGCTGACCCGCAATTATCCCGAGGCGGTTGAGCTGTTCACCCTGCTTCGCCGTGAAACCGAACTGGATCAGGTTTCGCGTTTGCTGGGGTTGCAGGTAGCCGAAGCGGCCTGAAAAAAATCTCGAAATAATCTCTTGAAATGCAATCAGCGGTCCCTATCTAAGGATTACGCGATGCCGAATTCGGGTCGCGGAGACAAAAAACTTGCTGATTGTTTTCAGGAGATTTGAACCATGACTACAGCATTTTCCCTAGCCCCACTGTTCCGTTCCTCGGTAGGCTTCGACCGTTTCAACGACCTGTTCGAAACCGCCCTGCGCAACGAGCCAGGCAGCACCTATCCACCTTACAACGTGGAAAAACACGGTGACGACCAATACCGCATCGTTGTGGCAGCAGCCGGTTTCCAGGAAGAAGACCTGGACCTGCAAGTCGAGAAAGGTGTGCTGACCATCAGTGGCGGCAAACGCGACGCAACTGAAGGCGTGACCTTCCTGCACCAAGGCATCGCCCAGCGCGCGTTCAAACTGTCGTTCCGCCTGGCCGATCACATCGAGATCAAGGCCGCCGACCTGAGCAACGGTCTGTTGAGCATCGACCTGCTGCGTGTCATTCCGGAAGAGGCGAAAGCCAAACGCATCCCAATCAACGGGACGCAAAAACCCGCTTTGCAGCACTAAGGCGGGGCAATGAAAAAGGGCGCCAATGGCGCCCTTTTTTGTGCCCGCTATCTGTAGGAGCGAGCCTGCTCGCGATGGACTTCTGGGCGACGCGTTTATCCAGACAGTGCGCGTCATCGTTGACGTCCATCGCGAGCGGGCTCGCTCCTACAGGAAGTGCGGGTTATTTCAGGAGTTTCTGGAACGCCTCCACCGGCAACGGCTGGCTGTGCAGATAGCCCTGATAAAAATGGCAGCCCAGCCCCTGCAAAAACTCCAACTGCTCCGGCGTCTCCACCCCTTCGGCAATCACTTTCAACTCCAGACTGCGGGCCATGGCGACGATGGCGCGGATGATTTCGGCGTCGTTCGGGTCGGTAGTCGCATCGCGAATGAACGACTGGTCGATTTTCAGGGTGTCTACCGGCAGTCGCTTGAGGTAAGTCAGCGAGGAATAACCGGTGCCGAAGTCGTCCATGGCGAAGCTGATGCCGAGTTTTTTCAGGCGGCGCATTTTGCTGATGGTGTCTTCCAGATTCTGGATGACGATGCCTTCGGTGATCTCCAGTTTCAGCAGCGAGCAGGGCAGACCGTGGGTGGCGAGGCTGAGCTCGATGCGCTCGACGAAGTCGTTCTGGCGGAATTGTCGTGGGCTGATGTTCACGCACAGGCTGAAGTCGAGCGGGTCGATCAGGCCCTTGGCGATCAACTGTTTAAAGGCGTCGCAGGCTTCGTCGACGATCCAGGTGCCGACTTCCAGAATCAGTCCGCTGTCTTCCAGGACCTTGATGAATTCAGTCGGCGATTGCGCGCCCAATTCCGGATGGTTCCAGCGCACCAGCGCTTCGGCGCCGACGATACGATTGTCGCGCGCGTCCACCTGCGGCTGGTAATGCACGTCAAATTCGCCCCGGGAAAGGGCCAGGCGCAGGTCGGTTTCCATGCGCAGGCGTTCACTGGCGGCCTTCTGCATGGTGTTGTGATACATCTGGGTGGTGTTGCGTCCCGAATCCTTGGCCCGATACAGCGCGATGTCGGCGCGTTTGAGCAGGTCGGTCGGGGTCGAGCCATGATCGGGAATCAGCGCAATACCAATACTCGGTGTCACTTGCAGGCGCTGGCCGTCGAGGAACATCGGTTCCGATAGCAGTTCGCGCAAGGTGTCCGCCAGCTCGCGGACCTGCTCGCTGACTTCATTGCGCGAGCCTTCCAGGCCGCTGAGCAGCACCACGAATTCGTCACCGCCCAACCGTGCCACGGTGTCCTCCATGCGTACGCTGGCTTCGAGGCGCGCAGTGATGATCTTCAGCACCGTGTCACCCACCGGATGGCCGAGCGAATCGTTGATGTGCTTGAAGTGGTCGAGGTCCAGAAACATCAGGGCGCCGCGCAGGTTGTGGCGTTTGAGCAGGGCGATCTGCTGGCTCAGGCGATCCATCAGCAGTGCGCGGTTGGGCAAGTTGGTCAGCGGGTCGTGGTAGGCCAGGTGGCGGATCTGCGCTTCGGCGTTTTTCAACAGGCTGACGTCCCGCGCGGTCAGCAGCAGGCACGCGGTTTCATTGAGGGTGATCGGTTCTACCGAGACTTCGACGGTCAGCAAGTCGCCATGCTTGTTGCGCCCAAGCATTTCCTGGTGATGCACGCGGCCCTTGATCTGCAGCTCGGCCAGCAGCGCCGAGCGTTGTTTTTCTTCGGCCCAGATGCCGACCTGGTACACCGTGCGGCCGACGACTTCATCGGCGCGGTAGCCGGTCAGGCGGCAGAAACCGTCGTTGACCTCCAGATAGCGCCCGGTGTCGCGTTCGGTGATGGTGATGGCGTCGGGGCTGGAGTGGAAGGCCTTGGCGAACTTCTCCTCGCTGGCCTTGAGCGCCGCTTCCGAGCGTTGTTGCTGGGTGATATCACGCAAAGTGGTAACGATGCACGGCTGGTCGCCGACACTGATCTGGCGGCTGGAAATCACGCAGGTCAGCGACTGGCCGTCCTTGTGCTGGACGATGATGGCGACGTTGTTCAGGCCTTGTTCGCGGATGACTTGTTCGATCCGGCGCAGGCTTTTCGCCGAGGCGTCCCACAGGCCGATTTCGTCGGCGCTGCGACCAATCACCTCGGCGGTGCTCCAGCCGAAGGTCTGGGTGAAACTGGAGTTGATCTCGATGAACTGGCCGGTGTCCTGGCGGGTAACGCAGATCGGGTCCGGGCTGACCTGGAACAGGGTGGCAAATTTCTCTTCGGAGGCGACCAGCTTCTGTTCGCGTTCGACCTGATCTGTAATGTCCAGCAAGGTCCCCGCCATGCGTAGCGGTGCGCCGTTTTCATCGCGGTAGAGGCGGGCGCGGCTTTCCAGGTAACGCGAAGTGCCGTCCTCCAGCTGTACGCGGTAGGTCAACTGATAGTTGCCGGCCGGACCTTCGCGCAGGCTGCGATAGGCATCGCGCATGCTGTCGCGCTCCTCGCCTGGCACGCCTTCGAAAAACTCGTCGAAGGACTCATGGAACGGTATGGGGTCCAGTCCGTGCAACTGCGCGGCGCGGGCCGAGCCATACAACATGCCGCTGGGAATGTGCCAGTCCCAGGTGCCGAGTTGCGCCGAGTCCAGCGCCAGATCGAGGCGCTCCTGGCTGTCTTTCAAGGCGAGTTCGGCAGCCTTGCGTTCGGTGGTGTCGAGAAAGGTGCTGAGCAGGTAGGGTTGGCCCTCGAGTTCGACCTTTTGCGCGCTGAGAATGCCATCGTGGACCTGGCCATTACTGGCGCGGAACTGCACCTCCATGCTGACCAGCTCACCTTTGGCCTTGGTCGCCTTGACCAGTTTCTCCCGTTGCTCCGGGTGTACCCACAGGCCCAGTTCCAGCGTGGTGCGGCCAATCGCGTTTTGCACCGGCCAGCCGAACAGGCTTTCGAAATACTGGTTGGCTTCGGTGATCAGGCCGTCTTCCTGGCGAGTCAGCAGCACCATGTTCGGGCACAGGTGAAACAGCGTCGCGAAGCGTTTTTCCGAGCTGCTCAGCGCCTGTTCGCGCTGACGCTGGTGGGTGATCTCGCGGATCACCCCGATCATGCGTGGTCGCCCGTGTTTGTCCGGCAGCAGGCTGCCGTTGATTTCCAGCCAGTGCAGGCTGCCATCGGGCCAGCGGATGCGGTGATGCATCGCTTGTTCCAGTGGCGCGCCGGCGATCACCGCGTGGAAGGCACGGAGGGTTTTCGCTCGATCCTCCGGGGGCAGCAAGTCGAGGTATTCCAGATCCGCCGGCAAGGGTTGCCGGGGGTCGAAGCCGAACAGCGCCTGCGTACCCCGCGACCAACTGATCTGCCCGCGTTCGATGTCCCAATACCAAGCGCCCAAACGTGCGCCGTTGAGGGCGGCCAGCAGCTGCGGCGCACTCTCCCAGCTCTGCTCGGATCGTTTCGGGTCAAGCGCCTGAATACGTGGCATCGGCGGAATACGGTCAACAGATTTCGGCATTGTCAGGCCTTGGGCTGAATGGGGCGTTAGGCGCAGGTATTTGAGGCTCTATAGGAGTAGCACAAATTAGCCTTGAGTCCCTGGCAGATCGAGTTGTGCATCCAGCAAGGCCATAAAAGCCCGTGCTGCGTTCGACAGCGTCCGTTCGGTGTGCAAGATATAGCCTAGCTGGCGAGTCAGTTGTATGCCGGGTAAAGGTATTCGCGCAACCTGATCGTCAAGCATTGTGCGCGGCAATACGCTCCAGGCCAGGCCGATCGACACCATCATCTTGATGGTTTCCAGATAATTCGTGCTCATGGCGATGTTCGGCGTCAAGCCTTGTGCTTCGAACAGGCGCCGGACGATATGGTGAGTAAAGGTGTTGCCGCCGGGAAACACCGCCGGATGCAGGGCGATGTCCGCCAGGCTGACCGCGCCATTGCTGATCAGTGAATGCTCCGGCGCGGCCACGAAATCCAGCGGGTCGTCCCACACCGGCGTGGCCTTGACCAGGGCGTGAGGCTCGGGCGCGAGGGTGATGACGGCCAGCTCGGCGCGACCGTGGAGGATTTCTTCGTAGGCCACTTCCGAATCGAGGAACTGAATATCCAGCGCGACTTGTGGGTAGCGGCGGGTGAATTCCCTTAACAAGGGCGGCAAACGGTGCAGGCCGATGTGGTGACTGGTGGCCAGCGTCAGGCGGCCGGTCACCTCGCCAGTCAGGTTAGTCAGGGCGCGGCGGGTGTCGTCCAGCACGTTCAGAATCTGATAAGCCCGTGGCAGCAGGGCGCGTCCGGCTTCGGTCAGGCCGACTTCGCGGCCCAGTCGATCAAACAGTCGCACCTTCAATTGCTGCTCCAGCCCGGCAATCCGTTTGCTGATCGCGGGCTGCGTCAGGTGCAGCCGTTCGCCGGCACCGGAGAAGCTTCCTGTCTCGGCAATGGCAATAAAGGCATTAAGGTTGGCCAGATCCATCGTCGTATTCCAGTTGGTTATCCAAAGCATAAAAAATATGAATTTGAGTTATTTAATGTAACCCCCTAGGATCGACCTCACAAGCCAAAGGGTTATTGAATCTCTCAAGACCCAGGGCATAGAAACACGCTGATGAGGACCGTCTGATGGCCGGCAAAACGCTTTACGACAAGCTTTGGGATTCCCATGAAGTGAAACGGCGCGACGATGGGTCGTCGCTGATCTATATCGACCGCCACATCATCCATGAAGTGACTTCGCCCCAAGCTTTCGAAGGCCTGCGCCTGGCCGGGCGCAAGCCTTGGCGCGTCGACTCGATCATCGCCACGCCGGACCACAACGTACCGACCACTCCGGATCGCAAGGGCGGCATCGAAGCGATTACCGATCAGGTCTCGCGTTTGCAGGTTCAGACCCTCGACGACTACTGCGATGAATATGGCATCACCGAATTCAAAATGAATGACGTGCGCCAGGGCATCGTTCATGTGATCGGTCCGGAGCAGGGTGCCACCTTGCCGGGCATGACCGTGGTCTGCGGCGACTCGCACACCTCGACTCACGGCGCGTTTGGCGCCCTGGCCCATGGCATCGGCACTTCCGAGGTCGAGCACGTGTTCGCCACGCAGTGCCTGGTCGCCAAGAAAATGAAGAATATGCTGGTGTCGGTCGAAGGCAAACTGCCGTTCGGCGTGACCGCCAAGGACATCGTGCTCGCGGTCATCGGCAAGATCGGCACCGCCGGCGGTAATGGCCACGCCATCGAGTTCGCCGGCAGCGCCATTCGCGACTTGTCTATCGAAGGCCGCATGACCATCTGCAACATGTCCATCGAGGCCGGCGCTCGCGTAGGTCTGGTGGCGGCGGATGAAAAAACCGTGGCGTACGTGAAAGGCCGTCCGTTTGCCCCGAAAGGCGCGGAATGGGACCTCGCTGTCGAAGCCTGGAAAGACCTGGTTTCCGACGCTGATGCGGTGTTCGACACCGTCGTCGAGCTGGACGCCACTCAGATCAAGCCTCAAGTCAGCTGGGGCACTTCGCCCGAGATGGTGTTGGCGGTCGATCAGAACGTGCCGGACCCGGCGAAAGAAATGGACCTGGTCAAACGCGGTTCCATCGAGCGCGCCTTGAAGTACATGGGTTTGACCGCCAATCAGGCGATCACCGACATTCAGCTGGACCGCGTATTCATTGGCTCCTGCACCAACTCGCGGATCGAAGACCTGCGCGCTGCGGCAGTGATCGCCAAGGGCCGCAAAGTGGCTTCGACCATCAAGCAAGCCATCGTGGTGCCGGGCTCGGGCCTGGTGAAGGCGCAAGCCGAAGCCGAAGGCCTGGACAAGATTTTCCTCGAAGCCGGTTTCGAGTGGCGTGAACCGGGTTGCTCGATGTGCCTGGCGATGAACCCGGACCGTTTGGAGTCGGGCGAGCATTGCGCATCGACCTCCAACCGCAACTTCGAAGGGCGTCAGGGCGCCGGTGGCCGTACGCACCTGGTCAGCCCGGCCATGGCCGCGGCGGCTGCCGTCAACGGTCGTTTCATCGACGTTCGCGAACTGATCTGAGGAACCGCACATGAGAGCTTTTACCCAACACACCGGTTTGGTCGCGCCATTGGATCGTGCCAACGTCGACACCGACCAGATCATTCCGAAGCAGTTCTTGAAGTCGATCAAGCGCACCGGTTTTGGCCCGAACCTGTTTGACGAATGGCGCTACCTGGACGTGGGTTATGCCTACCAGGACAACTCCAAGCGTCCGCTGAACAAGGATTTCGTCCTCAACGCCGAGCGCTACCAGGGCGCCAGCGTATTGTTGGCTCGCGAGAACTTCGGTTGCGGCTCCAGCCGCGAGCACGCGCCGTGGGCGCTGGAAGAGTACGGTTTCCGCAGCATCATTGCGCCGAGCTATGCCGACATCTTCTACAACAACAGCTTCAAGAACGGCTTGCTGCCGATCATCTTGAGCGACGCTGAAGTGGATGAACTGTTCCAGCAGGTCGAGGCGAATCCTGGCTACGAGTTGAAGATTGACCTGCAAGCCCAGACCGTGACCCGGCCGGACGGCAAGGTCTACAGCTTCGAGCTTGACGAGTTCCGCAAGCATTGCCTGGTCAACGGTCTCGATGACATCGGCCTGACTTTGCAGGATCACGAGGCGATTGCATCGTTTGAAGCCAAGCACCGTGCGAGCCAGCCTTGGTTGTTTCGCGACGCTTGATTTTGCGTAAGGCGTGATGACGTCTTCGCGGGCAAGTCGGATCGCCGCACCGCTCGCTCCTACAAGGACAGCGCAATACCTGTAGGAGCGAGGCTTGCCCGCGAAGAGGCCCGTAAAAACACCCCAAGACTCACCCGAAAAAGGAAGTCCACATGACCAGCACCGCCCAGCACAGCCAGGTAGTCCAAAAGCAATTCGGTGAACAGGCCTCGGCCTACCTGAGCAGCGCCGTCCACGCTCAAGGCACTGAGTTTGCGCTGCTACAGGCTGAGCTGGCCGGGCAGGGCGATGCCCGCGTGCTGGACCTCGGTTGCGGTGCCGGTCACGTGAGTTTTCACGTGGCGTCGCTGGTCAAGGAAGTGGTGGCTTACGATCTGTCGCAGCAAATGCTCGACGTGGTCGCCGGTGCTGCCGCTGATCGTGGGTTGGGCAACGTGTCCACGGTCCTGGGTGCCGCTGAGCGGTTGCCATTCGCCGATGGCGAATTCGACTTCGTCTTCAGCCGTTATTCGGCGCACCATTGGAGCGATCTCGGCCTGGCCCTGCGTGAAGTCCGGCGGGTGTTGAAGCCGGGCGGCGTGGCGGCGTTCATCGACGTGTTGTCACCGGGCAGCCCGTTGTTCGACACTTACCTGCAAAGTGTCGAAGTGCTGCGCGACACCAGCCATGTGCGCGATTATTCCGCCGGCGAGTGGCTGCGTCAGGTCAGCGAGGCAGGGTTGTACACTCGCAGCACCACGCGTCAACGCCTGCGTCTGGAGTACACCAGCTGGGTCGAGCGCATGCGCACACCACAAGTGATGCGCGCCGCGATCCTCGAATTGCAGCAGTCGATGGGCAACGAAGTACGCGAATATTTTGAGATTGAGGCCGATGGTTCGTTCAGTACCGATGTACTGGTGCTGATGGCAGAACGATAAGCTCGGAAACATAAGCACCGAGCGATAGAATTTTTCCGGGCGTGCCCAAGGGCACACCGACTGATGACATGAGGAAAGCATGAGCAAGCAGATTCTGATTCTCCCAGGTGACGGTATTGGCCCGGAAATCATGGCCGAAGCAGTCAAGGTGCTGGAACTGGCCAATGACAAGTACAACCTGGGCTTCGAGCTGAGCCACGACGTGATCGGTGGCGCAGCCATCGACAAGCACGGCGTGCCTCTGGCCGACGAAACCCTGGAGCGTGCTCGCGCCGCCGATGCTGTTTTGCTGGGCGCAGTGGGCGGCCCGAAATGGGACACCATCGAGCGTGACATCCGTCCTGAGCGCGGTCTGCTGAAGATTCGTGCGCAACTGGGCCTGTTCGGCAACCTGCGTCCGGCGATCCTGTACCCGCAACTGGCCGAAGCTTCCAGCCTGAAAGCCGAAATCGTTTCCGGCCTGGACATCCTGATCGTTCGCGAGCTGACCGGCGGCATCTACTTCGGCGCGCCGCGTGGCACCCGCACCCTGGAAAATGGCGAGCGTCAGTCCTATGACACGCTGCCGTACAGTGAAAGCGAAATCCGCCGCATCGCCCGTGTCGGTTTCGACATGGCCATGGTGCGCGGCAAGAAGCTGTGCTCGGTGGACAAGGCCAACGTGTTGGCTTCCAGCCAGCTGTGGCGTGAAATCGTCGAAGAAGTGGCCAAGGATTACCCGCAAGTTGAACTGAGCCACATGTACGTCGACAACGCGGCCATGCAACTGGTGCGCGCACCGAAGCAGTTCGACGTGATCGTCACCGACAACATGTTCGGCGATATCCTGTCCGACCAGGCATCGATGCTCACCGGTTCCATCGGCATGCTGCCGTCGGCATCGCTGGATACCCACAATAAGGGCATGTACGAGCCTTGCCACGGTTCGGCGCCGGACATCGCGGGCAAGGGCATCGCCAACCCGCTGGCGACCATTTTGTCGGTGTCGATGATGTTGCGTTACAGCTTCAACCAGTCGGGCGCAGCGGATGCCATCGAGAAAGCCGTGAGCCTGGTGCTGGATCAGGGCCTGCGGACGGGCGACATCTGGTCGACCGGTTGCACTAAAGTCGGTACGCAGGAAATGGGTGACGCAGTAGTCGCCGCGCTGCGGAATCTGTAATCTCTCGGGCCCGCTGCCACTTTCCACTTCGAAAGCAGCGGCCCACTTTTCAAGAAGGTGTAGTTGCGATGAAACGTGTAGGTCTGATCGGTTGGCGCGGTATGGTCGGTTCCGTGCTCATGCAGCGGATGCTGGAAGAGCAGGATTTCGATCTTATCGAGCCGGTGTTTTTCACCACTTCCAATGTCGGTGGCCAAGGCCCGTCCGTGGGCAAGGACATTGCTCCGCTCAAGGACGCTTACAGCATTGAAGAGCTGAAAACCCTCGACGTGATTCTGACCTGCCAGGGTGGCGACTACACCAGCGAAGTCTTCCCGAAGCTGCGCGAAGCCGGCTGGCAGGGTTACTGGATCGACGCCGCTTCCAGCCTGCGCATGCAGGATGACGCGGTCATCGTGCTGGACCCGGTCAACCGCAAGGTCATCGACCAGCAGCTCGACGCCGGCACCAAGAACTACATCGGCGGCAACTGCACCGTCAGCCTGATGCTGATGGGCCTGGGCGGTCTGTTCGAAGCCGGTCTGGTCGAGTGGATGAGCGCCATGACTTATCAGGCAGCCTCCGGTGGCGGCGCGCAGCACATGCGTGAACTGATCAAGCAAATGGGCGTGACCCACGGCGCTGTCGCCGATCAACTGGCCGACCCGGCCAGCGCCATCCTCGACATCGACCGCCGTGTGGCCGAAGCCATGCGCAGCGACGCGTACCCGACCGAGAACTTCGGCGTACCGCTGGCCGGCAGCCTGATCCCGTGGATCGACAAGGAACTGCCGAACGGTCAGAGCCGTGAAGAGTGGAAGGCCCAGGCCGAGACCAACAAGATCCTCGGTCGCTTCAAGAGCCCGATCCCGGTCGATGGCATCTGCGTGCGCGTCGGCGCCATGCGCTGCCACAGCCAGGCACTGACCATCAAGCTGAACAAAGACGTGCCGATCGCCGACATCGAAGGGCTGATCAGCCAGCACAACCCTTGGGTCAAACTGGTGCCGAACAACCGCGACATCAGCATGCAGGAGCTGAGCCCGACCAAGGTTACCGGCACCCTGAATGTTCCGGTTGGCCGTCTGCGCAAGCTGAACATGGGTTCGCAGTTCGTCGGCGCGTTCACCGTCGGCGACCAGCTGCTGTGGGGCGCGGCCGAGCCGCTGCGTCGCATGCTGCGGATTCTGCTTGAGCGTTGATCGATTGAAGCAATGAAAGAACCCGTGCCTTGAAAGGGGCGCGGGTTTTTTTATGGAAGTTGTGTCGCCAGCAAGGGCCTCTTCGCGGGCAAGCCTCGCTCCTACAGTTGCGGCGCGATCCCATGTAGGAGCGAGGCTTGCCTGCGAAGAGGCCGGTACAGCCACCGCAAACCCTTGGCAGAATTGCCTGCACGCCACCCACCCGGTAAAGTGCCGCTCCCCCCGTTTCGCCAGAGGTACACCCATGAGCCAGTCCTTTGATATTGCCGTGATCGGCGCCACCGGTACTGTCGGCGAAACGCTCGTGCAGATTCTCGAAGAGCGCGACTTTCCGGTCGGTAACCTGCACCTGCTGGCCAGCAGCGAGTCCGCCGGTCATTCTGTGCCGTTTCGCGGCAAGAACGTGCGGGTGCGGGAGGTCGATGAGTTCGACTTCAGCAAAGTACAGCTGGTGTTCTTCGCCGCAGGTCCGGCGGTGACCTTGAGTTTCGCCTCGCGGGCCACGGCGGCCGGTTGCTCGCTGATCGATCTGTCCGGCGCCTTGCCTGCCGATCAGGCGCCGCAGGTGGTGCCGGAAGCCAATGCTCAGGTTCTGGCCGGTCTGAAAAAGCCATTCCAGGTCAGCAGCCCAAGCCCGTCGGCCACCACCTTGGCCGTGGTGCTCGCACCCTTGCTCGGTCTGCTCGATCTGCAGCGCGTCAATGTGACCGCCAGCCTGGCCGTTTCTGCCCAGGGCCGCGAAGCCGTCACGGAACTGGCCCGGCAAACCGCCGAGCTGCTCAATGTGCGTCCGCTGGAGCCGAGTTTTTTCGATCGGCAGATGGCCTTCAACCTGCTGGCGCAAGTCGGCAAGCCGGATGAAAACGGCCATACGCTGCTGGAAAAGCGTCTGGTGCGTGAGCTGCGTCAGGTCATGGCCTTGCCTTCATTAAAGATTTCCGTCACTTGCATTCAAGCCCCGGTGTTTTTTGGCGATAGCTTTAACGTGACCCTGCAGTCTGCAAGCGCTGTGGACCTGGTAAAAGTCAACGCGGCGCTGGAAGACGCTCCGGGTATCGAGCTGGTGGAAGCCGGCGATTACCCGACGCCGGTCGGCGATGCGGTAGGGCAGGATGTGGTCTACGTCGGTCGGGTTCGCGCTGGAATCGACGACCCGTCGGAACTTAATGTGTGGCTGACGTCAGATAACGTACGCAAAGGCGCGGCGCTCAATGCTGTGCAGGTGGCTGAATTGTTGATAAAAGACCTGCTGTAAAAGATACTTGGCAACAATTTGCAGAATGATTCTGGTCGGGCGTCATGCTCGACCAGATTGCTGAAGGCAAGCCACCCTGCGAGGCTTTCCGGGGCATGAAAGAAATGATCGCGCGCGACGACCCTTCGCCGCCGCGCGCAATGCCTTACGGCAGCGACTATCAACACCTTCTCGCTGGCCGAGGAATGTTCAAACAAAGGATGAGGCTATGGTTCAAGTTCGCAAACTGGTGTTAGCAATAGCGGCCGCCTCGGCGCTGTCCTCCGGTATGGCGCATGCGCTCGGGCTCGGGGAATTGACCCTGAAGTCGTCGCTGAACCAGCCGCTGGTGGCGGAAATCGAATTGCTCGACGTCAAGGAACTCACGGCTGCCGAATTGGTGCCGAGCCTGGCGTCGCCCGAAGATTTCGCCAAGGCCGGTGTCGACCGTCAGGCATTCCTCAATGACCTGAGCTTCACCCCGGTGCTCAACGCCAGTGGCAAAAGCATCTTGCGCGTGACCTCCAGCAAGCCGCTGTCCGAACCGATGGTGAAATTCCTGGTTCAGGTGATGTGGCCCAACGGTCGCCTGCTGCGCGATTACAGCGTGCTGCTCGATCCGTCCAAATTCTCGCCGCAAACCGCTGAAGCGGCTGCGCAGCCGGCACCGACTCAGACTGTCGCTGCACCGGTGACCGGCGCTACCAAGCCGACCCAATACACCACCACGCCGCGCGATACCCTCTGGGAAATCGCTGCGAAGGCGCGCAATGGCGGCTCGGTTCAGCAAACCATGCTGGCCATCCAGGCGCTGAACCCGGATGCCTTCATCAACGGCAACATCAACCTGCTGAAAACCGGTCAGGTGCTGCGCCTGCCGGATCAGACGCAAGTCGCCAGCGTGCCGCAACCCAAAGCCATTGCCGAAGTCGCTGCGCAGAACACGGCGTGGCGTCAGGGGCGTCGCTATGTGGCGAAGCCTGGAGCAGGGCAGCAGCAACTTGACGCGACCAAGCGCCCTCGCGCTGAAGGCGCTCCAGTGCAGCCTGCCAAGGACAAACTGAGCCTGGTGTCTGCCGAGTCCGGCAAGGCCGGTGGCAAAGGTGCTGCAGGTGATGCGAAGGCCTTGAGCAACAAACTGGCCCTGGCCCAGGAAAGCCTCGACACGACCCGTCGTGACAACGCTGAACTGAAAAGCCGCATGACCGATCTGCAAAGTCAGCTGGACAAGCTGCAACGCCTGATCGAGCTGAAGAACAATCAGCTGGCCAAGATGCAGGCCGAAGGTGCTGCGGGTGCCCCGGCTGCTGCTGTCGCGGCGGCCCCGGCGATCTCGGCCGAATTGACGCCGAGCCCTGCGCCCGCAACGCCAGCCCCGGTGGCGGCCGCTCCAGAGGCAGCGTCGGCTCCGGCTGAAACGCCTGTCGAGCCAGCGCCGGCCGCGTCTGACGATCAAAAATTCAATGACCTGCTGACCAATCCGGTGCTGCTGGGTCTGGTCGGCGGCGGGGCAGTGGTTCTGCTGCTGTTGCTGCTGTTGCTGGCCCGTCGCCGCAAAGCCCAGCAGGAAGCCGAGAAACACCTGCGGATGGCCCGTGCCTTGTCCGAGGAGCAGGATTTCTCCGCTGATCTGGATTTGCCTGAAAGCAGCTTCGAAGGTCTGGAAGTGCCGCCGCCAAGCGTGAAGCTCGCGACCGCGCCAGCTCCTGCACCCGCGCCAACCCCGGCCCCGGCTCCTGCTCCGGTCATTGAGCCAGTGGTGGTCATGCCGCCGATTGCCGCGCCACTGGTCGCGCCTGCTGCTGAACGTGATGACGACGTGCTGGCCAAGGCGCAGTCGCACATGGCCGCCGGTCGCCTGAATCAGGCGGCTGCGTTGCTGGAAGAGGGCATCAAACAAGAGCCTCAGCGCAGTGACCTGCGTCTGAAGCTGATGGAAGTCTATGGCCAGCAGGGCGACCGCGATGCGTTCGTGGCGCAGGAGCGTCAGCTCGTGGCCAACGGCGAAAACTTCGCCCGTGTCGAAGAGCTGAAAAGCCGCTTCCCGGCCATGGCGGTCGTCGTTGCGGGTGGTCTGGCTGCTGCGGCCGTCGCTGCCGAACTGGACGCCGAATACGTCAAAGAGCTGTTGATGGACGAGTCCGAAGAGCCGGTGCCGGCACTGGCCGATGACGACTTCGACAGCGCGTTTGATCTGAGTCTGGATGATCTGGAAAACGTCGTTCCTGTGGTGGTCGCGCCTGAGCCGACGCCTGAGCCAGAACCAGAGGCTTTGGCCGAACTGGATGAATTCCCGCTGGACGACGACCTGAGCTTTGAGTCGGTGTTGCAGCAACAGACTGAAATCAAGGAAAACCTCGACGACCTGTCGGACTTCGATCTGGACATGGACCTCGGTGCCGATCCGTCGCCAGGGATCCTCGATGAAGACGATTTCCTGTTGAGCCTGGATGACGACGTCAAGGACTTGCCTGCCGTGGAAGTGCCAGCCGCCGCTCCTGAGGTCGCGCTGGATGATCTGGAGCTGCCGGCGGATTTCGATCTGTCGCTGGCCGATGAAATGGACGCTCCGGATGCATTTGCCGCTGAGCTGGATGACGTCAACGCCGAGCTGGATCGTCTGTCGCAGAGCATCGGCGAGCCGACTTTCACTGCCGAAGATGCATTGGCTTCCGCCGCTGACGAGCCGGAATTCGATTTCCTCTCCGGCACCGACGAAGTCGCCACCAAGCTCGATCTGGCCCAGGCCTACATCGACATGGGCGACGCCGACGGCGCGCGGGACATCCTCAATGAGGTGGTCAGCGAAGGTGACGCGGGTCAGAAGAGCGAAGCCAAGGAAATGCTTTCGCGTCTGGCTTGAATGACCGATAAGGCATAAACAAAACGGCAGCCCATTGAGGCTGCCGTTTTGGTTTCAGCAATCTATTGATAGTCGCAGTGGCATAGCCATCGCGAGCAGGCTCACTCCCACAAGGAAATCAGCGGACCCTGTGGGAGCGAGCCTGCTCGCGATGGGGTCATATCAAACAACACAAATGGCTAAAACTGTCAGGCCAGCAAATCCTCATAAAACGCACCAAGCGGCCGGGTAGGGTGGGCGATCTGGATTTCCAGAATCCATAACCCCACATTCGGACATTCCTCGAAATTCCCCAGATCCCCGGCACGATAAATCGCATGGGGGAAATCACTGACCCGGTGCCCCTTGATTTCCAGGTTCAGCTTCCAGCCCATCGCCGTCGCCTGTTCGTCGGCATAGCGATACAGCTCAGGACCGGCCACCTGCTGTGTACGCCAGTAATCGTGAACCTGATCGAACAAAGTCTTCGCGGCCGTCGCGCAGGCCTTCATCTCGGAATCATCACCGACGATGAACGTTGCGCCGGAGTCGCCTTCATGGCGATCCCAGACCACGCCGAGGTCGATAAAGAAAATGTCGTTCTCGGCCAGTACCGGATCGCCTTCGGAGCGTTGCTTGAAGGTTTTCAGGGTGTTTTCGCCAAAGCGGATCTTTGACGGGTGCCAGATGCGGTCCATTCCCAGCTCGTTTAATACCTCAAGGCTCATGGCCAGCGCCTCGGATTCACGCATGCCGGGTTTGATGCGTCGGGCCATTTCGTCGATGGCTTCCCACGTCTTGCGTTTGGCGTGCAGCATGCCTTCCAGGCTGTACGCCAGGCCGACGGCTTCTTTGAGAGGTGCATTCATCATCAGGTCTCGGTGGTGTTCTGTTTTTTTTCGTTGTGTAGTTATCTATATAGCGAAGTCTGTATGGACACTGCAACGGCACAAACGACACACGCCTCTGGCGTCCCGGTCCGGCGGCCTTATAATGCCCGCCTTTGCGTAGATCAGCAGGCTGTCACTCCTTGGCAAATATAGATAACCCGGCCGCCGAAATGGCGGCCGACGGCTTTTTCCGCATCGCGTTGGGCGTTGAATACAAAGGCTCGCGCTATCGCGGCTGGCAGCGTCAGGCCTCCGGCGTGCTCACGGTGCAGGAAACCCTGGAAAACGCCTTGTCCAAAGTTGCCGACTCACCCGTGTCGCTGCTGTGCGCCGGGCGCACGGACGCCGGTGTGCATGCGTGCGGGCAGGTGGTGCATTTCGACACGACGGTCGAGCGGTCGATGAAAGCCTGGGTCATGGGCGCCAACATCAACTTGCCCCACGACGTCAGCGTCAGTTGGGCCAAGGTCATGCCGGCGCATTTCCATGCGCGGTTCAAGGCCATCGCCCGGCGCTATCGCTACGTGATCTACAACGATCAGATCCGCCCGGCGCACCTGAACGAAGAAATTACCTGGAATCACCGTCCGCTCGACGTCGAGCGTATGGCCGAGGCTGCGCAGTACCTGGTCGGCACCCACGATTTCAGCGCTTTTCGCGCCGGCCAGTGCCAGGCCAAATCGCCGGTCAAGGAGCTGCATCACCTGCGCGTCACGCGTCACGGCAAGATGATCGTGCTGGATATCCGCGCCAGCGCCTTCCTGCACCACATGGTGCGTAACATTGCCGGTGTATTGATGACCATCGGCGCCGGCGAGCGTCCGGTGGAGTGGATGAAGGAAGTGCTAGAGAGCCGTATTCGCCGTTCTGGCGGGGTAACGGCGCATCCATTCGGCCTGTATCTGGTGCAGGTCGAGTACCGCGACGAGTTCGAATTGCCTGAACGTTACATTGGCCCACACTTCCTGACCGGTTTCACCGAACTTGACGGCTGACGCCCTCGAACGCATTTGTTACCATCCGGGACTTTCTCGGATTTACCCTGAGGTTTTATCGACATGTCAGCCGTTCGCAGCAAGATTTGCGGGATTACCCGCATAGAAGATGCGTTGGCGGCGATCGAGGCCGGGGCTGATGCCATCGGGTTTGTGTTTTACGCCAAGAGCCCGCGGGCTGTGACGTTCCAGCAAGCGCGCGACATCATCAAGGCGCTGCCGCCGTTTGTGACGACTGTGGGTTTGTTCGTCAACGCCAGCCGTTGCGAGTTGGGAGAGTTGCTCGACGCCGTGCCGCTGGACCTGTTGCAGTTCCATGGTGATGAAACCGCTGCCGACTGTGAAGGCTGGCATCGGCCGTACATCAAGGCGCTGCGGGTCAAGGCCGGCGACGATATCGCGGCGGCATGCAATGCGTTTCCAAGTGCCAGCGGTATCCTGCTCGACGCCTACGTTGAAGGCGTCCCTGGCGGAACCGGCGAAGCGTTCGACTGGTCTCTGATACCGCAAGGCTTGAGCAAGCCGATCATCCTGGCGGGCGGTTTGACGCCGGACAACGTCGCAGAAGCGATTGCCCGGGTTCGGCCTTACGCCGTGGACGTCAGTGGGGGAGTAGAGGCGAGCAAGGGCATTAAGGATCACGCAAAGATTCAGGCATTCATTAACGCGGTACGCAGCAGCAAGTAGTTGATGTGACGGCTGGCAGACTGCCGCCGTCCCAAAATGCACTGCGCTGCACAAAGCAGGCACGGCTGAGGATTGATGGGTTGTACGCAGGTCACGCTTCACTGACCCGGCCACCCACCGATCATCGCCACACACATGAATTTAGCTCAAGGGCATACGCGGGGCTGCGAACCAGAGCGTTCGGGCCGCCGGTACTGGAGAAAGAAAGCATGAGCAACTGGTTAGTAGACAAACTGATCCCTTCGATCATGCGTTCCGAGGTCAAGAAGAGCTCGGTGCCTGAAGGTCTGTGGCACAAATGCCCGTCTTGCGAGGCTGTGCTGTATCGTCCGGAGCTGGAAAAGACCCTGGATGTTTGCCCGAAGTGCAACCACCACATGCGTATCGGCGCCCGCGCCCGTATCGACATTTTCCTCGACGCCGAAGGCCGCAGCGAGCTGGGTGCGGACCTGGAGCCAGTCGACCGTCTGAAATTCCGCGACGGCAAGAAGTACAAGGACCGCCTGACCGCTGCGCAAAAGCAGACCGGCGAGAAAGACGCACTGATCTCCATGAGCGGCACCCTGCTGGGCATGCCGGTGGTGGTTTCGGCCTTCGAATTCTCCTTCATGGGCGGTTCCATGGGTGCGATCGTCGGTGAGCGCTTCGTACGCGCCGCCAACTACGCCCTGGAAAACAAATGCCCGATGATCTGCTTCGCCGCTTCCGGTGGTGCGCGGATGCAGGAAGCGCTGATTTCCCTGATGCAAATGGCCAAGACCTCTGCGGTACTGGCGCGTCTGCGTGAAGAAGGCATTCCGTTCATCTCCGTGCTGACCGATCCGGTCTACGGCGGCGTCTCCGCCAGCCTGGCGATGCTTGGCGACGTGATCGTTGGCGAGCCGAAAGCCCTGATCGGCTTCGCCGGTCCACGCGTGATCGAGCAAACCGTTCGCGAAAAACTGCCGGAAGGCTTCCAGCGCAGCGAATTCCTGCTGGAGCACGGTGCGATCGACATGATCATTCACCGTCAGGAACTGCGTCCACGCCTGGGTAACCTGCTGGCGCAACTGACCGGCAAGCCGACGCCGAAATTCGTCGCCGCGCCAATCGAGCCGATCGTCGTTCCGCCGGTGCCTGCAAACATATGACCCAACGCACCCTTGGCGAGTGGCTCGCCTACCTTGAGCAGTTGCACCCTTCGGCCATCGACATGGGCCTTGAGCGCTCGCAACAGGTAGCGTCCCGCATGGGGCTGGGCAAGCCGGCGCCTCGGGTGATCACGGTCACCGGCACCAACGGCAAGGGTTCCACCTGTGCATTCGTGGCTTCATTGCTGCGAGCGCAGGGTCTGAAGGTTGGTGTCTACAATTCTCCGCACCTGCTGCGTTACAACGAGCGGGTGCAGGTCAACGGCGTCGAAGCGACGGATGCCGAGCTGTGCGAAGCCTTTGCTGCGGTGGAGGCGGGGCGTGGCGAAACTTCCCTGACTTACTTCGAAATGGGCACCCTGGCGGCGTTCTGGCTGTTTCAACGGTCAGCACTGGATGCCGTGGTGCTGGAAGTCGGTCTGGGCGGGCGGCTGGACACGGTCAACGTGGTGGATGCCGACATGGCGCTGGTGACCAGCATCGGCGTGGATCACGCAGATTATCTGGGCGACACCCGTGAGTCAGTGGCCTATGAAAAGGCCGGCATCTTCCGCCAGGGTGCGCCTGCGCTCTGTGGCGACCTGAATCCTCCTCAACCTCTGCTGGACAAGGCGCGCGAGCTGGCTTGCCCGTTTTTCCTGCGGGGACGCGATTTTGACCTCGGTGTCACCGATCACAACTGGCAATGGCGCGGTCTTGACGCTCAAGGGCGTGTAGTCGAGTTGCATGATCTGCCGTTGCTCGATCTGCCGATGGAAAACGCTGCGCTGGCGTTGCAAGCGTACCTGTTGCTTGGTTTGCCTTGGGTCGATGCGCAGATTGTTGATGCGCTGAAAGCCACGCGGGTGGTCGGTCGTCTCGACCGTCGCCAGTTCGACTGGCAGGGCAAGCGTCTGAACCTGTTGCTGGATGTGGGGCATAACCCTCACGCCGCCGAATACCTGGCCCGTCGTTTGGCGAGCCGACCGCCGGCCGGCAAGCGTCTGGCGGTGTTTGGATTGCTGGCAGACAAGGATCTGGATGGTGTTGTCGGCGAATTGAATGCTAGTGTCCAGCACTGGGCTGTTGCGCCGCTGGATTCGCCGCGGGCGCGACCGGTCGCCGATTTGCACGGGGTGTTGCACAACCTCGGTGCTTCAGTCGCGTCCTATGACAGCGTGGCCGCCGCCCTGGAAGGGCAGTGCGCGCTGGCGACGAGCGACGACGAAATTCTGTTGTTCGGATCATTTTATTGTGTTGCCGAGGCCCTTGAATGGCTGGCCCGGCGCTCCACGGAGGAAGCGGCAAATGGCATTGCTGGATAAGGCTTACAAACAGCGCATGGTCGGCGCCCTGGTGCTGGTGGCGCTGGCGGTAATTTTCCTGCCGATGCTGTTTTCCCGTCAGGATGAGCAGCGTCAGGTAACGGTCGAAGCGCCAGCCGCCCCGCAAGCGCCTTCGGTGCCGCAGGTGCAGGTTGAGCCGGTGGCGGTGCCTGAGCCACAAGTCTTGCCGCAGGAGCCTGTGCCGAGTGATGACGACATCGCGCAGCAGGAAGAACCCGTAATGCCGATCGCACCGACTGCACCCGTCGCGCCTGCGCCTGCCGCAAAACCGGTAACGCCGCCTCCGGCACCGGCTCCGGTCAACAAACCGACGACTGCGCCGAGCCAGCCAATTACCGCCGCACCGGGTAAACCGGATACTACTCAAAGCCGCGTCGACGCCAATGGCCTGTCGGTCAGCTGGTCGGTGCAACTGGCCAGCCTGTCGAGCCGCGCCAGCGCAGAAAACCTGCAAAAAACCCTGCGCAGCCAAGGCTACAACGCCTACATTCGCACGGCTGACGGCAAGAATCGGGTGTTCGTAGGGCCGCTGATCGAGCGTGCGGAAGCCGATCGTCTGCGCGACTTATTGAACCGCCAACAGAACCTCAAGGGTTTTGTGGTGCGCTTCCAGCCTGAGCGCGGTTGAAAACTATCGACCCGATTTGAAATGCACTGACAATCGCAGCTTACCGATAAGCATGGGCTCTGCTAAAATGCGCCGCCTTATCCGTCTGTAGGCTGCACTGTGCCATTTACCTGGGTTGACTGGGCGATCGTTGCAATCGTCGCCATCTCCGCATTGATCAGTCTGAGCCGCGGCTTCGTCAAAGAAGCATTATCGCTGGTGACCTGGATCATCGCAGGAGTCGTCGCCTGGATGTTCGGTGGTGCATTGTCCGAATACCTCGCCGGATACATCGAAACGCCATCGGCACGCGTGATCGCGGGCTGCGCAATAATGTTTGTCGCCACGCTGATCGTAGGCGCAATGATCAATTATCTTATCGGCGAATTGGTTCGCGTCACCGGGTTGTCCGGGACCGATCGATTCCTCGGCATGGCCTTCGGCGCCGCGCGTGGCGTGTTGTTGGTGGTCGTGGCGGTCGGGCTGTTGAGCCTGGGGCCGGTACAGCAGGACGGGTGGTGGCAACAGTCGCAACTCGTGCCAAAATTTCTATTGGTTGCAGACTGGTCCAAAAACCTGATTCTCGGGTGGAGCAGTCAGTGGCTTGCCAGCGGTATCAGCGTACCCGCTGAAATACCGTTCAAGGAGCACCTCTTGCCGACGGCCAAAACGCCTCAGTGAGTTGTGTTCAGTTCAGATCCATTAAGTAGGGGTTGCGTCGCATGTGTGGCATCGTCGGTATCGTCGGTAAGTCGAACGTCAATCAGGCGCTGTATGACGCGCTAACCGTCCTCCAGCACCGCGGCCAGGACGCTGCCGGTATCGTGACCAGCCATGACGGCCGGTTATTCCTGCGCAAGGACAATGGCCTGGTGCGTGACGTGTTCCATCAGCGTCACATGCAGCGTCTGGTCGGTCACATGGGCATTGGCCATGTGCGTTACCCGACCGCGGGCAGCTCGACTTCGGCCGAAGCTCAACCGTTCTACGTCAACTCGCCTTACGGCATCACCCTGGCGCACAACGGTAACCTGACCAACGTTGAACAGCTGGCCAAGGAGATTTACGAATCTGACCTGCGCCACGTCAACACCAATTCCGATTCGGAAGTGCTGCTCAACGTGTTCGCACACGAACTGGCCCAGCGTGGCAAGTTGCAGCCTACCGAAGAAGACGTGTTCGCTGCCGTCACTGACGTGCACAACCGTTGCGTCGGTGGTTACGCCGTCGTGGCGATGGTGACCGGTTACGGCATCGTCGGTTTCCGCGACCCGCACGGCATCCGCCCGATCGTTTTCGGTCAGCGTCACACCGACGAAGGCGTCGAGTACATGATCGCCTCCGAAAGCGTGTCCCTGGACGTGCTCGGTTTCACCCTGATTCGCGACCTGGCACCGGGTGAAGCGGTCTACATCACTGAAGACGGCAAGCTGCACACCCGTCAGTGCGCGACCAACCCGTCCCTGACTCCGTGCATCTTCGAACACGTCTACCTGGCGCGTCCGGACTCGATCATCGACGGTGTCTCGGTTTATAAAGCCCGTCTGCGCATGGGTGAGAAGCTCGCCGAGAAGATCCTGCGCGAGCGTCCGGATCACGACATCGACGTGGTTATCCCTATTCCGGACACCAGCCGTACCGCTGCGCTGGAGCTGGCGAACCACCTGGGCGTCAAGTTCCGCGAAGGCTTCGTGAAGAACCGCTATATCGGCCGGACCTTCATCATGCCGGGCCAGGCTGCACGGAAAAAATCCGTACGCCAGAAGCTCAACGCCATCGAACTGGAATTCCGCGGCAAGAACGTGATGCTGGTGGATGACTCGATCGTTCGCGGCACCACTTGCAAGCAAATCATCCAGATGGCTCGTGAAGCTGGCGCCAAAAACGTCTACTTCTGCTCCGCGGCACCGGCCGTTCGCTACCCGAACGTCTACGGCATCGACATGCCGAGCGCCCACGAGCTGATCGCCCATAACCGTTCGACCCAGGACGTCGCGGATCTGATCGGCGCAGACTGGCTGATCTATCAGGACTTGCCTGACTTGATCGAAGCGGTCGGTGGCGGCAAGATCAAGATCGACAAGTTCGATTGCGCGGTCTTCGACGGCCAGTATGTGACCGGCGACGTCGACGAGGCTTACCTGAACAAGATCGAGCAGGCACGCAACGATGCCTCCAAGGTCAAGACGCAGGCGGTCAGCGCGATCATTGATCTGTACAACAACTGAGTAAACGCGCGGCCTGTAGGAGCGAGGCTTGCCCGCGAAGCTTTTGGTGTTCCCAAAGGCCCCTTCGCTGGCAAGCCATGCTCCTACAGGCCGCTTTGGTATCTATTAGCGAGTAGGGCAAGGAGTGACAGCATGAGTCAGGATTGGGATGCCGGTCGGCTGGACAGCGACCTCGAAGGCGTAGCGTTCGATACCCTGGCCGTACGCGCCGGTCAGCACCGCACGCCGGAAGGCGAACACGGTGATCCGATGTTCTTCACTTCCAGCTATGTATTCCGTACCGCCGCCGACGCGGCCGCACGTTTTGCCGGGGAAGTGCCGGGCAACGTTTACTCGCGTTACACCAACCCTACCGTGCGCGCGTTCGAAGAGCGCATTGCCGCCCTGGAAAGCGCCGAGCAAGCCGTGGCCACCGCCACCGGCATGGCCGCGATCATGGCGGTGGTGATGAGCCTGTGCAGCGCCGGCGATCATGTGCTGGTCTCGCGCAGCGTGTTCGGTTCGACCATCAGCCTGTTCGAGAAGTACTTCAAGCGCTTCGGCATCGAAGTCGATTACGTGCCTCTAGCGGATCTGTCCGGCTGGGACGCGGCAATCAAGTCCAACACCAAATTGCTGTTCGTCGAGTCGCCGTCCAATCCGCTGGCCGAGCTGGTGGATATCGCCGAACTGTCGAAAATCGCTCACGCCAAAGGCGCGATGCTGGTGGTCGACAACTGCTTCTGCACGCCTGCGCTGCAGCAGCCGCTGAAGATGGGCGCGGACATCGTTGTGCACTCGGCGACCAAGTTCATCGACGGCCAGGGCCGTTGCATGGGCGGCGTAGTGGCTGGTCGCAGCGAGCAGATGAAAGAAGTGGTCGGTTTCCTGCGCACCGCCGGGCCAACCCTGAGCCCGTTCAACGCGTGGATCTTCCTCAAAGGCCTCGAAACCCTGAACCTGCGCATGAAGGCGCACTGCGCCAATGCCCAACAACTGGCCGAGTGGCTGGAGCAGCAGGACGGTATCGAGAAAGTCCATTACGCCGGCCTGAAAAGCCATCCGCAGCATGCGTTGGCGCAGCGTCAGCAGAAAGGTTTCGGCGCCGTGGTGAGTTTCGAGGTCAAGGGCGGTAAAGAGGGCGCGTGGCGCTTTATCGATGCAACCCGATTGATTTCGATCACCGCCAACCTTGGCGACAGCAAGACCACCATCACCCACCCGAGCACCACCTCCCACGGTCGTCTGGCGCCGCAAGAGCGTGAAGCGGCGGGCATTCGTGACAGCCTGATCCGCATTGCGGTCGGTCTGGAAGACGTGGCCGACCTGCAGGCTGATCTGGCGCGCGGGTTGGCTGCCTTGTGATCGAGTTGTCCACATCGTCCGCTTCCAATGGTCGCGTTGCACTGGTCACCGGTGCTGCGCGAGGCATTGGTCTGGGGATCGCGGCCTGGCTGATCAGCGAAGGCTGGCAGGTGGTGCTGACGGACCTGGATCGGGTGCGCGGTTCGAAAGTGGCGAAGGTGCTGGGCGACAACGCCTGGTTCATCGCCATGGACGTCTCGAACGAAGGGCAGGTGGCGTTGGGTGTCGCCGAAGTGCTGGGGCAGTTCGGGCGTCTGGATGCGCTGGTGTGCAACGCGGCAGTGGCCGATCCGCACAACATCACCCTGGAAAGCCTCGATCTGGCGTACTGGAATCGGGTGCTGGCGGTAAACCTCAGTGGGCCGATGCTGCTGGCCAAGCACTGTGCGCCGTACCTGCGTGCTCACAGCGGTGCGATCGTCAACCTGGCCTCGACCCGCGCCGGGCAGTCGGAACCCGACACGGAGGCCTATGCGGCGAGCAAGGGCGGTCTGCTGGCCTTGACTCACGCTTTGGCAATCAGCCTCGGGCCGGAAATTCGCGTCAACGCCGTCAGCCCTGGCTGGATCGATGCGCGAGACCCTGGGGTGCGGCGTGCCGAACCCCTCACCGAAGCCGACCATGCGCAGCATCCGGCGGGCCGGGTAGGGACGGTCGAGGACGTGGCGGCGATGGTTGCCTGGTTGCTGTCGAAGAATGCGGGTTTCGTCACGGGCCAGGAGTTTGTGGTCGATGGCGGCATGACCAAGAAAATGATTTACAGCGAATAGCAGTGCGGAGGCGGTCTTCTGCATTGATGCCGAATGTGCCGGCCTCTTCGCGAGCAGGCTCGCTCCCACATTAAAAACGCGGCCCACTGTGGGAGCGAGCCTGCTCGCGAAGCGGTCTGACGGCTGCGGACATCCCCAGGGATGACACGATTTTGTCTTTTTCAGAAAAACTTCAATCCTGCTATTGACTTAGCTTCGTTAGGTGCGTAAATTTCGCGGCCTCAGAGAAGCAAAGGGTGATTAGCTCAGCTGGGAGAGCGTCTGCCTTACAAGCAGAATGTCGGCGGTTCGATCCCGTCATCACCCACCACTTCTTGAGACTCTTGCGAAAGCAGGAGGGAAGCTGAAAAGCCTCCACCGACGCGCAGCGGTAGTTCAGTCGGTTAGAATACCGGCCTGTCACGCCGGGGGTCGCGGGTTCGAGTCCCGTCCGCTGCGCCATATTTTCCGAGTCAGGTTTATCCCTGATTTGAGATTGAAAGAGAGATTGAAAAGTCTCGCAGCTTCAATCAGACGAGTTAGGACGCAAGTCCAAAGCGATACGCAGCGGTAGTTCAGTCGGTTAGAATACCGGCCTGTCACGCCGGGGGTCGCGGGTTCGAGTCCCGTCCGCTGCGCCATATCTGCCTCAAGGCCCACTGAACGCCTTGGAGCTACGAAGAAGCCTCTGGTGACTTCGAGTCGATAGCAAAGACCCTGGTCGAAAGACCGGGGTTTTTTGTGTCTGAAATTTGGCTTTTATGCCACTTCACGCTTACCCATATGACCTTTCTGCGCGTCCGTTGCATAAAGGACTTCCTTCGTAGCTCTGACATTAATTAGAATCACTCTCATTTACGATAACTCCTTGGCACAGGGCTTCTTGAGATGAGTGATGCAGCGATGCCGAAGGAGCAAACCCTCCACGACCTGTACCGCGACCACCGTGGCTGGCTGGAAGGCTGGTTGAGAAGGCGCATGGGCAACGGCTGTGATGCGGCGGATTTGAGCCAGGATACGTTCCTGCGTGTGCTCGCCAGCTCTCAGCGCATCGCTGACTTGCAAGAGCCTCGTGCCTATCTGCTGACCGTCGGCAAACGCCTGCTGAGCAACTTCTACCAGCGTCGCAGCCTTGAGCAAGCCTATCTGGCTGCGTTGGCGTCGATGCCTGAAGACTGTGCGCCATCACCCGAACAGCGTTGGTTGCTGCTGGAAACCCTGCAAGCACTGGATGAGCTGCTCGACGGACTGCCAAGGGCGGTGCGCCGGGCGTTTCTCTGGAGTCAGCTCGAAGGCTTGAACTACCAGCAAATCGCCGAGCGCCTGCGGGTGTCGGAGCGCACGATCAAACGTTACATGGCGCAAGCCTACGAGCATTGCCTGTTGGTGGAACTGTGAACAGTCAGTCTTCCTCCGATCCCCGTCAGGCTGTTCGGGCTGCCGCGCAATGGCTTGCGTTGCTCGAATCTGGCGGCGCCAATGAGCAGGATCGTGCGAATTTGCAGCGTTGGCGCGACACCTGCGCCAGTCACGAGCAGGCTTGGCAGAAGGCCCAGGCCTTGCGTCAGCGTTTCGCCGATCTGCCGTCGGCGCTGGCGCTGAGCAGCCTGGACCGTCCTGATCCGGGCCGACGCGCAGTGCTGAAGCGCGCATTGGGCGCCGTGGCGTTGGTGCCGACGGCTTGGCTGATCAGTCGACAATTGCCTCTGGACGTCTGGCGTGCCGACCTGCACACCGCCACTGGCGAGCGCAAAAAGGTGCAACTCGCCGATGGCAGTTCCTTGCAGCTCAATACCGCCAGTGCCGTCGATGTGGATGTGCAGAACCGCCGCGTGAAGCTGATAGAAGGCGAGCTGTCGCTGAAGGTGCCGGGCACGGCGCCGCTGACGATCCAGACGAAGTTCGGCAGCGTTATCCTCAGCCAGAGCGAAGTCTGCGTGCGCCAGGAGGCATGGGGCTGTCGGGTGTCGGTGTTCAACGGTAGCGTGCAGTTGCAGCCCCTGCATGGGCCGGCACTGGCATTGCGCGAGGGGCAGCAGGTCAGCCTTGAAGCGGCGGGTGTCGGGGCGATCACGCCATTCGATGCACTTGCACCGGGTTGGCGTGAAGGCGTGCTGATGGCGAAGAACCAGCCGTTGGGGGATTTCCTGCGCGAACTCAGCACTTACCGACCGGGCGTTCTGCGCTGGGAGCCTGAACTGGAAAGCCTGCGTGTCACCGGCAGTTTCCGTCTAGACGACACGGATCGCGTCCTCGCGCTGCTTGCGGCCAGTCTGCCGCTGGAGGTGCATTCCCGAACCCGCTACTGGGTCACGTTGCTGCCGCGCAAAAATAGTGTGTAAAGCCTGTCCCCTTTTTTCGACTCGCTTGTCATTTAAGGCATGTGAACGAATCAAGAGAGCAAATTCAATGCCTGCACCTTGTTATCCGCGTCTGCGTCCGTTGTTGCACCTGAGTCTGCTGCTTGGCCTGAGTGCCAGTCCATTGTTCATAACCGCAAGCTGGGCCGAAGAGAGTGCCCGACGCAATTATCAGGTGCCTGCCGGCAGCCTGAGTGATGCGCTGACCCGTTTTGCCGGGCTGTCCGGGGTCAACCTCTCGGTTGATCCGGCGCTGGTCAGCGGTCGCAACAGCAGCGGCCTGTCTGGCGAGTACGCGGTCGAGGAGGGCTTTGCGCGACTGTTGCAGGGTTCCGGTCTGCAGTTGCAAGCGGTCGGCGAGCAGGCGTACATCCTGACCCCGGCGCCAGAAGGCAGCAGCCTGCAACTGGCCCCGACCTCGATTCTTGGTGCTACTGGCGGGGCGGACGGCGAGGTGTATGCCGGCGGTCAGGTTGCGCGTCGCGGTTCGCAAGGTTTACTGGGCTCGAAAGACTTCATGGAAACGCCGTTCAGCATGACCACCTACACCAGCGAGGCGGTCAAGAACTTGCAGGCGCGTACCCTGGGCGAGCTGATCGCCAGCGATCCTTCCGTTCGCGCCACCAACCCGGCCGGTGGGCGCTATGAGCAATTCACCATTCGCGGGTTCAGCCTGTTCAACAGTGATGTCGCCTACAACGGCCTCTACGGCGTTTTGCCGACCTATACGATCGACATGGAGATGGCCGACCGCGTCGACATTCTCAAAGGCCCGAGCCAGCTCATCAACGGCATCTCGCCGCGAGGTGCCGTGGGTGGCGGGATCAACGTGGTGCCTAAACGCGCGACCGACAAGCCGATCACTTCGTTTACCGGCAACTACGCGTCCGACAGCCAGACCGGCGGTGCCGTGGATATCGGCAGGCGCTTCGGTGAAGACAACAAGTTCGGCATTCGTTTCAACGGCGTAAAACAGTCCGGCGACACCGAATGGGATCACCAGAATGTCGACCGCGAGATGGCCGTGCTGGGCCTGGATTTTCGTGGTGAGCACCTACGACTCTCGACTGACCTGGGGCGCACCGAGCGCGATACCGACGCCCCGCAGGAGCGCGTGCAAGTTGGCGCCGCTGCACAGGTTCCGCATGCCAGCGATGTCCGCCACAACTATGCGCAGCCCTGGAGCAAGGCGAGTACCAACGACACGTTCGGCACAGTGAACGGCGAATTCGATGTCAGCGATAACGTGATGCTATACGGCGGTGTGGGCGCGCGCGAAAGCAATCATGACTTCCTCCGTCATGCTGTTGCGGTCACCAACAACCGGGGCGACTTTAGCGTTCAACCTCGTGACTTCACCCGTGACGAAAGTGTCCGGACAGCTACTGCCGGGGTGCGCAACTGGTTTCACACCGGGCCCGTGAGCCACGAGGTCAACCTGGCTGCCAGTTATTTCTACATGGACTTCGAAAATGGCGGCGCCCGTTATGCCACGGCCAACAGCAACCTCTATAACCCGGTGGTAACACCGACACCTGTCAGGCCCACTCGACTCGATTCGAAGGTCTACACCGAGAATCGCTTCAGCGGTCTGGCGCTGTCCGACACGCTGGGGTTCTTCGATGATCGTGTGTTGCTGACCCTCGGCGCCCGCTGGCAGCGGGTGAAGGTTGACGACTGGGCGGACGATGTCAAAGGCGACACGGCCTACGATGAGGAAAAGGTTTCGCCGTCGGGCGGCATCCTGTTCAAGGCTACCGACAAGCTGTCGCTGTACGCCAACTACATGGAAGGCTTGAGTCAGGGCAAGATCGCGCCATCGACTTCAGTGAACGAGGACGAAATCTTCCCGCCGTTCATCAGCCGGCAGGTCGAGGTTGGCGCCAAGTATGACGCAGGTGCGTTCGCCGTGACCGCCGCGGTGTTCCGGATCAAGCAGCCGGCCTATGAAGCCAACGCCACGACCCGCGTCTTCGGCCCGAACGGCAAACGCCAAAACGAGGGTGTGGAGCTGAGCGTGTTCGGTGAGCCGCTCAAGGGTTTCCGCCTGCTCGGCGGCGTCATGTACATCGACAGCGAGTTGACTGATACCACCAACGGCACCTTCGACGGTAACCGCGCGCCGGCGACGCCGAAATATAACGTCAACCTCGGCGCCGAGTGGGATGTGCCGACCTTGCAGGGGCTGACGCTGACCAGTCGCGGCATCTATTCCAGCTCGCAGTATCTGGACCAGTCCAACGTCAAGGAAATCGATTCGTGGGAGCGCTTTGATGTAGGCGCCCGCTACGCGTTCAAGGTCGAGGAAAAGAACATCACCTTGCGCGCCAACATCGAGAACGTGACAGGCAAGCGCTACTGGAGTTCGGCCGGTGCTTCGGATGACAGCGAGCCGGGATTGACGCTGTCGACGCCGCGCACGTACCTGCTTTCGGCGACTGTCGATTTCTGAGTCGGACCTGTGGGAGCGAGCAGGCTCGCTCCCACAAAATATTGCGGTATTGCTTAGTAACCGAACTTGTCTCGCAATCCGTAGTACCAGGCGCCCAACGCCGCAAACGGCGTGCGCAGCAATTGCCCGCCGGGGAAGGGGTAGTGCGGCAAGTCAGCAAACGCGTCAAAACGCTCAGCCTGGCCGCGCAACGCTTCGGCCAACACCTTGCCTGCCAGGTGCGTGTACGTCACGCCGTGGCCACTGCAACCCTGGGAGTAGTAGATATTGTCGCCCAGGCGTCCGACCTGCGGAAGACGCGACAGGGTCAGCAGGAAATTGCCGGTCCAGGCGTAATCGATCTTCACGTTCTTGAGCTGCGGGAAGGCCTTGAGCATCTTCGGGCGGATGATCGCTTCAATGTTCGCCGGGTCTCGCGCGCCGTAAACCACGCCACCGCCGAAAACCAGGCGCTTGTCGCCGGTCAGGCGGTAATAGTCGAGCAGGTAATTGCAGTCTTCGACACAGTAATCCTGCGGCAGCAGGCTCTTGGCCAACGCTTCGCCCAATGGCTCGGTGGTAATCACCTGGGTTCCGCACGGCATCGACTTGGCCGCCAATTCCGGCACCAGATTGCCGAGGTACGCGTTGCCCGCCACGATGATGAACCTGGCCCTGACCCTGCCCTGAGGCGTGTGCACTACCGGGATTGCGCCGCGTTCGATGCGCACCGCCGGTGATTGCTCATAAATCGTACCCCCCAACGACTCGACCGCCGCGGCTTCGCCGAGTACCAGGTTCAGCGGATGAATGTGCCCACCACTCATGTCGAGCATGCCGCCAACGTATTGCTCGCAGTTCACCACTTCACGAATGCGGCGTTGATCCAGCAGCTCAAGCTGCGTATGACCAAAACGCTCCCACAGGCGCTTCTGCGATTCCAGATGGCCCATCTGCTTAGCGGTGATTGCAGCGAACACGCCGCCGTCCTTCAGGTCGCACTGAATATTATATTTGGCGACCCGCTCACGAATGATCCGCCCGCCTTCAAACGCCATCTGCCCCAACAACTGTGCCTGCTTGGGGCCAACGCTGCGCTCGATCACATCGATGTCGCGGCTATAACTGTTAACGATCTGGCCGCCGTTACGACCCGATGCACCAAAACCCACCTTGGCGGCTTCCAGCACCGTGACCTTGAAACCGTTCTCCAGCAGAAACAGGGCAGAGGACAGGCCGGTGTAACCGGCGCCGATCACACAGACATCAGTGTCTACGTCACCCTGCAAGGCCGGGCGCGGCGGAACCGCATTGGCCGATGCGGCGTAGTAGGACTCTGGGTAGGGAGTGTTCGCCATCCTGCTGCCTCTGTTTAATATATTTTACGAGTGCGTCGATCCTACCCGAGTTAAAAATCGACCGCCAGCCACCGCAAAATCTTCTTTGCAGCCGAGAAATTAAATATTTTGCATATTCATAGGGTTAGCTCGAAAAAAGGTGTTGACACCCCTCCGGAATTCCGTAGAATGCCGCCTCACAGCAGGCACGTAGCTCAGTTGGTTAGAGCACCACCTTGACATGGTGGGGGTCGTTGGTTCGAGTCCAATCGCGCCTACCAAACAAAATCCGCTCTGCTGGGCGGTCTAGAAGGGCTCACCGAAAGGTGAGCCCTTTTTTGTTGTCTTGGATTTCTTCAGAACGTTCACAAAATATCGGGTTCGTTCACACTGGGCAATGTGAACGCCGATATCAGTTCGTTTTCGGGTGGGATTCTGCTTTGGGGTGGTGGTGGTGG
>NZ_JAHBDB010000067.1:0-24762 GCF_019956105.1 Pseudomonas sp. BF-RE-25
CCCCCCTTGAGCACTTTCGACCTATCCCAACCAAACCACCGCCCCTAGACTCTTGCCCCCAATAACAGCGCCAAACGCGCACAAGACCGAACCAGGGAAACCCTCATGAACCCATCCGACATTTTCGTTATCAGCGCCGTCCGTTCCGCCATCGGCAGCTTCGGCGGCTCGCTCAAGGATGTGCCACCGATTCAACTGGCCACCGACGTCTGCCGCGCCGCCATCGAACGCTCGGGGCTGGCACCTGAGCACATCGGCCATGCGGTGATGGGCCATGTGATCCCGACCGAAGCCCGCGACGCCTACATCTCCCGGGCGGTGGCGATGAATGCCGGCCTGCCGAAAGAGACACCCGCCTTCAACGTCAACCGCCTCTGCGGTTCCGGTTTGCAGGCAATCGTCAGTGCCGCGCAAAGCCTGATGCTCGGTGATGCGGGCGCGGCGCTGGCCGGTGGCGTCGAATCCATGAGCCGTGGCGCGTATCTGTTGCCGCAAGCGCGTTGGGGCGCACGCATGGGCGACATGCAGGCCATCGACTACATGCTCGGCGTGCTTCAAGACCCGTTTGCCGGTTTCCACATGGGCATCACCGCGGAAAACATCGCCGAACGCTACGGCATCACCCGTCAGGCCCAGGATGAACTGGCCATGCTCAGCCAGCAGCGCGCCGCGCGGGCAATCGCCGAAGGCCGCTTCAACAGTCAGATCGTTCCAATCGAAGTGGCATCGCGCAAAGGCACCGTGACCTTTGCGACCGACGAACACGTGCGTGCCGAGGTCAATGCCGAGCAACTGGCCAAGATGAAACCGGCCTTCAAAAAAGACGGCAGCGTCACCGCCGGCAACGCCTCGGGCCTGAATGACGGCGCCGGTGCGCTGATCATGGCCACCGGTGAGATGGTGCGCACACAAGGCCTCAAACCAATGGCCCGGCTGGTCGGCTATGCCCACGCTGGTGTCGAGCCGGAACTGATGGGGCTCGGCCCGATTCCCGCCACTCGTCTGGTGCTCAAACGTGCCGGCCTGACCGTCGCCGACCTGGATGTCATCGAGTCGAACGAGGCCTTCGCCGCGCAAGCCTGTGCCGTGGCGCAGGAACTGGGCTTCGATCCGGAGAAGGTCAACCCCAACGGTTCGGGCATCTCGCTGGGCCATCCGGTGGGCGCCACCGGCGCGATCATCGCGACCAAGGCCATTCACGAACTGCACCGCGTCCAGGGCCGTTATGCACTGGCGACCATGTGCATCGGCGGCGGCCAGGGCATCGCCGTGCTGTTCGAACGCGTCTGATACGTCCACCCTGCCCCCGTTCAACGGGGGCAGCCGAACAAACTATTGCTCGCAGGTTTGACTGATGACCTAACCTCATAGGCTGAATGACTAACAACAGAGTCAGGCACTCCTATGCGTCATGCACTGAAAGCCATGATTTTCGTCGCTTTCACGCTTTTCGGGGCGGGCCCCGGAATGCTGTTGGCGGCAGACCCTGCGGACATTTCAATGCCCAGGGCGGTTGCCGCGCCCCCCAGCGTTTCCCCAAGCGACCTCCAGGCGTTGCAACTTCGGCTGGACGCCCTCAAACAACAGATCTCGCTGGTTGATAACTACAGCCAGCTGGAGGCCCCGCAGGACCTGGTCCAGATGTTCATGCTGGATGTCGATCGCCTCTCGACCTCGCTGCTTCCCCTGCAAACTCAACTGCGTGCGCAACTCGGTGTACTGGGGCCTGTCCCGCGCGATGACGCCGCGGCCGAGCAGCCCGATATCACCGCGCAAAGGGTCGCGCTCACCGAGCAAAAAAACAAAGTCGACGCCACCCTGAAAACCCTGGCCACCCTGAAAACGAGTGCCACCGACCTCATCACCCAGATTGCCGGCATCCGTCGCAACATGCTGGAAAGCGAACTGACCCTGAGCACCCGAAGCGTCCTGAATCCCGAATTCTGGTCACCGATCCTGAGCCCTTCGATGGATGATCGACAGCGCTTCGCATCGTTCCTCGGTCAGGCAAGTGAGGTCCTCAAACTGGCCTGGCAACCGGGCCAACGCCTCTACACCAGCGTACTGTTGCTGCTGGCCCTGCTTATCTGGACGCTGGGCCGCCGTCTCGCGGAACGAGGGCTGACGTGGCTTTGCATTCACCGGATGCCAGAAGGACGCCTGCGCCGCAGCTCCCTGGCGCTGGCTTCCGTATTGGCCACGGTGCTGACGGTCGGCCTGTCCCTGCAACTGCTGTTTTATGTCTTCACACGCCAGGCTCCGCTGACGCCGACGCTGACGACGTTCTCCCAGGAGTTCGAAAAAGTCGCCTACACCTGCGTGCTGATCACCGCGTTGAGCCGCGCCCTGTTGTCCACGAAGCACCCGTCGTGGCGGCTGCCGGCGCTTGCCGATCAGGTGGCGCTGTCACTCAAGCCTTATCCGCGGGTTCTGGCAGGCGTGCTGCTGGTTCTGGTGACAATGATCCAGATTACCAACGCAACCGGCATGAGCAGCGGCATCGTGATCGCCGGTCGAGGGGTCGTCGCACTGGTTGTTACGTGCGTTCTGGTGGATTTATTGTGGCGCACCGGCAAAGTCCGCAGAGCCGTCGTGGCGTCTGGCGAAGCCTATGAAGCCGGCAGGACGTTCGCGGGCGTGCTTTACACCCTCGCCAGTCTTGCGATGGTGATCTGCCTGGTATCCCTCCTGACCGGTTACGTGTCCCTGGCCAGGTTCGTCACCTATGAACTGGTCTGGGGCTTTCTCATCCTCTCCGGTTTCTATTTGCTGATGCAGTGCTTCAAAGATGCCTGCGAATACTTTTTTTCAATAAAAAGTCCCAGCGGCAAGGCGCTCAAACAGTTGCTCGGCATTGAAGACCGGCGCCTGGAGCAGATCTCGATCGTTCTGTCGGGGGTCGGGCGCGCCGGACTCTTGCTGCTGGCGCTGGTCACCCTGTTCGTCGGGGGCGTCGGCACGACGCTCGGGCAACTGCTCACCAACGTCTTTTCCATTCTCGGCGGCGCCGGGCTGCGCAAACTGAACATCATCCCCGGGCACTTGCTCAATGCCGCACTGGCCTTGCTGATCGGCATCTACCTGATTCGCACGCTGGGCCGCTGGCTGGACAAGGAGCTCCTGCCGAAAACCGAGATGGACCCTGGCATGCGCGCTTCGCTGACCACGCTGTTTGCCAACATCGGCTATGCGTTGGTCATTCTGCTGACGCTGTCATCGTTGGGCGTGCAGTGGACCAACCTGGCCTGGATCGTCAGTGCGTTGTCGGTTGGGATTGGTTTTGGCTTGCAGGAGATCGTCAAGAATTTCGTCTCAGGCCTGATCCTGCTAACCGAGCGCCCGGTGAAAGTCGGCGATCTGATCAGCATCAGCGGGGTCGAGGGCGACATCCGCCGGATCAACGTGCGGGCCACCGAAATCCAGCTCAGTGACCGCTCGATCGTCATCGTGCCCAATTCGCAGCTGATCTCGCAAAACCTGCGCAACGTAACCCTGGGCGGCAGCGCCCAAGGGGTGGCGTCACTCGAACTGACCTTCCCCCTGGACATCGACCCCGAACAGGTGAAAGACCTGCTCTACAACACCTACCGCGAGCACGAGACCATTCTCGACAAACCGGCGCCGATGGTGCGCTTCAGCAAACTGACCCCCGAAGGCATCACGCTGACGGTCACCGGCTACGTCGGCAGCCCGAGAATCGTCGGCGTCACCAAGAGCGACCTGCTGTTTGAAATCCTCAAGCGCCTGAGTGACGCCGGTATCGAGCTGGCGAAGCCGGCACCCACGGTGTGAGTCAGTGGGCGATGCACACCGATTTCAGCTCGGTGTAGGCCTCGATCACCGCACGACCGAACTCGCGGCCCATGCCGGACTGCTTGACGCCACCAAACGGCATGGCCGGGTCGAGCAGCACGTGGGCGTTGACCCACACGGTGCCGGCCTCGATGCGCGGCACCAGGTTCATCGCTTTGCCGAGGTCATTGGTCCACAGGCTCGCGGCCAGGCCGTAGCGGTTGTCGTTGGCCAGGGCGATCACGGCGTCTTCATCGTCAAACGGCATCACCCCCAGTACTGGGCCGAACACCTCTTCGCGGGCCACCGCCATGCTGTGATCGATGTCGGCCAGAATGGTCGGCTGCACATAGAAGCCCTCGCCTTCCACCAACTCGCCCCCGGACACCACCCGTGCGCCTTCGCGACGCGCCAGCTCGATGTGCTTGAGCACGCTTTGCTGCTGCTTGCGCGAGACCAGCGGGTTGATCGCAGCATCGCCGTTCATGCCTGCGCCGATGGGCATCGCCGATACGGCGGCGGCAAGTGCTTCAACGAATTGATCGTGGATCGAGCGATGCACGTAGAAGCGCGAAGCCGCCGCACACACCTGGCCGTTGTTCAGCAGACCGCCAAGGATTGCGCCCTGGACGGCTTTTTCGATGTCGGCATCGGCCAACACGATCATCGGGTTTTTGCCGCCCAGCTCCAGCGAGAACCGCGTCATGTTTTCCATGCACGCCACGCCGACGCTTTTGCCCACCGCCGTGGAACCGGTGAAGGACACTTTGCTCACTAGTGGATGCGCCGTCAGCACACCGCCGACATTGGCACCGCCACCGGTGACGACGTTGAACACGCCCGCCGGAATGCCCGCTTCCAGCGCCAGTTCAGCCAGGCGCATGGCGGTCAGCGGCGTTTCCATCGCCGGTTTGATGATCACCGTGCAACCGGTGGCCAGGGCTGGCATCAGCTTCCACGCCGCGATCAGCAACGGGAAATTCCACGGCACGATCCCGACCACCACGCCCACCGGTTCACGCTTGGTGAACGCGGTGAATTTCGCCCCCGGCGGCAGCGGAATCGACACGTCAAACGTCTGCCCTTCGATCTTGGTCGCCCAGCCGGACATGTAGCGCATGAACTCCACGGTGGCGTTCAGGTCCAGTGCGCGCGCCATGTTGATCGACTTGCCCTGACTCAGGGTTTCCAGCTGCGCCAGTTCTTCGGCATGCGCTTCTACCAGCGCAGTGAAGTTCAGCAGGATGCGTTCGCGGTCCGCCGGGCGCAGGCCCGACCACACGCCGGACTTGAAAGCTTTATGCGACGACTGCACCGCCTGTTCGACCACCTCCAGCGGTGCGTCGAGGGTTTCGCACAGGGTTTGTCCGGTGGCCGGGTTGACCACGGCAATGCGCGGCCCTTCGGCGAACACCCATTGGCCATCGATAAAGCAGCCGTGGCGGCGGTCAAGGAATGCAGCAACCTGCGGCAGGATTTCAACGTTGCTCATAAATCACCTTTGGTTCAGACGTGTTTTTCAGCCGGATAACGGGCTGATTACTGTTGTTCTTTGAGGAAACACACGACCGCCTGGCGATCGTCCGCGGAGGCCAGGCCCATGTAGGGCATGTAGGTCCCCGGCACGAAGGCCTGGGGTTGGGTGATGAGTTGCGCGATGTTCTCGGCCTGCCAGTTGATGTCTTTGCTGCGCATGGCCTGGGAATAGTTGAAGCCTTCCAGCGAGCCGGATTTGCGCCCGACCACACCCGCCAGGTTCGGCCCCATCATTCCCGTCATGCCCTTGGTCACCGAATGGCAGACCGCGCATTCATTGGCGAAGACCTGGGCGCCATGCCCTTGGTCGGGCGCGCAGTCAGCGGCCAGCGCGGTGTGCGCGAGGGTGAGTGAGAGCAGACCGATGAGGGGCAATCGCAGCGAGGTGAACATAGGAAAACGACCTTGAAAATCCGCGCTCATCCATTGAGCGGCAACACGGGAGCGCCGACGCAGCGGTGCATCGACAGGGTTGAGAGGGATTGTCGATGGTCAGTGATGCGCAGGTTTTGCCCTGCGTGCCAGTCGTATTGGCGAGGCTGCCAAACCGGGCATTTTGGCAAGCACAGCCAACTCTTTGGCAACCACACAAAAGGCCGGAAAAGTTCCGCGCCTTAGTATCGAAAAAGACCGCAAACCTGCGCTCAAGAACAAGAACGGATGCCACACATGCTCAAGTCCCCCTTGCTGCGTCTCTCTACACTTGCCCTGATGATCAGCGCCGGCCATGCCGGCGCGTACGAACTCTACGCCGATGACGACAGTCACCTGAACGCCACGCTGGAAGCGGTCTTCGGCATCTTCCACAGCCAGGAAAACTACGCGCTGTCCGGTCGCCTCGACCCGGGTTCTTCGTCGTGGCGCGAGGGCTACATCAAATATGGCCTGAGCTTCGACAAGGGCCTGGCCGGTGTCGGCACCGCGTATGGCGCGGCGAACCTGCTCAGCTCCGGCACCTGGGGCGACGGCGATGCCGCAGGCTTCAGCGACGGTTCGGAACGCACCACCAAATTCGAAGACGCCTACCTCGGCTGGCGTTCGGGCAAGCTGTTCGACGTGCTCGGCGAGGACGGCGTCGACCTGTCCTTCGGTCGCCAGAACATCGTGATCGGTGATGGTTTCCTGATTAATGGCGACGCGCTCAACTTGGGCAAAGGTCTGGCCGACGGTGAGTTCAACCGCGGTGGCGCGTACTGGCTGGCGGCGCGCAAAGCCTTCGACGAGACTGCCGTGCTGCGTCTGGGAGGCAAGGAAGGCTGGCGTGGCGACCTGATGTGGTTGAAGTCCGATAACCGCGCACAAGCGAAAACCGAAATGTACGTCGGCACGCTTGAGCACGTCGCCGAAGCAGGCACGGTCGGTTTGACCTACATCGACACCACCGATGTCGACGAAGAGTTCGCCTCCCCTTCGCAGCTTGAACGCGACGGCATGAAAACCTACAGCCTGCGCGCAGCCGGCAATGCCGGGGTGCAAAACCTGTTCCTCTCCGGCGAATACGCCAAGCAGGACAAACCCCACACCAGCACCGAAGATGCCTGGTACCTGGAAGCCGGCTGGACCTTCGCCGACGTGGCCTGGACGCCAAATGCCAGCTACCGCTACAGCCGTTTCTCGGAAGGTTATGACACGCTGTTCTATGGTTTCAGCCGTGGCTTCGGCACCTGGTTCCAGGGTGAGGTCGCCGGCAACTACGCCGGCCCGTTCAACACCAACTCGCGTATCCAGCAAGTCAAATTCACCGTCTCGCCGCTGGAGAACCTGACGGTCGGTGCGATGTATTTCAACTTCGACACCATCGACCGCAACCTCGGCAATACCGATGGCCACGAAGTCGATCTGTATGCCGAATGGCACGTCAACGAACACCTGACGGTGATGCCGCTGATCGGCCTCTATCAGCCGGACAAAAGCGCCGACGAGGGTGGCACGCAGCTGGGCAGCAACGACAAGAACCTCTACAGCCAGGTGATTTTCGCCACCACGTTCTAAGCCCCCACGCAATCCCTGTAGGAGCGAGCCCGCTCGCGATGGAGGTCAACGATGACGCGTGTTGCCTGAATAAACGCGTCGCCCAGACATTTTTCGCGAGCGGGCTCGCTCCTACAGGGGACCGTGTCATGCCTCAAGGAAAAAGGCCTTTCCAATGCACAAAAAATTCCTGACGATTCAGAGCAAAATCGCCCTGCTCGCCGGCCTCTGCCTGCTGTTGGTGGTAGGTTTGCTGATGGGGTTGTCGCTGTATCAAACCCATCGGAGCAGCCAGCAAGTGGCCGAGGCCAGCAGCGAAATGCTCGCCAACGCCGCCAAGGAACACATGCAGGCGCTGGGCAAAGTGCAAGCGATGCAGGTGCAACGCACCTTCATGCAGACGCACGAATATGGCCAAGGGTTGTCGCGCTATCTGCTCTACCTGAGGCAGTTGCAACATCAGGGCAACCTTACCCGTCCACAACTGCGCCAGGAGCTGAGCACCCAGCTGCACCAGGCCCTGATCGACAAGCCCGACCTGCTCGGGCTTTATGTCATTTTCGAACCCGATGCCCTGGACGGCGCCGACGCCGGTTTCGTCGATCAGGCGGCCATGGGCAGCAACGAAACCGGGCGCTTTTCGCTGTATTGGGTGCAAAGCAAACCCGGCGAACTGCAAGCGGTGATCGGCGACGAAGCGCTGCTCGCCAACACCTCGCCCGGCCCCAGCGGCGCGCCCTACAACGCCTTCTACACCTGTGCCCGCGACACCCGCAAAGCCTGCGTGCTGGAGCCGTATTTCGATGAGGCCTCCGGCAGCCGCAAACTGGTGACCAGCATCGCGTTCCCGCTGCTGGACCATGACAAGGTCATCGCCGTGGTCGGACTCGACATCAACCTCGCCGCCCTGCAACAGAACAGCGAAGCCAGCGCGCTCCAACTGTTCGACAGCAACGGGCAGATCAGCATCGTCAGCCCGCGCGGGGTGATTTCCGCCAACAGCCAGGACGTCAGTCGCCTCGGGCAACCGCTGGACAATGTTGAGGTGATGGACACCTTGCGTCAGGGCCAGCCGAAAGTGTTCGTCGATCAACAGCAGATCAAAGTACTTGAGCCGCTGGCACCGATTGTCGGTGCAGCGCCGTGGGGTGTGCTGGTCGGCGTGCCGCAGAACGTGCTGCTCGCCCCGGTCACCACGCTGCAACAGGAACTCGATGCACAAGCCGTGCGAAGCACCGCGCTTGAGCTGTTGCTGGGCGGCGGCTCGGCGCTGCTTGGCCTGGTGTTGATCTGGTACGCGGCGTATCGCATCACCAGGCCGCTGCAACTGCTGACGCGGGTCATGGAGGATATTTCCCTGGGCGAAGGTGATCTGACCCGACGCCTGGCCGTGCAATCACGGGATGAAATCGGCCAACTGGCGACGGCGTTCAACCGCTTTGTCGAGCGTATCCACCACTCCATCCGCGAGGTGTCTTCGGCGGCGCTCGGCGTCAACGAAGGCGCCAAGCGTGTGCTGCTGGCGTCCAACGCATCGCTGAGCAATTTCGATGAACAATCGACCCGCACCAACAGCGTCGCCGCCGCGATCAACGAACTGGGCGCCGCCGCCCAGGAAATTGCGAACAACGCTTCCGATGCCTCGCAGCAAGCCTCCGCCGCGCGCCAACAGGCCGAAGACGGGCGTCAGGTGGTCGAGCGCACGATTGAGGTGATGAACGAACTGTCCGGAAAAATCAGCGCGTCGTGCGTCAACATCGAAGCGCTGAACAGCAAAACCGTGAACATCGGGCAAATCCTCGAAGTGATCAAAGGCATCTCTCAGCAGACCAACCTCCTCGCCCTCAACGCCGCCATCGAAGCGGCGCGGGCGGGTGAAGCGGGACGTGGCTTTGCCGTGGTCGCCGACGAAGTGCGCAGCCTGGCCGGGCGCACACAGACCTCGGCGGCAGAGATTCAGCAGATGATTGAAGCACTGCAAGTCGGTGCCCGTGAGTCGGTGACGACCATGACCGAGAGCCAGCAACACAGCGAGGAAAGCGTCAGCATCGCCAACCTCGCCGGCACGCGGCTGGGCAGCGTGACGCAACGCATTGGCGAAATCGACAACGTCAACCAATCGGTCGCCGCAGCCACTGAAGAGCAAACGTCGGTGGTCGAGGCGTTGAACGTGGACATCACCGAGATCAACACGCTGAACCAGCAAGGAGTGGAGAACCTGCAATCGACGTTGCAGGCATGTACCGAGCTGGAACGCGAGGCTGGGCGGCTGAATCAGTTGGTCGGGAGTTTTCGCATCTGAAAGCAGGGGTGCCTGATCTGCCGCTATCGCGAGCAAGCTTGCTCCTACAAGGTTGAAGTGATCACACCATTTGTGAACGACACAGACCTGTAGGAGCAAGCTTGCTCGCGATGAACGATAACGCGGTCTCAGCAAGCCGCCACAGCATGCTCAACCCGATGAAACAACCGGTTGAAATACACCAGGCTATCGCCCTCCCCGCGCACACCCACCTTCGACAATTCCACAAACATCACCGAATGCGACCCGACTTCCTTGCACTCGCTGATCCGCCCTTCCAGCTGCACCAGTGCATCACGCAGCACCGGCACGCCCGTGTCACCGCCGTCCCACAAGTCCCAGGCAAACCGCTCGGCCATCGGCACCTGGGTCATGCCGGCGAAGTGTCGGGCCAGTTCTTCCTGTTCGCCGCACAGCACGTTGACGCACAGCCGGCCGTTGGTGCGGAACACATCGTGGGTGGCGCTGTTGCGGTTGACGCACACCAGCACGGTCGGTGGCGAATCCGTCACCGAGCACACGGCGCTGGCGGTGATGCCGCAGCGACCGCCGGGGCCGTTGGTGGTGATGATGTTCACCGCCGCCGGCAGTTGCGCCATGGCGTTGCGAAAGTCGATTTGCTGCTGGCTCAGGTTGGCCATGTCGGTGCCCCTTCCTTCAGGAGGACCGCGCGTTCGCGGCCCGTGGGTGATGGAACAAGACTAAAGCCCGACGTGGCGCGCAGCCATTCTGACGATCCCCATGCCGAGGTAGGCTTTCCGCTAGTCGACTAGGTGGTTTCTTTATCGTCAGGGCCCGTCGCAGTGGGTATTCTGCTAAAAGGCGCCACCATAGGTGCCGACGTCCGCCGCAGCGTGCACGCGTGCGAAAACAATAATTAGAAAATCTCGTGGCAACCCCTGATGGAAACCCGCAAACCGATTGTTTATATCGTTGATGACGACAAAGACCTGCGCACTTCGCTGGCCTGGTTGCTGGAGTCGGTCAGCGTCCAGGCGCAATGCTTTGCCGGCGCTGAAGAGTTCCTGAGCCAGTACGACCCCAAGCAACCGGCGTGCCTGGTGCTGGACGTGCGCATGCCGGAAACCAGCGGCTTTCAGCTGCAGGAAATCCTCAACCAGCGTGGCAGCACCCTGCCGACGATCTTCGTGTCCGCCCATGGCGACATTCCGATGTCGGTGACGGCGATGAAGAACGGTGCGCTGGATTTCGTCGAGAAACCCTACAACCCGCAGCAGATGATCGACCGCATACAAGCGGCGCTGAAGACCGCCGTGCATGCCCAGGCCGATCAACAGCAACGCCAGCACCTGCAAGGCAAACTCGCCCTGCTGACGAGCCGTGAACGGGAGGTGTTGATGCTGGTGATCGATGGCAAGGCCAGCAAGGTCATCGCCCGGGAGCTGAACATCAGCGTGAAAACCGTTGATGTGCACCGGACCAAGATCAAGGAAAAGATGGGCGTGACCAGCATTGCCATGCTGGTGCGCGAAGTGCTGCATTTACCGGTGGATGAGCCGTCGCGGCATTAAGGGATCTGCGGCGGTCATGAGACCGCCATCGCCGGCAAGCCGGCTCCTACAGGGGATCTCCTGCGATCGCAGGATATGTGAACGGCGGTGACCTACTGTAGGAGCCGGCTTGCCGGCGATGGGGTCGGCACATTCAACATCAATGGCGCCTGACACTCCGCCATCGCCAGCAAGCCGGCTCCTACAGGGTTCTGCAGCGAACACGAGGTATGTGCACGACGAAGATCTACTGTAGGAGCCGGCTTGCCGGCGATGGGGCCGGCACATTCAGCATTGATGGCGTCTGATGCCCCGCGATCGCCGGCAAGCCGGCTCCTACAGGGATCTGCAGCGAACACGAGGTATGTGCACGGCGAAGATCTACTGTAGGAGCCAGCTTGCTGGCGAAGGGGCCGGCACATTCAACATTGATGGCGTCTGATGCCCCGCCATCGCCAGCAAGCCGGTTCCTACAGGAGAGGTCAGTTGTGGCTGTAGCGCTTACGATAAGCGCCCGGCGAGACGCCGAAGCGGGATTTGAACGCCGAGGAGAAGTAGCTGGAATCGGAAAAACCCCAGGCGTAACACAGCGCCGAGAGCTTCTGCTCGTCAGGTGAGCGGCGCAGGTTTTCCGCGCAGAAATCCAGGCGTCGGTGCTTGATGTATTGCGCCACCACCAGGCCGCGCTTGGAGAACATCCGGTACAACCCGCGCACCGAAATCCCTACCTCACGGGCAATCAGCTCGGGGCACAGGTCTTCGGCGCCGATGTGTTCGTCTATGTAGGCGATGATCTTGCGAAACTGCCGCTCGTGGGCATCCGCGCCGCTGTCGCGGGCACTGATCCCGGGCAACAACAGGCTGACCAACGCATCCAGCACCGCTTCGCTTTCCTGCATGTCCAGGCCTTCCTGCTGCCGGGTATCCAGAACCAAGCGGTTGGCCATCGCCGCCAGTGGTGTACTGGCCGCGATGCGTGTGGCGCAGTTGACTGCATTGAAATGCGAACCGCGCTCGACCACCTGACGCGGCAGGATCAGCGACAACTGTCGGGAATCCTCGTTGTAGGTCATGTCACTCGGGCGGCAGGCGTCGATCAGGGCGATGTCGCCCGTGCCCAGTTGAGCGCGATTGTCGCCCTGCTCCAGCCGGGAACTGCCACGCATCTGGAACACCGCGTAATAGTGGCCGTCGCTGCTGACGCTGACGTCCTTGCTGGTGCGATACAGGTGCACATGCGCCATGTCGACGACACTGAGGTTGATCGCGCCGCTGCGATATTCCGCCAGCTCACCGTAGAAATCCGTATCCAGGGCGCGGGCATCGAAACGCCCGCAGGCCTGGTTGACCTGGCTCAGCCAGCTTTCGAACGCCTCGTTGCGAACCGCCGAAGAAGTCATCATCACTGCAAAGCCTCACGCGTTTTATTGTTATTTTTCGACCGCTTCGTCGAGCGGTTCGGCAATTGTTACTGACCTTGGCTGTCTCCTCCTTCGACGGCCGCCGGGCCCTATTCAACAGGCTCCGACGCTGGCTTGCCAGCCTTCCCTTGCGTTAGATGTCCAATACCAGACGAGCGGAAACGGCGCGGGAAACGCAGGCGCAAATCTGTTTGTTGGACGCCTTTTCCTTGTTCGACAAACAGTTGTCGCGGTGCTCCGGCACACCGTCCAGCACCTCGACGATGCAGGTGCCGCAGATGCCTTCGCGGCATTCGGTGTCGATGTCACAACCGTGGGCCTGCAACACATCGACCAGACTCGCGTTGGCCGGCACCTGAAGCACCACACCGGAACTGGCCAGCTCTACTTCAAAACCGCCACTCGGACCGGCATTCGCTGTGGGATCGGCCTGGAAGTGCTCAAGGTGGATCGCGTCGTCGCAGCGGCTGCGCGCCGCCACTTCCACCACTTTGTTCATGAACGGCGCCGGGCCGCAGGTGTACACGTGTGCGGCACTGTCTGCCTGGTTCAGGCATTCACTCAACGTGGCATCCATGTCACCCGGCTCGATGCCGTAGTGGAACTGCACATGCCCGGCGAACGTGCTCGCCAACAGCTCGGCGAACGCTGCGTATTGCGGCGAACGGGCGAAATAATGCAGGCGCCACGGCTGGCCGTTTTCGCTCAGCCGATAAGCCATGCTCAGCAGCGGCGTGACGCCGATACCGGCGGCGCACAGCACATGCTCGGTGGCCGTCGGGTCGAGGCGGAACAGGTTGCGCGGTGCGCCCATTTCCAGCTCCATGCCCTCTTCGACCTCGTGCAGCGCCGCTGAACCGCCACGGGACTGCGCCTCTTTCTTCACCGCCACCAGATAAGCGCGGCGATCCTGCGGCGGGCTGCACAGCGAATATTGACGGGTCACGCCGGTCGGCCCGGTCAGGTCGACGTGGGCACCCGGTTCATAGGCGTCGAGCGGCTGGCCGTCACTGCGCACGAGGCGAAAGGAACGGATATCCAGCGCTTCGTCGACGATCCTTTCGATCTTCACCTTCATCATTGCATCACCTGAAATACGGTTGATTTTTGGGACGTTTGTTAGGCCCCCTGTAGGAGCTGGCTTGCCAGCGATGGCGGTCTTGAGATTTGCATCGCCAATGTGGACGCCATCGCCGGCAAGCCGGCTCCTACAAGGGATTGTTCCGGTCTTGAAATTTGCATCGCCGGTGAGGGCGTCATCGCCGGCAAGCCGGCTCCTACAAGGGATTGTTCCGGTCTTGAAATTTGCATCGCCGATGAGGGCGTCATCGCCGGCAAGCCGGCTCCTACAAGGGTTGTGTGTGAGGCCTTGTTTAGCGCATGAACAGGCCGCCGTTGATGTCCCAGCACGCACCGGTTACGGAGGCGGCGTGGTCGGCGATCAGCAGCAACACGGTGTCGGCGATGTAGCCGGGGTCGCCGAGGGTGCCGGCCGGGATCATTTTCAGGATCTGTTCCAGACGCTCCGGGGCCACGGTTTCGCGCACCACCGGCAAGTCCAGCGGCCCCGGCGAAATGCTGTTGACCGTCACGCCTTGCGGGGCCAGTTCACGGGCGAAGACTTTGGTCAGCGTCGCCACGCCACCCTTGGCCGCTGCGTAATGCGCGCCGGTGGCGGTGCCGCCGTTCTGCCCGGCGAGCGAGGCGATGTTGACGATGCGGCCAAAACCACGCTCGGCAAAGTGCGCGCCGAACACCTGGCACGCGACAAAAGTGCCGCGCAGGTTGATTGCCATCGACTCGTCGAACTCCTCCGGGGTGATGTCCATCAACGCGGCGACTTTCGACACGCCGGCGTTGTTCACCAGGATGTCGCAGCCGCCCCAATGCTCGACCAGCACGTCGCGGGCATGCTGGAAGTCGGCCTTGCTGCGCACATCCAGCTCAATGGCGACAGCACTGGCACCGCTGGCATCCAGCTCGGCAGCCAGTCGCCGCACGCCCTCGAGACGCACGTCCGCCAGGGCGACACGATAACCCGCCCCGTGCAGACGGCGGGCGATGCACTCGCCCAGTCCGCGCGAGGCACCTGTTACAAGGGCTACTCGACTCATGATGTTGCCCTCACAAAAGGAAGCCGAGCGCGCTCAGGCTGTCGGTGGAGTTGATCAGGCGCACCACTTTGCGCTCCAGCGACGGCACACCGTCGGTGAAACGAATGCGATGATTCAGGTCGGCCACAAACGGCGTGTGCACGCCGCGCTTGTAGGCGTACAGCAACTGCGCCGAGTTCACTTCGACGATGTCGCCAGCGGCTTCGACCAGGCGGAAACGCGAAATCGTGCGGATGGTTTTCGCCGCGTCCACCGCCGATGGCGAGTAGCCGGCGGTCAGGCGTTCGATGCGCAAGTCACGCATGCGCGCATCGTCGTAGGCGTAGTTGAGGTTGGCTTCGAAGTCCTCGGTGTCCGGGTCGATCGGCACGATGTACTTGCCGCTGTCGCTCCACAGGGTCGCCCATTCGGCGTAATTCTTGTGGTCGAGCAATTCGGCTTCGCGCCAGATGAATTCGATGGCCTGGGCCAACGGGCCGGAAAAACCGTTCAGGGTGTCGTGATTGCTCATTGGCTCATCATCCTTTTCCACATGTCGTAGGCACCGCGCATGCCGCCTTCGTCGGTGGCGTGGCTGACCTTGTCGCCGTTTTCAGCGGTGATTTCGCGATTGAGGCCGCGGTTGACCAGGATTGGCGCATCGACGCCGGCGTACGAACCACGCTGCACACGGTCCCAGGCCTCGGCATCGTCCGGGCTGCCAAAACCGAACGGGCCCTGGAAGTGTTCGTGAATGCGCATGCGTTCGCGGTTGGCGATTTCCGGTCCGCCGTCCATGCCGAGGGCAACGTGGCGGATCTCGGTTTCGGTCACCGATACCGGACGCAGCACGCGGAAGAACGACATCGACATCGCGACGTTGGGGAACAGGTTCAGGTTGAAACCGGCGCCGTGCAGCGAGCGCACGATGCGACGGACTTGCGCAGGCTCCATGGTTTTCGACAGCTCTTCCGTCACGTGAGCGAAGCGCTCCTGCAACTGTTCGGTGCCGTCGTCGTGATCCAGATCGACGTGTTCCGGCACCATCACCATCACGCTATGGCCGTTGCCCAACGAATGGGTGACCGCTTGTTCGTCGGTCATGAACGAGAGCATTTCCGAGGTTTCTTCATCCACCGACGACATGAACGACTTGTGCACGATCGGGAAGTGATAACCGTCGGTGGTGTTTTCCAGCTGGATCTTCCAGTTGCCCTTGAAGCTGAACTTGTGTTCGCCCTGGGTCTTGATCGGGAAACCGGCGCCCTGCTTCATGAACAGGTCCATCCAGTGTTTGGCACCGCCGAGGAAGTCTTCCAGCGGTTCGATCTCGTCGTTGTAGCTGGCGAAAACCATGCCGGCGTAGCTTTCCACGCGCAGGCTGGTCAGCGGCAGTTCGGACTTTTCCAGAATGCCTTCGTAGCCATCCGGATACGGCAGCGCACGGAGCTTGCCGTCCAGACCGTACGACCAGCTGTGATACGGGCAAGTGAAACCGGTGGCGTTGCCCTTGTGTTTTTCACACACCGTGGCGCCACGGTGCCGGCAGCGGTTTTCCAGGACGTTGATGTTGCCCTTCTTGTCGCGCACGACAATCACCGGGCGACGGCCGATGGTCGCGGTCTTGAAGTCGCCGCTGTTGCGCACTTCGCTTTCGTGGGCAACCCACACCCAGGTGCGGTAGAAAATCTTTTCCAGCTCGGCTTCGAACAGCGCCGGGTCGTTGTACAGCGAGACGTCTACGCGGTCGTACTGGACCAGGTCTTCGGGGCTTTTCGATGATGCGATCAGCCGGTATTCATGAGTGCTCATGCGGTTCTCCTCATGGCTTTTTATGATTTCTTGTTAGGGGTCGACCGTTCGCCGGCCATGCTCTGTTGCAATTGCGCACCGAAGGCGCAGACCAGCTCGTCCTGACCTTTACGACCGACAATCTGCAGGCCGACTTTCAATCCGCTGCCCTCCAGTTCCACTGGCACCGTCAGCGCGGGATGGCCGCTGAGGTTGAACGGCCGCACCAGTGGAGTCATGCCGGCCACCGCTTTGCTGGCGCTGCGGGCTTCGATCAGCGTCGGCGGCAGGCTGGGCATCGTCGGCAACAGCAGCACCGCAAACTCTTCCAGCACGGTGTCCACTTGCTGACTGAAACGCGCGCGGACTTTCTCCGCTTGCGCCAGGTCCGCCGCGCTGGTGCGACTCGCGGCCAGCAGGCGTTGCTCAACGTCCGCGCCAATCAGGCCTTTACCTGTGAGGTGGCCGAACGCGGCCCAGTTTTCAAAATTGATCACGGTGAGGCCGGCGGCGAACGCGGCTTCGAAATCGCTCAGGTGCAGCTGACTACGACGCCAGCCTGCGCGGTCGGCGGCGGCGCCGAGGCATGCTTGAAGATGCGGGTCGCAGTCGACTTCAAGAAAACCCACCGATGCGTTGCCAGAGGGCAAACCCTGCACCTGGAAGCCAGGGCAAATCACTTGCATCGCCGCGATCAGGTCCGCCATATCGGCGGCAAACGGCCCGACGCAATCGAGGCTGGACACCGCTGGATGCGCACCGACCCGGCTCACTCGCCCATAAGTCGGTTTCAAGCCAGCGATGCCGCAGCACGCCGCCGGTACGCGAACCGAGCCACCGGTGTCAGTGCCGATGGCGACATCCGCCAGACCGGCGGCAACCGCTGCCGCCGAACCGCTGGAAGAGCCGCCCGGCACGCGGTCCGGTGCTTGCGGGTTGATCGGCGTGCCGGTCCAGTCGTTGATCCCGGTCACGCCAAACGCCAACTCGTGCATATTGGTTTTGCCAACGATTTGCCAGCCTGCGTCGAGGATCGCGTCCACCACGTCGGCGTTGCGCAGCGCCGGTTCAGCATCGGCAAACGCACGACTGCCCGAGCGGGTCGGATGGCCGGCGATGTCGATCGAGTCCTTGATCGCGACCCGCTTGCCGTCGCCACCGAGTAAAAATTCGCTGATAAACGTGCTCATGCGCCCGACTCCGAGGTGAAGAGGTCCATGTTGAACAAGCGTTGCGTGCGGAAATGTGCGATCAGCCAGACACTCTCGACACAGCGAAAATCGATGTTCAAGCGCGTGCCGAACAACTCGCTGCGCCCATCGGCGTAGGTGGACACCTGCTGCATGATCCACTGCCCCTGCGCGGTGTTGCCGTCGACCAGGATCGACTCGCTGGTGAGGTAATGCAGGTTCAGGCGAAAGTGCTCCGAGGGCGGCAAGTAGCCGCCGACAAACGCTGCAATCGCCTCACGCCCGCGATGCTCGCCGAAGGTCTGCGCGGTGACGCTGCCGACGCCTTCCCACACGGCGTCGATGCAGAACAATTGCGCCAGCTCACTGACGTGGGTGACCGCCCTCGGCACGTCGCACAAGTCCATGTAGCGCGCCATCAAGCGGCGCACCTGGCTCTCCCCTTCGAGCGTCGCCAGACGCTGCAACAAGGCCTCGTTCATGGCTTACACCCTGGCGGCATCAGGGATGGTCAGTGGACGACCGATGCGCGCTTCAACCTTGGCGTAGCGCCACAGGCTGTACTCGTTCACCGGCGTGGTGCGGAACAGGTTGCAGGCATCGATCACCGATTGGTGGCAGTCAACATCGGCCATGATGTAGACGGTCCACGGCGAGGTGGTGGACGGGCCGACCATCAGCCGGTCATCGTCCATCGCGCCGAGTACGGTGATGCCGGGCATGGCGCCGAGCGAGCCCATCATCTGGCTGAAGCCTTTCCAGACGCTCAGGCCTTCGCCGGTGGGCAGGTCGAAAAAGTTCTGGGTGATGCCGATGCAGAAGACGACACGCAGCGGTTCTTGAGTGGTCTGGGACATGAATATTGATCCTTGAAGAGAGGGTTCAGATGTAGCCAGGGAACGGCGGCACGCCGAGGAACACCGAGCCGGCGCCGTCGTACAGGCCTTCGCTGAGGAACGCGTGCTGGGTGACCACCATCGAATCGCGCAGGTAACGCTGCAGCGGATGGCGCAGGTAAATCGCGGTGGTGCCGGCGAGGCTGTACGCGCTCTGCACCACGGCGGCGCCCGCCTGGGACACGTGAATCGCGGACAAGCGCAACAGGCTGGTTTGTTCGGCGGTGACCGGGTTGCCGGCCAGGATCGAATTCCACACTTGCTCGGTGGCGTTGTAGAAGAAGCCACGGGCGGCGGCCAGTCGGGCTTCGGCCTTGGCGATCTCGATGCGCACGTAGGCGCGGTCGGCCATTTTCGGTGCGCCGGTGATGCCGCTGCCGGCGGCCATGCGACTGACTTCGTCGAGGGCGGCACGGGCCAGGCCAAGGTTGACCACGGCCAGCACTTGCGCGGCGTAGGCAATCGACGGGTAGCGGAACAGCGGCTCGTCGATGGTTGCAGCACCGCCACGGATGAAGGTCCAGCGTTCGTCGACGTGTTTGTCGCTGACGCGCAGATCGTGACTGCCGGTGCCTTTGAGCCCGACCACGTCCCAGTTTTCGATGATCTCGACCTGGTCCGCACGGAACACCGCAGTGCGCGGCTTGCCACCCGCAGCGCCAATACCCACGCCGAGCAAGTCGGCGCCCTTGCAGCCGCTGGCGAATTTCCAGGTGCCGTTGACCTGCCAGCCGCCCTCGACAGTTTCAGCCGGTTGCAGCGGGAACAGGCCGCCGGCGAACACCAGGTCCGGGCTTTGGGCGTAGATTTCGGCGAGGGTTTCCGGCGGCAATGCGGCGAGATAGACCCCGGCGCTGCCGAAGCTGGCGACCCAGCCCGCAGAGCCGTCGGCTTCGGAAATACGCTCGATCATTTGCAGGAACAGCGCCGGCGCCAGGGCGTCACCGCCGAAGCATTTCGGCGTGGCGGCGCGGTAGATGCCCACGTGCTTGAAGCGCTCGATCATGTCCCGTGGCACGTGGGAACCGGCGTCGAATTCATCGCGACGCTGGCGCACTTCCGCCAGCACCTGCTCAAAGGCCTGGCGGTGGACGGTGTTGCCGTCGACGCCTGGCAGAGGGTCTTTCTCCGCGACAGCTGAACGCAGCATGGGCTTCTCTCCGTTTAATTGTTATTAGCCGCAGCCTGCCGGGAGGCGTGGCGAGCGTTATGTGGCACGGGTAACGACCGACGCGATTCCCTGTAGGAGCTGGCTTGCCAGCGATGAGGCCCTTGAATCTGGCGGCGCTCTTGAAGACGTCATCGCCGGCAAGCCGGCTCCTACAAGGGTTCGCGTTCACAGGGAAGATTGTTGGCTGTGAGGTCGTTGCCCTTGCATTGAGGCCCAGTGTAAAAACCGCGTCGGGTCGCCACTATTGGTGCGTGCAGCCTCTTCACTAAAGGAATCCCCTAGCCAGCCCCCGGTTACCTCTGAGCGCATCCCCACGCGCAAGCGGGTATAAAAAGCCATACTTTCCCTTCACCGGTTCCTCAGGACTGCGCGATGTACCTGCCAAAACCGCACGACTTTTTCACCCTCATCGAAGCCATGCCGCTGTGCATCATTCTTCACGATGCGCAGAGCAAGGAGATCCTCTGGGCCAACACCGCCGCCCTCGACGCGCTGGGTTTTACCCTGGAAGAACTGACGCCGCTGAAAGCCCCGGACATGACCCGCGACGCGCCCAAGTACCGGCGTTCGGTCGGCCTGCGCTGGCTGGAAGGCGCAGCGCGCACGGGCCAGCGCGCCATCGAGTGGTGTTATCGCTCCAAGCAAGGCGTGGAAATCCTCTCCGAGGCGGTCGCGACGCTGGTGCATCTGGACGGTCGCGATGTTCTGATGGTGCAGTTCCGCGACATCTCCAGGGAGGACAAGGTCAAGCGCGACCTCAAGCGTTTCGAAAGCCGGCTCAAGGCATTCATGCAGGACCTCGCCGAAGGTGTCGCGGTGCTCGGCCCTGAAGGTGATATCCGCTTTATCAGCGACTCCGGCGCGCACCTGCTCAACAGCGAAGAACACACGCTGATCGGCGAAAATTTCCTGTCGTGGTGCGACGACGACTCACGTCGGCGGCTGCTGCAACAGCTGGCCAGCGAGACCCCGGAACATGCGCCGTTCCGCGTGCACTACCACCTGCAACGCCGCGACGGTGAGTGGCGCTGGCATGAGGCGACGTGTCGTTTTATCGAGATCGAAGACGACCTGGTCGGCCACCTGCTGCTGTTTCGCGACGTCACCGAACAAGTGCGCGCCGAAGAAGCTCGGCGGGTCAGCGAGCAGAAACTCGAATACCTGGCGCGCTACAACGCCATGGGCGAAATGGCCGTGGCCATTGCTCATGAGCTAAGCCAACCGCTGGCCGCTACGCGTAACTTCATCGAAGGCGCGGTGATTCGCCTGGGCAAGGAGTCCACCACGGATCAGGGCGTCGCCTGGGGTTTGCAAAACGCCGTGCGGCAAATCGAGCATGCGTCGCTGATCATCAAAAGCGTGCGCGATTACGTGGTCAAACTGGAGCAGGCCGAAGAGCTGATCGACCTCAACGAACTGCTGCGCGAAACCCGCTATTTCATCAGCCTGCGCGCCGATCCGAGCCTGGTCCGCGTCGAGATTGTCGCCAGCCCCGCGCCGCTTTGGGTGAGTTGCGAGAAGGTGCTGATCGGTCAGGTCATTCTTAACCTGGCGTTCAACGCGATTGAAGAAATGAGCGATCTGCCTGTTGAACGACGGGTGCTGCGCATTCACGCCAGCCGCGAAAACGACGTGGCGTTGGTGCGCATCGAAGACTGCGGTCGCGGCATTCAGGCCCAGGCGCAAGAGAAGTTGTTCGACGGTTTCTTCTCCTCCAAGGTCAGCGGCAACGGCATTGGCCTGGCGCTGTGCAAAAACATCATCGGCCGCCATCGCGGCGATATCTGGGCGCAAAACCTTGAGCCCTGCGGCGCCGTGTTCACCTTCACCCTTCCCCTGGCAACTCCCGCCTGACACCGCCGAAGAACCTGAATCAAACCACGAACCTGTAGGAGCCGGCTTGCCGGCGATGGCGATTTCAAGGACGCCATCGCCGGCAAGCCGGCTCCTACAGGTTTGCGTTTTCGCCTGCAATTGCGGTGCGTGCAGCCGGTTTTTCGAGACTGGCACAGACACACAAACGCTTGGCAGCCACAGCAATTCCCCCCTTCTGCCAGCGAGGCAGAATCGAACTGCAAAAATCTGCCAATGCACTTGCGTTTTGCACGAACAATAATTCAGGGAGTTCCCCCTAATGCGAGCCACCAGGATCACCGTACAGTCAGCGCTGAGTCTCAGCCTGCTGGTACTGGGTTTGAACAATGCCAGCGCGGATCTGCCCGCTGACACGATCGGCCAGACCGTTCTGGCATTTCCGCCGGAAGTTCATCGGGCCTTTATCGTCGACGTCGAATTCGAAAGTTTCGTGGCGGGCCGTGTCACCGTGGTCGACCCCGATAAAAAGCGCGTGCTCGGCATGGTGCCGACTGGTTTTGCTGCGCCCTCGACGCTCAGCCACGATCAGAAAACCCTCTACAGCGCCGACATCTGGTATTCGCGCGGCACCCGTGGCACCCGCACCGACGTGCTGACCGCGTGGGACAGCTCGACCCTGTCGCCGGCCTGGGAAGTGCTGATTCCGAACAAGCGCGCCGAGTCGCTGACCCAACGCTACGGCTTGAAGACCAGCGGCGATGACCGCTTTGTCTACGTCTACAACTTCACCCCATCAACCTCGGTGACCGTGGTCGACACCCAAGCCAAAGCCGTCACCGCCGAACTGGCGATTCCCGGTTGCGTGCTCAACTACCCGATCGGCAATCGCCGCTTCGCCTCGCTGTGCGGCGACGGCAGCTTGCAAGTGATCACGCTGAACGATCAGGGCCAGGAAACCGCACGCAGCCGCACGCCGTTCTTTGACCCGAACGCGGAAAAACTGGTGGAACGCGCGGTGAACGTCGGCGACACCTATTACTTCACCACCACCACGGGCACCGTGCGCCCGGTGGATTTCTCGGCCGACGCACCGAAAATCCTGCCGTCCTGGTCGTTGACCAGTGACGAGGAAAAGAAGGCCGGCTGGGCACCGGGCGGCTGGCAGCTGATGGCTGTCGCGCCGAAGCTGAACCGCTTGTACGTGCTGATGCACGACGCGCACGAACCGATGAAGTGGGAAGACCCGAGCCCGCTGATCTGGGCGTTTGATCTGAAAACCCACAAGAAGGTCGCCACGCTGGAGGCACCGGTTCCGGTGTGGAGCATGCAGGCGACCGGCGACGACAAGCCGCTGCTGCTGGGCGCCGACGTTGCAGGCGGTTTGCAGATCTTCGACCTGAAGACCAACACGCTCACCGGCAGCATGGCGAAGGTCGCGAAAACCGCGACTCAGGTCATGAGCTACTAACCGAGGTTCGGCCATGCACTTAGATCCGATCTTCATCATTGCCAGCGCCCTCGCCATCGCGGTGTTGCTGGCCAGTGCCGCGACCCACAAGGTGCGCGCGCCGGCACGTTTTGCCCGGCAATTGGCGGACTACCAATTGCTGCCCGACGTGGCCGTACGCCCCGTCGCACGCGTCATTCCGCTGGTTGAACTGGCCATCGCCTTTGCGCTGCTGGTACCGGTCAGCCGTGCCTGGGCAGCGTTGGGCGCCGCCAGCCTGATCGCGCTGTACGCCGCGGCCATTGGCATCAACCTGTGGCGCGGTCGTCGCGATATCGACTGCGGTTGTGCCGGCCCGGATCAGGCCCAGCCGCTGCGCCCGGTTCTGCTGCTGCGCAACAGCGCGCTGGTGGCGTTGGCGTTGCTGGCCAGTGTCTCGCCGGTGGTTCGTGACCTGGTTTTTTTCGACGGCTTCGTGACTGTCGCCGCCAGCGCCGTCGCGCTGCTGATTTACGCCGCAGCCGATGGCTTGCTGGCGAACTCCCCTCTTCTGCTCAAACTGATTGGTAGGTGATCAATGGAAGGCTTAATCGTTTCCAACGTTCTGCTCTGGGTACTGCTGGTGGCCGTGGCGTTTGCCGTCATGGGCCTGGTCCGGCAGATTGGTGTGCTGCACGGCCGTCTGGCCCCGGCCGGTGCGTTGATGATGGACAAGGGCGTGGCGGTCAATGAAGCCGCGCCACAGGTCACCGCTTCCGACCGCAAAGGGCGCCCGGTCAACTTCGGCTATGCCGGCGAGAAATCGCAACTGCTGTTCTTCCTCTCGCCAACCTGCCCGATCTGCAAGTCGCTGCTGCCGGCGATCAAATCCATCGCCAAGGAACAGGCCGATCGCCTCGACGTGGTGTTCATCAGCGACGGCGACATGGACGCTCAGCAAAAGCTGATCACCGAACACAAATTGGAAGACGCCACTTATGTGGTCGGGCCAGAGGTGGGCATGACCTACCAGATCGGCAAGCTGCCGTACGCCGCGCTGATCGACAAGACCGGCACCCTGCGCGCCAAAGGCCTGGTCAATTCCCGCGAGCACCTGGACAGCCTGTTCGAAGTCGAGCACCTGAAAAGCGCGACGCTGCAGGAATACCTCAACAGCCAGCCGCATGCACACGACCATAGCCACGGCCATAGCCACTGATAAGGCAGGAGACTTTCATGAAACTGCTGGATCTGTTGTTTGAGCGTTCGACTCGTCGTGTTGCCGACACCACTTCGCGACGCAAACTGCTGTCGCGCATGGGTTCTCTGATGGTTGCCGGCGCCGCGTTGCCGCTGTTGTTGCCGCTGGATCGCACCAGCAAAGCCCTGGCCGCCGACAACCCGAAAGCCGGTGACCCGGGTGATCCGAACACCTGCGACTATTGGCGCTACTGCTCCATCGATGGCTTTTTGTGCAGCTGCTGCGGAGGGTCGGTGACGTCCTGTCCGCCGGGCACGGAAGTGTCGCAAGTGACCTGGATCGGCACCTGCCGCAACCCGGCCGACGGCAAGGATTACATCATTTCGTACAACGACTGCTGCGGTAAGCAGAGCTGTGCGCAGTGCGCCTGCACCCGTAACGACAGTGAAGAACCGGCCCATCGCCCGTTCAACAACAACGATGTGAACTGGTGCCTGGCCGCCAAATCGCACATCTACCACTGCACCGTTTCGATCATTCGTGGCGTCGCGGTTTAACGCTTGATTGCGGTAGGCTATTTGTAGGAGCCGGCTTGCTGCGGGCGGCGTTCCGACGATGGCGTCTCTGAAAACGCCATCGTCGGAAC
>NZ_JAHBDB010000068.1:0-24058 GCF_019956105.1 Pseudomonas sp. BF-RE-25
GCGTCAGATGGGTATAAGAGACAGGTGTCAGACACGTTGATGTTGACTGACACACCATCGCCAGCAAGCCGGCTCCTACAGGGTTTTGTGCTGGGGCAAAGAAAAGGGGCAGACCCGCTAAGGTCTGCCCCATTTTTTTGTTTCGCTGACGAGCTTAGTCCGTCTCGATCCGCGAATGTTTGCGGGTGTCTTTCATGGTGATATACACCAGCAACGACACGGCAATACACGCGGTGACATACCAGTAGTAACCGGTTTCCATGCCAATGCTCTTGAACCACAGCGCGATGTATTCAGCGGTGCCGCCGAAGATCGACACGGTCAGTGCGTACGGCAGGCCAACGCCCAGGGCGCGGATTTCGGTCGGGAACAGCTCGGCTTTCACCACGGCGTTGATCGAGGTGTAGCCGCTGACGATGATCAGCGCCGCCATGATCAGGAAGAATGCGCCCCACCACGACTGGATGGTGTGCAGCGTGGTCAGGATCGGCACGGTGAACAGCGTGCCAAGGATGCCGAAGGCAATCAGGATCGGCCGACGACCGACCTTGTCCGAGAGCCCGCCGATGATCGGTTGCAGGCACATGAACAGGAACAGCGTGGCAGCGGAAATGGTGGTGGAGTCGGAGATGCTCATGCCGACGGTGTTCACCAGGTATTTCTGCATGTACGTGGTGTAGGTGTAGAACGCCAGGGTGCCGCCCATAGTCAGGCCGACCACGGTCATCAGTTCCTTGGGATGGCGCATCAGCGTGCGCATGGCGCTTTCTTTTTTCTCTTTTTCGACCTTGGTGAACGACTCGGTCTCTTCCATGCCACGACGCAGGTAAAGCGCGACCACGGCACACAGCGCGCCGATGGCGAACGGAATACGCCAGCCCCACGCGTACAGCTCTTCGGTGGTCAGCACTTGTTGCAACACGATCAGCACCGCCAGTGCGATGAGCTGGCCGGAGATCAGGGTCACGTACTGGAAGCTGGAGTAGAAGCCGCGACGTTCCTTGGTCGCCATCTCGCTGAGGTAGGTGGCCGAGGTGCCGTATTCGCCACCGACCGACAGGCCTTGCAGCAGACGGGCGAACACCAGCAGGATCGGCGCGCCGATGCCGATGGTTTCATAACCGGGGCTCAGGGCAATCAGCAGCGAGCCGAAGCACATCAGGTACACCGAGGCCATCAACGCGCGTTTGCGCCCGGCCTTGTCGGCGTAGAGGCCCATCAGCCAGCCACCGATCGGGCGCATCAGGAAGCCCACGGCGAAGATCGCGGCGGTGTTCAGCAATTGTGCGGTGGTGTCGCCTTTGGGGAAAAACGCTTTGGCGAAGTACAGGGAGAAGGCGGCATAGACGTACCAGTCGTACCACTCGACCATGTTGCCGACCGAACCGCTGAAGATCGATTTGATACGACTGGCGGTGGTTCTTTCTTTGGCCGGCACGGCAGCCGACCCAAGGGGCAGGGCGTTGGAGTTATCCATTGAAGGATCCTTCGTTTAATTGTTTTTGTGGAGCGCGTTTAAACGCAGCCTGCAGGGGCTATAGCAGGAGCTGTGCCAACGGGGGGAGGGCCGGTTTAGAGGGGGGTGGAGGTTTTAGTGAGCGGAAATCCGCTTATGGCGTTCGGGTGGTCAAGCGGATTTCCGCGCACGGCGCCGACCCTGTAGGAGCTGGCTTGCCAGCGATGAACTCCGCAGCACTGCGTTTATCCAGCCTGTACGCGTAATCGTTAACGACCTTCGCTGGCAAGCCAGCTCCTACAGGTTATGTGTTGGCCGTTAGAGGAACATCTCGCGGGTCAGGCCATGCCGCTGCATCTTTTCATTGAACGTGCGGCGCGGCAGTTGCAGCTCTTCAAGCACCGCTTTCACATCGCCCTTGTGCCGCGTCAACGCCGCGCGCAGGCAATGCGCTTCGAACGCTTCCTGCTGCGCTGCCAGCGACTGCCCCGGATCGATGCCCGCAGGCGTGGGCTCTTCCAGCCCCAGCACTTGCCGTTCGGCCACGTTCGCCAGTTCGCGCACATTGCCCGGCCAGTCGTGACTCAACAGATGGCTTAACTGCGGGCCGCTCAGCGGCGCAATCGTGCGACCCAGCCGCTCGGCAGCCTTGTGCGCAAACGACTCGAACAACAACGGAATGTCTTCACGTCGATCACGCAACGGCGGCAAGCGCAACTCGGCCACGTTCAGCCGATAGGCCAGATCCTCGCGAAAACGCCCGGCCCGCGCCTCATCCAGCAAATCGGGTTTGGTCGCAGCGATGATCCGCAGGTCCACGCGAATGCTTTGATTGGACCCCAACCGCTCCAGCTTCTGCTCCTGCAACACCCGCAGCAATTTCACCTGCTGGGCCAACGGCATGCTTTCGATTTCATCGAGAAACAGCGTGCCGCCATCGGCGTATTCGAGCTTGCCGATGCGTTTGCCCTGAGCGCCGGTGAACGCGCCGCTCTCGTGTCCGAACAGCTCGGCCTCGAACAATTGCTCGGGAATCGCCGCACAGTTCAGCGCGACAAACGGCTTGTCGGCACGCGGACCGAAGTCGTGCAGGCAACGGGCGACCAGCTCCTTGCCGCTGCCGGTTTCACCGCGAATCAACACGTTGACCGGCAACGCCGCCAGATCCAGCACTTGCCGACGCAATGTCTGCAAGCCACGGGACACGCCGAGCAAGGTCGCGTCGAGTTTGGCGCGGTTATCGGCCTGTTCGTGCAACGCGCGGTTTTCCAGCACCAGTCGGCGCTTGTCCAGCGCACGGCGCAGACTGCCGAGCAGGGTTTCCGGGCTGAAGGGTTTTTCGAGAAAGTCGTAGGCGCCATCGCGCATCGCATCGACCGCCATTGGCACATCGCCGTGGCCGGTCAGCAGAATCACCGGCAAGTCGGCATCGCGGCGCTGCACTTCGGCGAGCAGTTCCAGCCCGGTCATGCCGGGCATGCGCACATCGCTGAGGATCACCCCGGGGAAATGCTTGGGCAACTGCGCCAGGCATTCATCGGCGCGGCTGAACAACTGCACCTCGAAACCCGACAGGCTCAGCCATTGTTCGACGGCACTGCGGATGCTGCTTTCGTCGTCGACCACCATCACAGAATTCAGCATGCGCCAGGCGCCTCCGGATCGATGGGCAGGGTGAGGGTGAACACCGCGCCGTTGTCGTGATTATCGGCGCTCAGGCGTCCGCCCGATTCGTGAACGATGGCAAAGGATACGGCCAGACCGATGCCCAGGCCATCGCCCACCGGTTTGGTGGTGAAAAACGGATCGAAGACCTTCGACAGATTTTCTTCGGCGATGCCGCCACCGTTGTCGATGACGCTCAGGCGCCAGAGTTGTTCGTCGGCTTCGAGGCGGATTTCCAGGCGTTTGCAGGGTTTATCCTGCATCGCATCCAGGGCATTGCGCAGCAGATTGATCAGCACCTGTTCCAGACGAATCGCATCGCCCCGCACCCACGCCGGGCGCGTCAGGTGCAGCACGGTGCTGACCTGTTCATCGCGCAGACGCGTGTCGAGCAGTTGCAGCGATTGGTCCACCACTGAAGCCAGGTCCAGGCGCTCGCGCAAGCCGCTGGGGCTTTTGCGGGCGAAGGTTTTCAGGTGGCCGGTGAGGGCGGCCATGCGCGTCAGCATTTCATCCACCGGTTTCAGTGCCTTGTAGGCGTCTTCGACCCGGCCGTGATCGAGCAGCAACCGCAGCGTCGCCAATTGCATGCGCTGGGCGGTCAACGGCTGATTGATTTCATGGGCCAGCGCTGCCGACATCTGGCCGAGGGCGGCAAGTTTGGCCGATTGCACCAGACCGTCCTGCGCCGTGCGCAGGTCGCGGGTGCGTTCTTCCACTAACTGTTCGAGCTCTTCGCGACTGCGCTGGCGCATCTTCGCCAGGCGCCAGCGCTGGTTGAGGAACAGCAACAGAAACACCAGCGTCAGCCACAGACCGGCAGCGGCGAGGGCGGCGTTGCGACTGTCTTCGAACGCCATTTGCGGACGACGCAGCAAGTGCAGCGTCCAGCCCTCGGCGGTCAGCGGCAGGGATTCCCACAGGTAATCCGCTTTGCCGTCCGGGCCTTCGACCCGGGCCAGTTCGCTGTTGTCGTCGAAGCGCCGCAATGATTGATAGCCGAGCAGCGTCAGCGGCTGCTTGTCGTATTGGCGGGTGGCCTTGAGTTCGGCGTGGTCGCTTTCACTCAGCGGTTTCAACTGGCGATAGCGCCAGCCCGGTTGATTGGCGATGAAGATGATCCCGCGTGCATCGCTGACCAGCAGCGTGTCGCTGCCCTGACGCCATTCGCGCTCCAGTTCGGGAAATTCGAGCTTCACCACCATCGCGCCGAGAAACTTCCCGCCGTCATCGGTGACGGCGCTGGACAGGAAGTAACCGGGAATCCCGCTGGTCACGCCCACGGCATAAAATCGCCCGGTGCCCTGGGTGCGGGTCTGGCTGAAGTAGGGGCGAAAACCATAGTTGTGACCGACGTAACTGCTGGGCAAACGCCAGTTGCTCGCCGCCACGGCGAGGCCAGTGTGATCGAGCAGTTCCAGGGTCGAGGACTCGGCGGCGCCGTTGATCTTTTCCAGTTTGCGGTTCAGCACGTCCTGCTGTTCCGGTGTCACCGGACCGTTTAGCGCCGAACGCAGCTCCGGGTCCAGCGCCAGCACGGCGGGCAGGGCGCGGTAGCGTTCGATCAGGGTGTGCAGGGACGTGGCGTACAGGCCCAGTTGCAGATTGGCGCGGGCCGCGTCTTCCACCAGGGCCTGGCGCTCGGCGTGGCGCATGGCGAGTGTGGCGGCGAGGGCTGCACCGGCGAGGATAAGAAAGGTGTACAGCGTCAGGCGCAGGGTGCGAGGGATCTCAAACATGCTGGGCGTTACACAATGTGTACGGAGGGCGCGCACCATAACATGAGCGCGCTTTCCCCTGTAGGAGTGAGCCTGCTCGCGATGGACTCCGGAACGCCGCGTTTATCCAGATTACACGCGTTATCGTTGACGACTATCGCGAGCAGGCTCGCTCCTACAGGGGGGATGAGTGGGCAATAAAAAAGGCGACAGGAGCATGACCCCTGTCGCCTTTGCTTGGTCGGTGAAGCGCTTACTGCACTTCTACCGCCAGGCTTTCACTGATCTTTTGCTGCCAGATGGCAGGACCGGTGATGTGGACCGATTCACCCTTGCTATCAACGGCAACGGTAACCGGCATGTCCTTCACGTCGAACTCGTAGATGGCTTCCATCCCCAGTTCAGCGAAAGCCACCACGCGGGATTTCTTGATGGCTTGTGCCACCAGGTAAGCCGCGCCGCCCACTGCCATCAGGTAAACGGCTTTGTGGTCCTTGATCGCTTCGATAGCGGTCGGGCCGCGTTCGGATTTGCCGATCATGCCCAACAGGCCGGTTTGCTCGAGGATCTGACGGGTGAACTTGTCCATCCGCGTCGCAGTAGTCGGACCGGCAGGGCCAACCACTTCTTCGCGCACCGGATCGACCGGGCCGACGTAATAGATGAAGCGACCCTTGAGGTCCACCGGCAGGGTTTCACCCTTGTTCAGCATCTCGACCATGCGCTTGTGCGCGGCGTCGCGACCGGTGAGCATTTTGCCGTTGAGCAGGACGGTTTCGCCCGGCTTCCAGCTTTGCACTTCTTCCGGCGTCAGGGTGTCGAGGTTGACGCGACGGGCCGACGGGCCTGCTTCCCAGACGATTTCCGGGTAGGCGTCCAGCGGTGGCGCTTCCAGCGAAGCCGGGCCTGAACCGTCGAGCACGAAGTGCGCGTGACGGGTGGCGGCGCAGTTCGGGATCATGCACACCGGCAACGAAGCGGCGTGGGTCGGGTAATCCATGATCTTCACGTCGAGCACGGTGGTCAGGCCACCGAGGCCCTGGGCGCCGATGCCCAGTTGGTTGACCTTCTCGAACAGTTCCAGACGCATCTCTTCGATACGGTTGGACGGGCCGCGCTTCTTCAGCTCGTGAATGTCGATGGATTCCATCAACACTTCCTTGGCCATGACCGCGGCTTTCTCGGCGGTGCCGCCGATGCCGATGCCGAGCATGCCCGGTGGGCACCAGCCGGCGCCCATGGTCGGAACGGTCTTCAGCACCCAGTCGACGATCGAGTCGGACGGGTTGAGCATGGCCATTTTCGACTTGTTCTCGGAACCGCCGCCCTTGGCCGCTACGTCCACTTCCACGGTGTTACCCGGAACGATGGAGTAGTGGATCACGGCCGGAGTGTTGTCCTTGGTGTTTTTACGAGCGCCCGCCGGGTCGGCGAGGATCGAGGCACGCAGGACGTTTTCCGGCAGGTTGTAAGCCCGGCGCACGCCTTCGTTGATCATGTCGTCGAGGCCCATGGTGGCGCCATCCCAACGCACGTCCATGCCCACGCGAACGAACACGGTGACGATGCCGGTGTCCTGGCAGATCGGACGGTGGCCGGTGGCGCACATGCGCGAGTTGATCAGGATTTGCGCCATCGAGTCACGGGCCGCTGGCGATTCTTCGCGCAGGTAGGCTTCGTGCATCGCCTGGATGAAATCCACGGGGTGGTAATAGGAAATGAATTGCAGGGCGTCGGCAACGCTCTGAATCAGGTCGTCTTGCTTGATCACGGTCATGAGTCGCGCTCCTCTAAAAGACGGGAACATTCAATAAGGTGCTTGCAGCTTGGGTGCATCGGTCGGTTGCAAGCACCTTTCAAGGCACGCCGGGCATGCTGGCGCGACGCTAAAAAGGCGCGGCAGTATAACGCGCCTCGCAGGCGGGCACACGCGCCGGCAGTCAATCGTTGGTCGTAGACTTCCCGAAACTCCCGGGCACGGAAAGAGGGCTTCACCCGTTAAGGTATAAAAAAGATATTTTTATACCTGTCATTTTTGACAGTGCGCAGAAAGACAGTCGCGTTGTAGGGTGAAGTCGCAGTCAATAAGGCTGCCTAAAAATAACTTGCGGGGTTGATGCGATGAATATCTTCGAAAAAAACGATGCCATGCCGAGTCTGGAGGAAGTCACGAATTTTATTCGGACTCCTAGATCAAAAGCTACTGGCCACATCTCCTTTACTTATGGACGCGAGAGATACAGCTGGAAACACGTGCTGCTTGTAGAGATGGCACGCATGGTATTAACCGCTACGCACGATGATTCGGGTGACCCGCTGAACGGCACCCTAATGTTCACTTTTCCACTCACTCTCAAAGCAGGAGAGTCGATGAATTTTGGGTTGGGTAATAATGCAGCATGTGTTTTTGTTTTTGGTTCATTTCCGTCGTTTCCAGCCTTTGGCCTTGTTTTTAAGTTGACACATTCCACGCCTCTAAAGCATTACAAAGGTACTTTCAGTTGTGCAAATATGCTTTTGTCTGACGGCGAATTTGATATCTCTCTTTGACACCGAAAGCCCGCAAGGGACGTTCATTTAATCTGGATGTCCCAGCGGATGGTTTACGCACCAATCGTCAGCGATCTTGATAGAGGGAAAACAAGTGCTACAGGACGCGCGAAGTGGCATAAACATCTACCCAATTATGATTCGTCTGACTACAGTGGCATTCGGTCTGTAGAGTACGACACGCGGTCAGCCTCCTTTCGCACGGTGAGTCAACGATTGACCCATAACGCTATCCAGCGCCTTTTGCTCAAACGTTTTGCCCTTGCGGCCGGCACCTACGCCCTGGCTCTACTGCTGCTGTGGCTGGCGTTTTTCACCGGTCATTACGATGAACCCCTGGCGAATGTCGCCGTCGGCAGCGCACTGGTGGTCATCAGTCAGGCGGCACTGTTCGCGGTGTTTTACAGCGGTTGCAACCTGCGTTTTTCCGACCCCAGCCTGACCGAAGCACAAGTGTTGCTGGGGCTGGGCTGGCAAACCTGGCTGATCGCCAATCTGGATGAGGCACGTGGCGCGTTCCTGGTGTTCTACGTGCTGATTCTGTTGTTCGGGCTGTTTCACCTGTCGCGTCGGGCCTTTTTGCGGTGTGCGCTGTTGGTGTTTTTCAGTTTCAGCGCGATCACGCTGTGGGAGGGTTACCACTTCCAGTTGGCCGATCCGGCGCTGGCCGCGTTGCAGGTGTGCGTGCTGTTTATCGTGCTGGTCTGGCTGGAGCTTTACGCCCGTTACGTCCAGGCCTCACGCCTGCGGATGCGGCAGCGTCGCTTTGCCTTGCAGGCGCATCAGGACACCCTGCGCGGAATGATGCGCCAGCTCGAAGACCTGGTGGCCACCGACGAATTGACCGGGCTGTTCAATCGCCGGCATTTCCTGCGCCTGGCCTCCCGTGAGCTCAACGCCATGGAACCCGGCGTGCTGCATGGCCTGGCGCTGATCGACCTCGATCACTTCAAACGCATCAACGACATGCACGGCCACGCTGCTGGCGATCAAGTGCTGCAAGCCTTCGCCGGTGTGGCCAGCGCCTGCCTGCGCGAGGGCGATGTACTGGCCCGTTATGGCGGCGAAGAGTTCGTGGTGTTGCTGCCCGATTGCAGCGGCGAACGCCTGACCTCCTGCTGCGAACGGCTGCGCATTGCCTTCACCGATGTCGAGTTGATCGGCCTGAAGGTCGGAAATCTCAGCCTGTCGGCGGGCATGACGCTGCTGGAGCCGGGCGACGATCTCGACGATGCCTTGCAACGTGCCGATCAGGCGCTCTATCGCGCCAAACGCGACGGCCGCAATCGTTGCGCGGCCGCGTGGGAGAACGTCGATGCCTGAGTTGCGGGTCGGCGATCGTCAATGGTCGGTGGCAGTGGGCAGCAACCTGCTCGACGCGTTGAATCAAAACGGCGTGTCCGTTCCCTACAGTTGCCGCGCCGGCAGTTGCCATGCGTGCCTGGTGCAATGCATGCAAGGATTGCCGAGTGATAGCCGCCCCGATGCCTTGAGTGCAGAACAGCGTCAGCAAGGCTGGCGCCTGGCGTGCCAGTGTCAGGTGGTCGAGGATTTGCAGGTGCATGCCTTCGATCCGCTACAGGACGGCAGCCCGGCCGAGGTCGCCGCCCTCGATTGGTTGAGCAGCAGCGTGTTGCGTTTGCGCCTGACCCCTCAGCGTCCGTTGCGCTACAGCGCCGGGCAGCATCTGGTGTTGTGGGCCGGTCACGTGGCGCGGCCATATTCCCTCGCCAGCCTGCCGGGAGAAGACCGCTTTCTGGAGTTTCACCTTGATTGTCGCCAGCCCGGTGCATTCAGTGATGCTGCGCGTCAGTTGCAGATCGGCGACTCGCTGCGTCTCGGCGAACTGCGTGGCGGCGCGCTGCATTACGACGCCGACTGGCACACCCGGCCGCTGTGGCTGATGGCCGCCGGCACCGGGCTGGGTCCGTTGTTTGGCGTTTTGCGTGAAGCCCTGCGCCAGGATCATCAGGGCGCCATCCGCGTCATTCACCTGGCCCATGATGCCGATGAGCATTATCTGGCCAAACCCCTGCAAGCCATGGCCGCCAGCCGCCCGAACCTCAGCATCGAGCTGTGGACACCGACCGAGTTGCCCGCGGCTTTGGCGCAACTGCGGCTTGTTTCCCGGCAAACCCTGGCCTTACTCTGCGGGGCCCCCGACAGCGTCGACGCCTTCGCCCGGCGCCTGTACCTGGCGGGACTGCCGCGCAATCAACTGCTGGCCGACGTCTTCCTGCCCCGCGGTTGAGCGCTGATTTTCAGACGCGAGACCGACCATGACCGATGCCATCCAGATTGAACGCGAACGCGGCCTGCTGACCCTGCGCCTCAATCGCCCTGACAAGAAAAACGCCCTGACCCGGGCGATGTACAGCCACTTGGCCGAGGCGTTGAAACAGGCTGACACCGACCCTGAAATCAACGCCGTGCTGATCACCGGTTCCGCCGAGTGCTTCACCGCCGGCAACGACATTGCAGACTTCATTCAACAACCGCCGGGCAACCTCGACAGCCCGGTGTTCCACTTCATGCTCAACCTGCTCGAATGCCGCAAACCGGTGGTCGCTGCCGTGGCTGGCGCCGCCGTGGGAATCGGCACGACGCTGCTGCTGCATTGTGATCTGGTGTATGTCAGCCGTGATGCGCGCTTGCGCATGCCCTTCGTCAACCTCGGCTTATGCCCGGAATTCGGTTCCAGCCTGCTTTTACCTCGATTGCTCGGGCATGCCAAAGCGGCGCAATTGTTGTTGCTCGGTGAAGGTTTCAGCGGTGAACAAGCGGCCGAGTGGGGCATTGCGACCGAAGCGCTGGGCAGTGGCGAAGCGGCGTTGGCCAAGGCGCGGGAGATGGCATTGAGGTTTGAGTCCCTGCCACCGGAAGCGGTGCGCATCAGCAAGCAGCTGATGAAAGCCCCGGACCGGGAGCAATTGCGCAAGGTGATAGAAGAAGAGGGCGCGTTGTTCACCCAGCGGTTGCGCTCGCCGGAAGCGATTGCGGCGTTGTCGGGGTTTATCAACCGGCATTGAATTTACGGTGCCTGATCTGGCCTCATCGCTGGCAAGCCAGCTCCTACAGGGTGATCACCGCTCCTGTAGGAGCTGGCTTGCCAGCGATGGGGCCCGCGCAAACAACACACCTTCTGGATCAGAAAGCAAAAAGCCCCGCCATTCACATGGCGGGGCTTTCTTTTTCAGCAACCGGTCACTCAGACCATCGGATCGCCGACGTGCAGGATTTTCATCCCGTTGGTGCCGCCGGTGGTGTGGTAGCTGTCGCCCTTGGTCAGGATGACCCAGTCGCCTTTTTCCACTACGCCACGCTTGACCAGTTCGTCGATTGCCGCCTGGCTGACTTCATTTGGCGCCAGCGAAGCCGGGTCGAACGGAATGGTGTACACGCCACGGAACATAGCGGCGCGCGCCTGAGCTTCGCGGTGTGGGGTGAACGCGTAGATCGGCACCGAGGAACGGATCCGCGACATGATCAGCGGGGTGTAGCCGCTTTCGGTCAACGCGATGATGGCCTTCACGCCCGGGAAGTGGTTGGCGGTGTACATGGTCGCCAGCGCAATGCTCTCGTCACAGCGCTGGAACTCTTTGCCGATGCGATGGCTGGAGGTCTTGCTGGTCGGGTGCTTTTCAGCGCCGACGCAAATGCGCGCCATCGCTTGCACAGCTTCCAGCGGGTACAGACCGGCAGCACTTTCCGCCGACAGCATGACCGCGTCGGTGTAGTCGAGCACGGCGTTGGCTACGTCGGACACTTCGGCGCGGGTCGGCATCGGGTTCTGGATCATCGACTCCATCATCTGGGTCGCCACGATCACTGCCTTGTTGTGGCGGCGAGCGTGCAGAATGATCTTCTTCTGAATGCCCACCAGCTCGGCATCGCCGATTTCCACGCCCAGGTCACCACGGGCCACCATCACTGCGTCGGACGCATTGATCAGGCCATCGAGGGTTTCGTCGTCGGCCACGGCTTCGGCACGTTCGATCTTCGCCACCAGCCAGGCAGTACCGCCGGCCTCGTCGCGCAGCTTACGGGCGTATTCCATGTCGGCGGCATCGCGCGGGAAGGACACCGCGAGGTAGTCGACTTCCATCTCGGCAGCGAGCTTGATGTCGGCCTTGTCTTTCTCGGTCAGGGCTGGAGCGGTCAAGCCGCCGCCGCGACGGTTGATGCCTTTATGGTCGGACAGCGGGCCGCCGATGGTCACGGTGCAGTTCAGTTCGGTGGCGGTGGCGGTATCGACGCGCATCACCACGCGGCCGTCGTCGAGCAGCAGCTCGTCGCCCACGCCGCAGTCTTTTACCAGGTCCGGGTAGTCGATGCCGACCACTTGCTGGTTGCCTTCGGTCAGAGGATGGCTGGTAGAGAAGGTGAATTGATCACCGATCTTCAGCTCGATCTTCTTGTTGGCGAATTTGGCGATACGGATTTTCGGGCCTTGCAGGTCACCCAGCAGGGCAACGAAGCGGCCGTGCTTGGCAGCGAGGTCCCGCACCAGCTTCGCACGAGCCTTGTGCTCGTCGGGGGTGCCGTGGGAGAAGTTCAGGCGGGCGACGTCCAGGCCAGCCAGAATCAGCTGTTCGAGAACTTCCGGCGAGTTACTGGCCGGGCCAAGGGTAGCGACGATTTTGGTACGACGGACGGACATGCAAAGACTCCTGAGTTCAAGCGCTGAGTGAGGCTACTATGGTCCGTGGGTGTAGTCATTGTTCATGTGCACTACTTTTTGTGAGGAGCTTTGTTATTCGCTTCTTTCTTTAAATGAACATTCCTGAAGATTTTCGCCTACGGGTCGATACAGAGCTCAAGACAGGAGAACCCCCATGCGATTCGTGCTCATAGCCGCCCTTGCCCTCAGTGTCGTGGGCTGCACCCGTTTCTCGATGAACCATCATTTGAATAATGCCTACAGTGCTTACGACCGTGGCAATTGCGAGCAAGTGACGCTCGAACTGTCCAAAGTCGAACGCGCCAGCCGCGCACGGCCTTACGTATGGCCAGAAGTGTCGATGCTGCGCGGTTTGTGCCTGGAACGGCAGAAAATGTTCGTGGATGCGGCGCAAACCTACCAGTTCATCCAGGCGTCGTACCCGCAAAGCGAGTACGCCTACCGCGCCCGCGCCCGGCTGGAAACCTTGCAGTCGCTGGGTCACTACCCGCTGCGCAGTGCGGCGGCGGTGCGCCCTACGCGGTTCTGATTGCAGCGGTCATTCAACCACTGGCTCACCGGCGGTGGTGAGCTATAGTCGAATAACCGGTTTAGAGCCTTGTTTCTAAATCGACGTAACACCTGTGATCGGCAGGCGTAGGCGGCAGCGGTTCCATGGACTGCCGCACCGGGATCGGGGAGAGCGCGCTCATTGCCTGGCCCTTGTGATAACGGCAGGCAGGCCCGTTCCGAAGCATTAGTGCGGCCCTGCTTAAGGGCCTTGCGTAGCGAAATCAGCATGTTCACTGACCGCCGGATCGAGCGGCATCAACTGCCGTATTTTCTGAAAGTGTTCAACAGCGTCACCGACAAACCGATTGGTTTCCTGGGCAACGTCTCTGAAGACGGGCTGATGCTCATCAGTCAGTTACCGATGATGATCGGTGCCGATTTTGATCTGCGCCTGAAAATCCCCATGGCCGATGGCTGCCAGCAGGTCATCGACCTCAAGGCCTGCTGCCTGTGGTGCCACGAAGATGCGACACCTCACCACTATGACGCCGGGTTCAGCCTGCAATGGGCACCGCCGGAGTTTGGGCAATTGGTGGAGGCGTTGAAGCAGTACTTCAGTTTTCAGCCGTTGCCGGCGTCTGCCTGAGAGCTGCAGGCGATTTTCCAATCGCCTTCGCCGGCTTGCCGACGAAGGCGTCGGTTCAAACTCGAATCACATCCACTAGAACACCCCGGCCTTCTTCCATTCCAGGTAGCGTGTCACCAGCGCGGCGCCCAGTTCATGAGGGCTTGCATCCAGTACCGGCACGTCATGGGCATTCAGCCGTTCATGAAGTTCGGCCCGTGTATTCAAGAAGTCCACCGTCCCGCAATAGACCAGTGCATCGGACAAGGTCTGCACGGTTGTCTGACGCAGGTTGTCTAGTACGCCTTCGCGCAGGCTCGCGACCAGTACCCGATGCTGCTTGCTCAGGCGTTTGACAGCCGTGAGCAGCTCCTCGTCGTCTTCGTCCCGCAGATTGGTCATCAACACCACTAGCGAGCGGCGTTTTTGTCGGGCCAGCAGATGAGTTGCCGCGGCTTGATAGTCAGCGCTGCGTTGGGTGCTGTTCAGGTCGTAGACCGTGTTGAGCAACACATTGAGTTGCCCGGCTCCTTTCACCGGTGCGAGATAACGCGGCTGATCGCTGGCAAAGGTGCTCAGACCCACCGCATCACCCTGGCGCAACGCCACGTAACTCAACAGCAGGCACGCATTGAGCGCGTGATCAAAATGCGCCAGTTCGCCGTCCTGACTGCGCATGCGCCGTCCGCAATCGAGCATGAAAATGATCTGCTGATCGCGCTCGTCCTGATATTCCCGGGCAATCGGGGTGCGCTGGCGGGCGGTGGCTTTCCAGTCGATCTGGCGCAGGCTGTCGCCTTCGCGAAACTCCCGTAGCTGATGAAACTCCAGACCCAGGCCACGTCGTTGCCGCTGGCGTACGCCGAGCTGGCTGAGCCAGTTGTCCACCGCCAGCAGTTGGCCGCCGTAGAGGCGGGCGAAGTCGGGGTAGACGCGGGTGTGATCGGTGACGCTCAGAAGCCGTTTGCCGGACCACAGGCCCAATGGGCTGGGCAGGTTGATTTCGCAGTGATCGAAGCTGAAGTGGCCACGCTTGAGCGGGCGCAGGCGATAGCCGACCTGGCTGTGCTGGCCGGGCTGAAGTTCGACTGACAGGGGGAGGTTTTCGAAGTTCAGGCCGTCGGGGACGTGGTCGAAAACCTGGATTGTCAGTGGTTGGGGAAAGTTGTGCCCGACCTCAAGTCGGACTTCGCTCCAGCGACCGAGGGCCAGGCTGCCGGGCATTTGTCGTGTTATCCGGGGCGAGTGCAGGCGTGCGAGGCGGATAGCATCGAGTATTGCCAGGGCCAGTAGCGCCAGCAATAAACCCCATTGGATCGACAACAGGCTTGAGGGCAGCGCAATGTCCAGTGCGCGCAAGGTGCCCAGCACGATGCCGATGACCAGCAGGATTGCGAGCCAGATCAGCAGCAGGCGCGAGGGTTTCACAGACGTGGCGCCGGCACTTGATCGAGCAGTTGCCGCAGCACGTGATCGACCTCCAGCCCTTCGATATCCAGCTCCGGCGCAATGCGTACGCGATGGCGCAACACCGCCAGCGCGCAACCCTTGATGTCATCCGGAATCACGAATTCGCCGCCGCGCAACAAGGCGCGTGCTCGTGCGCAGCGCACCAGCGCGATGGACGCCCGAGGCCCGGCGCCGAGGGTCAGGCCGGGCCAGCTGCGGGTGGTGCGGGCCAGGCGCACGGCGTAGTCGAGGACCTGATCGTCCAGCGGCAAATCACTGGCGATGCGTTGCAAGGCCAGCACGTCCTTGGCTTGCAACACGGTGCGCAGGGGTTGCACATCGAGCATGTCGGCCCGGGTCGAGCGGCTGACCTGACGCACCATGTTCAGCTCTTGTTCGGCGTCGGGGTAGTCCATGCGCACCTTGAGCATGAAGCGGTCGAGCTCGGCTTCCGGCAGCGGGTAAGTGCCTTCCTGTTCGATGGGGTTTTGCGTGGCGAGCACCATGAACGGTTGCGCGATGGGCAGGGCGCGGCCTTCGAGGGTGACTTGCCGTTCCTGCATGGCTTCGAGCAGCGCCGCCTGGGTTTTCGCCGGGGCGCGGTTGATTTCGTCGGCGAGCAACAGGTTGGTGAACAATGGCCCTTTGCGCAGTTTGAATTGCTCGGTTTGCAGGTCGTACACCGCGTGGCCGGTGACGTCGCTGGGCATCAGGTCCGGGGTGAACTGAATGCGCGCGAATTCGCCACCGAAGCAGCGGGCGAGGGCGCGCACCAACAAGGTCTTGCCCAGCCCCGGCACGCCTTCGAGCAGCACATGACCGCCGGCAATCAACGCGGTGAGTACGTCATCGATCACCGTGTTCTGACCGATCACGGCTTTTTGCAATTCAACTCTAACTGCTTGGGCCAGGTAACTGGCGCGCTGGCGTTGCTGCTCGGCATGGCTAGGCGCGCCGGGCTCGATCTGTTCACTCATAAGGCGTTCCTCAAGGTTTGCAGGTGGGCGACCTGACGGCTGAATTCAACGCTGGACAGCCGTTGCTTCGGTCGCGGGCTCATGGCCTGGCTGATAGCGCGTGTGGGTTGGCCGGTCAGGCGTGCGAGCACCAGCCATTGTTCGGCGACGCCGAGTTGTTCAAAACCGGGATGACGGCGCCGCACCCGGCGCAGGATGTCTTGCTGCAAGGCTTGCAGCAGACTGTCCTGGCCGCTGCGGCGCAAGATGAAATCGGCGCTGGCACGCAGGTGTTCCTGAAGTTGTCGACGGGCTCTCGGTGCCGGTTCATTCAATGGGCCGTGGCGCACGCCAACATGCCAGAGGCCAAGGCCGATCAGGGCGATGAGCGCGACCAATGCCTGGGGGAAATAGCGCAGCAACAAGGTCAACAGGCTGTCGTGATCGGTGTTGAACAGCAGCGTCACCTGGGTGTCCGCGGTCAGGTACCAGAGCAGCCAGGCATTGTCGTACTGGTCGATGGCCGGTGTTTTCCACAGGTCGGCGTCGGTGACCACGATGATCGAGCCGAGCCCTTGGTTGAGCTGCATCATGTGCGTGGCCTTGCCACTGTTAGCCCAGGCTTGCGCGAGATTGTTCGGGTCTTCGAGATGGAACGCGGTATTGAAGGTGGCGTAGGCCGGGGCGTCTTCATCCTCAAGATACAGTTTGGTCAGGTTGGGGTAAGGATCCTCGCCGGTAGCGGGTGGCGGGTCCTTGAGGTCTTTGCTCAGTGACTGGTGCACCTGCACCCGGTCGAGCAGCAAGTCATTGCTTTGGCCAAGTTTTTCATCCCACAGTGATTCGGCGATGAACAACAGACGCCCACCGGCGCGGGTCCAGTTCATCACTTGGTCAATTTGCCGTGGCGTCATGTTGTACCGGTCGCCGAGCAATAAAAGGCTGTGCTGGCGCGGGTCCAGCGTCGGCAGCACGTCGAGGCTGTTGGCATGTCCGACGGTCAGGCCCTGTTTGCGCAGGAAGTGTTCGGCGGCCAGATAAGGGTTGGCCTGGGCTTCGGGCGAAGGGCCGTGATCGATGTCTGTCTGATAGGGCGTTGCCTTGAAGAACAGATAAACACTCAGCGCAGCCAACAGCACGGCGATGAACACGCCGACCGCCAGCCAGAGACGCCGGTTCAATGCGCCTCTCCCGGGCTGAACAACGCCCGCCAGCCGTCACAGAGTTCCTGTTGCACCTGCGCGGGGGGCAGGCGATGCCCGTAGGCCATGTTCTGCCAGTGCCCCGTCAGTTTTTTGCTGAAAGTCAGCAGCGCGGGTTGCTGCAGGTGTTCAACGCGCGCCAGCACTTCGCCTTCGGTGTCGGCCGGTTTCAGCGCCATGTTGTAGTCGTGCAGCAAGTGACTGAGCAGGGCGCGATAAAGCAATCCGAGAGCTTCACGCGGGTTGGTTTGCCAGAGGCTTTCCGCACTGGCGGCGATGTCGGCAGGCAGGGTTTCACGGTTGAGATCCAGGCCGAATGCTTGCTGTGGCAGCGGCCGTGCAACTTTGCGCGGCAACCTCGGTCGGCGACTGACGAACGCCTGCAACCAGTCGCGGTAACGCCAGATCAACAAACTGATTACCCCGATCACCGTACCCCACAGCAGCACTTCAATCAGGGCCGCCAATGCACCGAAACGCTGGTTATCCAGCAACTTGAGCAGCGCCTTCAGCCACTCGGGGGCCTTGCCATCGTCCGGTGTTTCGGCGGCGGGTTTGTCTTCGCCGCCAAAACGATAGCGGGTGACCGTTTCCTTGTTCTTGAACGGCGGCTGATCGAGGATAGCCTTGATGCTGTCCCGGGACGCCTGGCTGGTCAGAGGCTGGTCCAGCAGGCGCGGGCTGTCCGGTGAGATTGCGGGCTCGGCGGCCCACACGGTTTGCGCCGCTGGCATCGACAGAAAAGCGGCCATCAGCAACACGACAGCGGTACTGCTCAAGCGTTGGCGCAGACGGCGGAACACCAACTCGATATCCCAGGCTTCCAGCACCGTGCGCCGGTTCAGATAAAGGCTGAAGCCGCAGGCCACGTAAACCGGTTCCCACACCACGAGCACCAACACGTAAAACACGTTGGTCAGGTGTTCCAGCCAGCGCCAGTCTTGTGTGGCGGCGGACAGCAGCGTTTGCCAGCTCCAGTCCAATTCAACCTGTTGCGGCAGAAACAGATAAAACAGCACCATCAGGCCGACCCACAGTGCACTTTCCAGATGCACGCCGATGATCGTCAGCCAGCGCGCCGCGCCGCCGTCGCGTTGCAACAGCACCTGCAAGCGCTGTTGCCGCGCTTGCCCACTCAGGCCTTCGAGTTGCACCACCGGCATCAGGAAACTGCGACTCAGACTCAAGCGTCGCCAGGTCAGACTGGCGAGCAGTTGTGGCTTGAGCAGTCGCGGCCATTGGCGCAGCGCCTGTTTCAAGGTGGGCGTTTCACCGAACATGGCTTTGGACAGGATGTACAGCGGCAGGCGTTCGAACGCCGGTTTCAGCCACCAGAAAATGAAGGCGGCGAGGGACGGTGAATCCCACAACAACAAGGTGAGCAGGGCGAAAACCGGCAAGGTCACGATGGCCCAACTGGTCATCAACAGGCGTCGGTGCCGCTGACTCAGCAGGACGCCGAGGTCCATGGCTTCCCAGGTTGTTCGAGGGCGGATCACCACGGTCGCGTCACTCAGGCGCATGACGACTCCGTCCGGCAAACAGCAGATACATTGCTACCAAAAACCACAGCGTCGCGCCGACCAGATATTTGGTCATCGGTGCCGGCCCGGTCATGGATGACCAGTAGGCTTCGATAAATGCAGCGATCAACAGAAACAGCATGACCCCGCAAATCAGTAATACGCTTTTGCGCGCCGCGACTCGCAAGGCTTCGGCGCGTGGCAGGCGCCCCGGTGCGATCAGTGCCCAGCCCAGTTGCAGGCCGGCGGCACCCGCCAGGGCAATGGCACTGAGTTCGAAAGCACCGTGGCCGATCACGAACGACCAGAAGGTTTGCCCGTAGCCGAGCTGTGTCAGGTGCCCGGCCACCGCGCCGATCATCAAGCCATTGAAGAACAGGAAAAACGCGCTGCCCAGGCCAAACAGCAAACCGCTGGCGAACGTCTGAAAAGCGATGCCGATGTTGTGCATGATGTAGAAGCCGAACATCACCCAGTCTTCACTGGCCGCCCGTTCCGCGGAGCGACCCAGGTGTCCGGCGTTGGGGTCGTACATGCTTTGCATGTCGCTGACCTGTTGTGCCGGGATCAGGTTGTAGACCAGGTCCGGGAACAGATACACCAGCAGCGCGAAGCCGATCAGGCTGCCGAAAAACATCAGGCTGGCGGCCAGCACGAAGCGCCACTGTTCGCGCACCAGCCGCGGAAAATCCGCGAGGATGAAGCCGAGCACATTGGCACCCAGGCGGCTGCGATGTCGATAAAGTTGTTGATGCCCGCGCAGGACCTGTTGCTGCAACGAGTCGATCAGGAAACTGCTGTATCCACGCTCCTGAGCCAACGCCAGGTGCTGGCAGAGCCGGCGATAGTCTTTCGCAAAACTGGCGACACGTGAGGTGTCTTTGTTGCGCTCCAGCCTGTCGAGCATGAGGGAAAACTGCGTCCATTCAGCCTTGTGGCGATTCTCGAAAAGACTTTGCTTCATGCGGGACCCAACAAGCCGCGGGCGATGCCGTTGAGTTCCGCCACCGCCCGTGGTGCTGGGACGTTCAACGGTTGGGCGAGGATAGAGGCAAGTTCATTGACCCGCGCTTCTGAGAGTTCACCCTGGCGTTCGGCAAACCCGAGGATGGCGCGTTGCTCGGTCAGCGTCATGGCGAAGGCCGGACGTCGCGGTTCGGCGTCGGGCACTTGCGGTCGGGTGAGCGGCTGTTCGCGGTAGATGACCAGCGTGCCGGCGGCCAGGTCGCCGAGGCGTTTGAAGCTGGGGTGTTGCAGGCAACTGATGGCGCCGAGGAAATAGCCGAACGGCAACAGGTCGACAAATCGCAGCAGGTTGCGCAACAGCGAAGCGGACCAGCCGATCGGCGTGCCGTCATCCTGCACCACCCGCAGGCCCATCCATTGCTTGCCCGGCGAGCGCCCCTGATTGAGCACTTCGAACAACACCATGTACCACCAGCTCACTGCGAACAGCAGGATCGAGCCCAGCCCTGCACCGAGTTTCCCCAGAAACGCGAGGACGATAAACAGCAGACCCAGAATCAGCCCGCGCAGCCCGAGGTCGATGGAGAACGCCAGCGCACGGACCATCAACCCGGCCGGGCGCAGTGGCAAGTCGATGCCTTCCGGCGTTTCAACCTGATACCGCGTTTCCAGTGGCGGGGACAGCTTCGCTTTCCTTTGCAGTGCTGTGGTCTCGAGCATGGGCAACCTGATGATGTGGCCTGATCGGGATTCTCTGTGCGTCCGATGCTAGCAGCCTCACGGGGGGAAACGACATAACTATGTATTGCACGGTGCGTGGTCATAGGTGATTGAATGCAAGATTACTGGCCGGGGCGGGATGTGAACGCCTAGACTTCGCCGATCTTCAGTTCAGGAATAGCCCGTGACCTCGATCTTCTGGTACGACTATGAAACCACCGGCATCAACCCGCGTTGCGACCGTCCACTGCAAGTGGCGGGGCTGCGCACTGACTTTGATCTCAATGTCATGGACGAGCCGGTCAATCTTTATTGCCAGCCCAGTGAAGACATCCTGCCGCATCCGGCGGCCTGCGCGATCACCGGCATTACGCCGGGCCAACTGACCGAGCACGGTTTGAGCGAAGCCGATTTCATGACTCGGGTACACGCGCAACTGGCGGCACCGGGCACTTGTGGCGCGGGTTACAACACCTTGCGTTTCGACGACGAGATGACTCGTTACAGCCTGTACCGAAATTTCTTCGACCCCTATGCCCGCGAGTGGCAGGGCGGTAACAGTCGTTGGGACCTGATCGATGTGGTGCGTGCGGCGTATGCCTTGCGGCCCGATGGCCTGGTTTGGCCGACGGATGACGAAGGGCGGGTGACGCTCAAACTCGAACGCCTGACCGCCGCCAACGGCATCGATCACGGCAATGCTCACGAAGCGCTGTCGGACGTTCGCGCGACCATCGCACTGGCACGTCTGATTCGGGAAAAACAGCCGAAGCTCTACGACTGGCTGTTTCAGTTGCGCAGCAAACAAAAGGTGATGGATCAGATTCGGCTGTTGCAGCCGATGGTGCACATTTCCGGGCGTTTTTCGGCGGCACGCAGTTATGTCGGCGTGGTGTTGCCGCTGGCCTGGCATCCGCGCAACAAGAACGCGCTGATTGTCTGTGACCTGCACCTGGATCCCCAAGGGTTGTTCGACCTGGATGCCGAGACCTTGCGCCAGCGTTTGTATACCCGTCGCGATGAACTGGCCGAAGGCGAACTGCCGGTACCGCTCAAACTCATCCACATCAACAAATGCCCGGTGGTGGCGCCGTTGTCGGTGCTTCGTCCCGATGATCAGCAACGACTGGGGCTGGATATGGCGCTTTATCAGGAACGCACGCTGCGACTAAGTGCCGCACAAACAATTTGGCGAGATAAAGTTCAGGCCATTTATGCCCGAGAGGATTTCGCTCAGAGCCAAGACCCTGAACAACAGTTATACGATGGTTTTATCGGTGATCGGGACCGGCGTCTTTGTGAGCAAGTCCGGGCGGCTGACCCGGCGCAATTAGCGCAAGAGCAATGGCCTTTCGATGATGAACGTTTGCCTGAATTATTGTTTCGATATCGCGCACGTAACTTTCCCGAAACGTTGAGTTTCGAAGAGCAAGAACGCTGGCGAGTATTCTGTCAGCAACGTTTGTCAGCGCCCGAGTGCGGGGCGCCCAATACCCTGGAAGCATTTGTAGAAGCTGCAGCCCAATTGAACATTACTGCGACGCCATTCCAGCAAGAGGTGCTCAATGAGTGGAACAATTATGTCCAGGCATTGCGCAAACGTTTGAATCTTTGAAAATGAAAATGCACGGGCCTGAATCTCGGGCATAAAAAAACGCCAGCGATTGCTGGCGTTCTTTTTTGTCGCGGATGGGTCTGCGGCAAGCTTTGCGGCTTAGCCCAGCAGGGTAGCCCAGCCTTCAACCACGTCGCCGCCCCACTTGGCTTTCCACTCTTTCAGAGTTTTGTGGTTGCCACCTTTGGTTTCGATGACTTCGCCGTTGTGCGGGTTTTTGTATTGTTTAACTTTGCGAGCACGCTTGGTGCCAGTAGTTTTTACTGCGCCGCCGCGTGGTGCTTTGGTTTTGGATTCTGGATCCAACAGCGCAATGATGTCACGCAGGGACTTGGAGTATTCGCCCATCAGGGTGCGCAGTTTGCCTTCGAATTCCAGCTCGGTTTGCAGTTTGTCGTCTTGGGACAGGTTCTTCAAACGGGCTTGCAGCTCTTTGATAGCTTCTTCGGTGGCACGATATTCGTTGATCAAGGACATGGGGACTACCTTATGTTGTGCGCTGGATGGCAGGGGACAGTGCGGCAATAATAGTCAGGGTGTTTCATCAAGTAAACATTTAACCGGGGTTTATTTAAATTAGTTGCGATGAATAGGGCGCAAATTGGATGTGCAGTTAAATAGTGTGACGCAGGTATCACAGATATTCACAATTGAATGCTTGAAGAATGCTTACAGGATCACCATCGCGCAGGTAACCGACAGCCCTCAACGCTTGTGCCAGCGGCCCTCGCTCAACGCGAGGTGTCATCTATACTGCAGTTTTTTTGCGCAATCGCTAGAATGGCGGCCTTTGCGAAGTTCTGGAGTTTCCCCCTCATGCGCACTTTTCGGCTGGTGATTGCTTGCCCGGACCGCGTCGGCATCGTTGCTAAAGTCAGTAACTTTCTGGCGTCACATAACGGCTGGATCACTGAAGCGAGCCATCACTCGGACAATCTCAGCGGCTGGTTTTTCATGCGTCACGAAATTCGTGCCGACTCGCTGCCTTTTGGTATCGAGGCTTTCCGCGAGGCGTTCGCGCCGATTGCCGAAGAGTTCTCGATGAACTGGCGCATTACCGATACCGCGCAGAAGAAGCGTGTGGTGTTGATGGCAAGCCGTGAATCTCATTGCCTGGCCGACTTGCTGCACCGCTGGCACAGCGATGAACTGGATTGCGAAATCTCCTGTGTGATTTCCAACCATGATGATTTGCGCAGCATGGTTGAGTGGCACGGCATTCCTTACTACCACGTACCGGTCAATCCGCAGGATAAAGAGCCGGCGTTTGCCGAAGTCTCGCGTCTGGTCAAACAGCACGATGCCGAAGTGGTGGTACTTGCCCGTTACATGCAAATCCTGCCGCCCGAGTTGTGCAGCGAATATGCGCACAAGGTCATCAACATTCACCACAGCTTCCTGCCGTCGTTCGTCGGCGCCAAGCCATATCACCAGGCTTCCATGCGTGGGGTGAAGTTGATCGGTGCGACGTGTCACTACGTGACCGAAGAACTGGACGCCGGCCCGATCATCGAGCAAGACGTTGTGCGCGTCAGCCACAGTGACAGCATCGAAGACATGGTGCGTTTCGGTCGCGATGTCGAGAAAATGGTACTGGCCCGCGGTCTGCGGTATCACTTGGAGGACCGGGTGTTGGTGCACGGTAATAAGACTGTAGTGTTCTGACCACCACACGCCGCGGTTGAAATTCGAAGGGCCTGGGCGTTCAATCGTTCCAGGCCCTTCGCCGTTTCTGCACTGAGGACATGACCATGGCTGATCCACTGGACAAAGCTACTTCCAAGGCTCCCGCGACATTGGGGGAGGGGTGTTTGAGCCGTTATGATCCGGATGATATGAGCGCCGAAGACGGTACGGAATTTCCCGGTGCGGCGGAGTTGTGGGAGCAGTTGAATCCTGAGCCTGATTCTGTAGGAGCCGGCTTGCCGGCGAAGCGGTCTTGAGGTCTGGTGCCGGGTTGCTTTGATTGTGTACATATCCGTTTCTGCGGTAACGGCGGCTATTGGTTTCGCCCTTACGGCGAGTCACTTTCGAAAAGCGCGAAAGTAACCAAAGCGCTCTTGCCCCTTTCGTTCGGTGGCTCGCTAAGGCTCGCCATGCCCTCGCTCCGGTCCTGCTCCGTGGGCCCGCCGCGATCGGCCATCCTTGGCCGTGCGCGGCTAACCCGGCATCCATGCCGGGTTGCCCACTGCGCAGAACCTCCACTCAGCCTCTCGAGGGGGCGTGCACCTCAAGATCAAAAGCGGAAGGCGAGCTAACGCTCGGCCTGATGAGTGGTGAAAATCAACAGCACACGCGATTCCCTGTAGGAGTCGGCTTGCCGGCGAAAAACGCCCAGACACCGCGTTGATTCAGACACCCCGCGTTATCGTTGACGTCCATCGCTGGCAAGCCAGCTCCTACAATTTTGAATCGTGTGAACCCAATCCCCGTGTAGGAG